>JAILRG010000057.1 GCA_024698325.1 Treponema sp.
TGCAAACGAGCCGTGCCAGCTGATGACCGTAAACCATCAGAACTTTGATAAAATGGTTGCCACGCAGCCACAGCTGATTTCCCGCCTTACCAACACGTTCGCAGACCGCATCTGGTCCATGTACCGCCAGCTTGCCAATACGCAGCTTTCCGATCCGATGGAGAAGATGCTTGATATGCTTGCGCTGCAGATGGAAAAAGGCCGTTCATCCGTCGGTTCTCACATAGCCATGCGAACGGACTTAACGCCGGAGGACCTTGCCTCTATGTGCGGCCTTACGAGTGACCAGAAACAGCGGTGCCTGTATCAGTTTACGACTTCAAAATTCATTTCGATTGAATATCCGCAGAATAAAATAATCATCAGGGATACTGAGGAACTGCTGAAGGAAGTGCGCTTCAACAGAAACACACTCCGTCGTCTTCGAGAGCATGAAGAGGCTCGTAACCGATGAAAAAACGCCTGCTAGCCGCTTTTATTGCCAGTTTCCTTTCCTTCGCCCTGTTTGCGCTTCCGTCCGGGTATGACGGCATCAAGCTTGGCATGAGCGTGGAAGAAGTAAAAAGCGAATTGAAAAAGCATGCGGAGTTTGGCTATCGCGGCGACAGAGACGTTTCGTTGAGTCCCAGCGTTCGCGGTCAGAAAAACGGTGAAAAGGTCTATGATGTGCTCATCGAAACAGATGCTACCTATGCGCCCCTGTCCTTCTTTGACCGCTGCTGGTTTCAGTTTACCGATGGAAAGCTTTCTACGATCACGCTGAATCTGAACCGCGAAAAAGTTGATCACTATTCTGTGTTTCAGACATTGTGCGAAAAATATGGGGATCCTCAGGAAATTTCTCCGCAGAAGTCAGTCTGGACGGACAGCTCCGTGCAGCTGAGCCTTGAGCGCCCGCTGGTCTTAAAATATGTCGACAGGAAGATATTTGACCAGAGACGCGAGGACTCAAATGTCGAAAAGACTACCACTGAAAAAATGAGGGATGATTTTTTAGAGAGGCTGTGATGAAGCGTCTGTTCTGTATTGCTGTGTTATGTTCTGTTGCGGTGCTCCTATTCGGCGCAAAAAAGCTTGAAGTAAGGCCTCTTACGATTTGCACTGCAGATGGCACGGAAATACATCTGCGGGCGGAAATGGCGCGTACCGGAGCTGAACAGCAGCGTGGCTTAATGGGACGCAAATCGGTTCCCGACGGTACCGGCATGCTGTTTGTATTCACGACTGACCAGATTCTGCATTTCTGGATGAAAGACACTCCGCATCCGCTTTCCATCGCCTATATCGACAGAAAAGGAATTATCCGGGACATTTTTGACATGAATCCCTACAGCCTTGCGACTGTTAGCAGCACATTCAGCGCACGCTATGCGCTTGAAGTGCCGCAGGGCTGGTTCGCCCGCGCTGGCATCAAGGCTGGCGACAGGCTTGTACTTGATTTTTAGCGGTCTAAGCTTTCGAGCGCTGCTTTTGCGATTGTGTCGTTCGGGTCAATCTCCAGCGCTGTCTGGAAGTAGGCGGCAGCTTCTGCAGGCTTTCCTTCCTTCATTGAAACGTAGCCCAGATTTGAGATGATTTTCGTGCTCTCCGGTGCAATCGAAAGCGCTTTCAGAAGGTATTCGCGCGCTTTTGCAAGTTCCTTTTCTTCCATGCAGCAGATTGAAAGCTCGTTGTATGTGTCGGCATTCTTATCGCCGCCCTCGCAGGTAAGCGCCTTTTCAAAGGCCTGCCGTGCATCAGCAAAGCGGCCGAGCTTGCGGAGTGCCCAGCCGAGCATGAACCAGGCATTCCAGACGCCGGCGTTCTTCTGTAAAAACAGGCGGATTTCTTCAAGTCCTTTTTCTTCTTCCCCGTTTGCAATCAGCTGGTGTGCGGCGATAAAATGGTCGTCGTCCATGTTGCGGTTTTTAATGTCTTCAAGCACTTCTGCGGCGCGTTTTTTCTTGTATATGCCGTTTTCGCCAAGCTCTTCATCTTTTACGTCTACTGTCAGGGCAAGGTAGCTTTCAAAACAGCTTTTTGCTTCGCCGTAGTTGTGCTTTTTTAAGTGATAGAATCCTGCGTTAAAGAAAGCGTCTGGAATTTCCGGCTCTGCGTTCATCGCATCCTTGTAATAAGAAAGCGCGTCGTTGTCGTAGGCATCTGCATCCTCAATAAGACCGGATGAGCGGTAAGAATCTGCGCGCTGGTCGCAAAGCAGTGCCATGTTGAGGACGGTTCCCATGTCGTCCGGGTCGAAGCCGCGCAGGGCCTTAAAGATTTCTTCTGCAAGATCAAAGTCTTCGTTTTTTGCCTTTAAGATGCCGGCTTCAGTCATCTCTTTTTTTATGTTAGGGCGTGCTGCCTTTAAGATAGAGCGGTAGTAAGGAACATGCTCGTTTTTGCTGTCATACGCGAGGATGGTCAAAATGCCGGCAAGTATTTGTTCCTGCGTCAATTCTTCCATATTGAAAGAGCCGGGTGCATCCCCGTCTTTTTTCTGTACTGGCAGTGGAATGGACGGATCAATCGGAAGCGCATGCTCGGAAAGCGTAAAGCTCTCCGGCAGATTGATGAAGTATACAGAGTTAAGAGAATCAGAAGTGTTCATAGTGTTTCCTTATAAAAAAAGTGGCAGCCTTAACGGCTGCCCTGCTGTCAGTTCGCTGCCGGTGCGGCATCGGCTTGTGCTGGAGTGCTTTGTGCTTCTTGTGCAGAAGCGTCTCCCTGAGCCGTTGCGGGCTGTTTTTCCTGGTTTGTTGCCTGTGTCGCAGCCTGAGCGCGGGCCTGTGCGCTTGCTTCAGCCTTTGCTTCCGCCGCTTTTTCTGCAGCTGCATTTGCCGCCTGATTTGCGGCGCGGGCTTCCTGCACCTTTTTCTGCTGCTCAAGCAGTTTTTCCTGCTTTGCTTTCTGCGCGGCAAGCTGTTCTGCGGCCGACATTGAAGGCTTTTTGACGGTTGTCAGATAGCTGTTTACGTGCATCTTGAAAGCAAGCGGCAGTGTCGCTTCATCAAAACGCACTGAAATCTGGCAGATGTCTTTCCGTCCCTCAATTATGTCTGCGGAAGCAACGACACCTTTCAGAACGACGCTTTCGGGCGGGTCGTCAAAATCAATGCGCATCTGTGCTTCTTTTCCTGTCAGGAACTGAGGAAGACCTGCGATGATGATTTTTGCTCCAGAAAAAGAAATCTCGCGCATGATACAGTGGCGCGGCACATTCTGTATGTTGATGATTGTCTCTTCTTTGGTTATGCCGAGCTTTCTTCGGCTTTCATCGTTAAGAACAATGCGCTCTTCTTTACGGCGAAGCGCATTCTGATTTGCATCAAGAAGCTGTCCGACGATTTCGATTAAATCATCCGGCGGGCGCTGCGTAAAAGTCAGAGTGATAATGGCAAGCTCTGAAGAGTTCATGTAGGGACTGATATTCGTTACTTTTCCGGGTACCTGGAAAATAACTACATCATTTCCCGGTGGATTAAAACAAAAGCGCAGATTTACAAGTGGAGTTTCTTTTGCGGAAAGCTGTGAATAAGCGCCACCTTTAGTACCGACAACAATACGCGCCATCGAAAAAGACGTAGAATTGATTATGCAAGGCCATTGGGATCCGCTGCATTTAATATAGACCTGCCGAGGATCCAGACTTGTAGCCCGGATAATGTCTTTCGAAAAAGCGATTTCTGTGTCGCGGTACTGCTCATAATATCGCGTAAGCTGCTGAGTAGTCGTTATCCCCATGGCTTAATACTAGCTGATTTTTTGCTAACCGTCAATGAAAATCAGCTATTTTACCTTGAAACCCAGGGACGCCCCGTTTCTCTGTCTTATGCTGTAACTCATGACGCTCTTACCGTTAATGCACAGTTCGGAGGATGTGCCGCCGTCAAATTCCATGGCAGATTGGGAGCCCATGGCTTTTAGCACTTCTGCGCATTCGGAAAAAGACAGTCCGATGCTTTTTGCTGGATGTTCGCCTTCTACTACCAGCAGGTACAGCGTCGTTCCGTCTGCACTGATACCGCAGGCTGTTCGCGATGTGTGAATTGGCTTAAACTCCCGGACGTTTCCGTTTCTGAGGATTGTCCAGAAGCCGCCAAATGCATAGTCAGCGCAGAAAAGCTCGGCTTCGGTCTGGCTGTCGATGATTCTTGCGGTAAGCTGCGCTTCTGTTTCTGTAAAGACAAGCGCGCAGTAACGGCTGCTGGCTGTTCCTAGCTCTGTTCCCCGCAGTCTGTGTGTGCCGACGAGTGTCCGTGCCGGGAGCAGCCGGGAAAGCAGGCTGCTGCTGCCGTTTTTGCCTGCATAGGGGGTCGTGTTGATGGCGACGGTTGCGCCGGATTCTTTAGCAAAAGCTCCGGTCTTCTTTCCGGGGAAGCTTTCTGGTACAGAAGCTTTTTTTTCGAAAACGGTCGCAGTGTCGGGGTATGCGGTCAGCACGACCTTGTCCAGGGCAATGGAAACGCCGTGGTAGCGTAGCGGAAGCGCGGGAAACGTGCAGTAGCAGTAGCCGATGCCGTCGCAGATTTTTGTCCAGCTAAAATGAGCCGGAATGTATGCGCTTTGCTCAAGCGGGGTAAGTCGTGCGGCTGTGGTTGTACAGGACGACAGAGAGAAGCAAAAGGGGAGTGTTATAAACAGGAGTGCGGCGTATAAAAAATAAAACCTCCGGGCGATGCCAGAGGTTTTTTTTGAACCGCGCTCCTTAGTAAGATGAGCGACCATCATGTGATTTACGATTCTTCTTCATCAGCTTGCGCTGCAGAGTCTTGTTTTTGCGGTTCAGGATTGTAGAGGGCTTCTCATAATATTCGCGCTTTTTGTACTCGCGGATAATGCCTTCTTTTTCAACCATGCGTTTAAAGCGTTTGATTGCTTTTTCAAGGTTTTCGCTGTCGTCAACCAGAATTGTTGCCAAAGTATTTCACCTCCTGCCGCCGGTAGTTCCGTGTGGTTTGCTTACTATGACAGAAATGTGCTTTTTGTGCAATAGGCTGACGTTTTTTGCAAATGCAGTCTGCAGACGCTTCCTGTGTGCATCTAGCGGATAAAGCGCTGTGGCGGGGTTACAATCCATAACGCTTTTAACGGTATCGGTCCGTTGTTGATGAGCGTATGGGGGGCGCCTGAACTGAAAGAAATGCTGTCTCCTTCGGTAAGGTTGTAGACGAGGTTTTCGTAGTGAAGCTGGGCTTTTCCCTGCAGGATATAGCCGATTTCGCGGCCGGTGTGGCCATAGGAACCTTTATGCGTGTGGGAGCCGACGGGAATTTCGAGCAGGTAGGACTCGACGGCATGGTCGCCATCGCTGTCTACCGGTTTTGCAAGCTCTTCATACGTAATGTCGTCTTCTGCAATTTTTCGGCGGGTGTCGGCCCGGATGATTGTAACCGGACGCTCGCGGTGATACTCTTCAAAAAGATATTCCAGATTGATGTCCAGTACATCTGCCAGCGACAGCAGCGTATCAATAGCCGGGGATACTTTGTTGCGCTCAATTTGAGAGACCAGGCTTTCGCTTACGCCGGCCTGCTGTGCGACTACTTTTAGTGTAAGTCCTTTTCTTTCTCGTACGGTGCGCAATTTTTCTCCGAAATGATACGGCACTCGCTTTTTATTTTCGGTGTTATTTTGCGTAGATGTCATTATTCTGTTTCTCCCTGTTTTGCTCCATTACGAAGCGAATAAAGTAGTCTTCTAGAGTTTTATGCGGCCCGTCCAGTCCGAATCTGGCTCTGGCCCGTGCGTTATCACGCCGTAGTGAATACTGCGTATAAAAATCCCGGTAGTCCAGGCTGACGTCCGTTTTTACATATTGGCCAAGATATTGGGAAACTTCATCGCGGCCGATTGCCGCAATGCCTTTTTCGCGCAGTATGGTCTTGAGCCGCTGAATCTGCTCGAAAGAAAGCCCGAACAGGAATTCCTCCATTGCCTGAGAAACTTTCTGTTCGCTGAGCTTTGTCTTGATAAAGGCCGCCCACTGTTCGTCCATCTGCATCGAAATCATGATAAGCTCGCTGGTTCCCATCATGGTGCCGAACGCAGGTGCAAGCCGCCTTCGTGCCATCCAGACTGACTGCAGAACGGGCGCTATGTCGGCGATGTTCTGGTCTGCCCGGTGTTCCCAGAGCAGCAGCAGCGACAGGGCCAGCTGCCGGCGGAAATCAATGTCAATGCTGTTGTCGCGAATCATATTCAGGTACACATCTTCTGCCTGAAGCAAAAACATCATTGATACTGTTTCGTCCTGAAAGGCATGAATGATTTTTTCATCTAGCTCGGCTTCTTTCGCCAGTTTTGTAAGCGAAGAGAATGTGTGAATCTTTGCTACAAGAAAGCCTCTTCCCAGCGTTGACTTGGAAGGCAGCTGCAGGGTTGCCTCGCCTTCGGGCGTATGGGCTATGAGTGATTCGATAAGTTCCTGAGGTGTTCGTATGCCACTGACCAAAGATGCCCGTTCGAGCAGAGACGGAAACCTTGCAATTGCGGTTGCGAGGCTTTTTAAGTCATCCATTCTTCTGTTGAAAGCTTCCATGTGCATGGGGTTGATAATCGTAAGCTTTTGGCTTAAATCATCTACCATGGCACGCTGCTTTGAGGTAAGGACGACGATACCAGTCTGTATGTCATTATTGATTTCCTGCGGGTCAAAGAAATCGTCTAGCGGTACTGAGACAAATGCGGCATTTTGTACGTTTTCCATGTTCTCGTCCACAACAGGCTATTATATCATAGTTTGGGCTAAATTCAACTCTTAAATAGACGATAATACTAGTATGAGAAGACTGGCTGCTGTTTTTTTTAGTCTGATATCCGCACTTTTTACTGCATATGCACAGGACCTTGTGATTCATCCGGAAGATTTGCGTCTTGTATACGACGCTGCCCACGGTTTCGATGATGCTGCAGGGTATCACCTGTACATCCGTAAAAAGGCAGGCATGGAATCGGTCATGCTTGTGGAAACAACAAAGGATCCGGAGGGCACTTCTGACAGCTTTGCCTACCGGGCTAAAGAATACAATCCGGTAAACGGCGATGAGGTCCGCTATCTGGACGGCAAGGTACTGGTGTCGGACTATGCCAGATTCAGCCTTATCGACTCTACGGCCGAGGCTGACAGTCAGTTTGGTGAGGCATTTCACATTTATATTCCAGCAGAGCTTGTGTACGGGTATCCCTGGGAACGAAACGGCGTTGTAAAGATTGGCCGCGGCACATTTATCAATATCCGTGCATTTGAAAAACCCTATGGGGATTATGCCGGAGCGTATGCTGACAATCCATACATGTTTGACCTTGGCGCACCTGTAAAGCGGGCTGTCCCGGAAGAAACGCAGCCTCCGAAAGAGGCCGAGCCGGCACCGATTGAAGAGCCTGTTATCCTGACTGATGACTATAACCCTGTCGCCGTCGATTCCTTTAAGGAAATTGCGGGCTTTGGCGGCGGTAAGATGGTGTATTCCCGGGGACCAGACTCCATTGTGGACGATGCAATGGACGCCATCAACCGTATAGATAAAAATCAGATAGTGGATGTTGTGTTTGCCATTGATACGACTGGCAGCATGATTGATGATATTCAGAAGCTTCGTGAAGACTGGATTCCCCTGCTGACAGAGTCGCTTGCGGAGTATGCGGACATACGGATTGGCCTGCTTTTATATCGGGATTATGGCGATACATACAGGTACATGAACCTGCCGGTAAAATTTTATGATTTTACCAGAGACATAAAGCTGTTTACACGCCATCTTAATGATTTTGTCATTCATGGGAAGGAAGGCGGCGACATTCCGGAAGCAGTATACGAGGCGCTGTATGGATCGATGGAGTTTTACAAGTGGCGGCCAGAAGCGTACCGGAAGATAATCCTTATCGGAGATGCAGAGCCGCATCCTAAACCCCGCGGAAGCGGTAAGTTCAGCAAGGAGCTTGTCGCTGAAACTGCAAACAAGAAGGCGATTGTCATTGATACGATAATCGTACCGGATGATAAATCCCGCCGCGGAAGATAGGTAATCACCTGCCGAAAGCTCATAGGCCGCCGGCAGGTACGTGCGGTGCAGCCTGTAAGGAAATGCTCTTTACAGGCTTTTTTTGTTTTAGTGCTGTTTTTTTGCCATGTCAGCGTGAGCCTTGCTCAGCTGCTCGGGGGTAAGCTTTGCCAGCTCCAGCTGTGACAGTTTTTCGTATGCAGCCGGCAAGACTCCCGGCGTGACGTTCTTGTAGATTTCGCAGATTTCTTCAAAGACTGGAACTGCCGAGCTGTACATTTTCTTTTTCATGTAGAGGTGGGCAATCTCGTATTTTGCCTCGATGCAGACTGCGAGATTGTCTGAATAGCGCTCAACGACAGCGTTAAAATAACGGAGCGACATCTTGTAGTTTCCGGTTTCAAAAGAAGATTGTCCGTTCTGGATTAATTCCTGTGCCGACATATCATCAGCAATGGGCTGGGTTGATGTACAGGAAGCAAAAGAAAGAACTGCGCCTGCGGCAGCTGCAATCACGACTGTTTTAGAAATCTTAGTGATGTTAAAAATCTTCATGGCGGTAGTGTATCATTTCGCGGTCAAAAATCAAGTGGCAAAAAGCGGAGGCTAGTATTTTTCGCTGACGACCAGACGGTTCTTCCCGTTGTCTTTTCCTTCAAGCAGCATGTGGTCTGCATCAGCGAGCACTTCGCCGGCAGAATGAATGTTCCTTGAGGAGCTGATGCCGTATGTCGCGGTAACCGTTATCGGCTTTCCGTTGTATTCGATGGGAGTGGCGGCTATGCGCTTACGGATGCGCTCAAGCTCATAGATGGTATTCTGCGTTATCGCCGGAAAAATAATCAGGAATTCCTCGCCGCCCCAGCGGGCTACTTTTATTGATTCGTGGAATGCCTTTCTGACGGCACTGGAGTACGACTTAAGGATAAAGTCGCCTGCATCGTGTCCGTAGGTGTCGTTTATCTTCTTGAAGTTATCGATGTCAAAAATGCAGATGGCAAAGTCTGTGTTGTCAGCTTCTTTCCGCTGCTCACATTCTGCAAAAATCTCGGCTGTCCGCCGCCTGTTCATAAGTGAGGTCAGCGCGTCGTGCTTTGCCGTATACTCAAGCTCTTTCTGCAGGAATTTTGATTTGTGGGAAAGATGGTGCAGAATAACCAGTGAGTTAAAACCGGAGTAGGTCATAAAGGTGATGGACAGGCCTATGGCGGTGTACTGGGACATCATGTAAAAAAGCCTGCGTTCTGCGATGAAAAGCTTTGTCGGCGGCGTATGCGTAATTCTGTAGCAGAGCAGGAACAGCAGGGCGAAAAAAATCAGTATGTTCAGAATCGTGTAGTAGCCGCGGGGCTTTTTGTAATCCGCTGTCAGCAGAAAGAGTGCGGGGATGCTGCTTAGAAGGTAAAACTCCGTGCCGCAGTTCATGTTCACGATGACAGGCAGGAGTATGCAGTACAGGAGCGTGACAATCAGGAAGACGGTAAGCGCTGTAATCCTGTTCATCTTTTTATACAGCAGGCAGAGAAGCAGTAAGACCAGCGTGCAGCCTGTATTTACGAACCGCAGGTGATAGAATTCGGCACCTGTAAAGGTCAGCGCGATAAACGTCCATGCTAAGAATGCTGCGCAGGTTACGATGTAAATGGGAAGCGTATTGTTTTTGATAAAAAAATACAGCAGTTTTTTCATGAGGATACCATCTGGGAAGATACTATTTGATTTTTCCCGTGCTGCTTGCCGTACATGAGCCTGTTGTCAGCACAGATTGTTATTCGCTCAGCGTCAGCACATTCCTTTGAGTCGCAGATGCCGAATGTCAGCGTCAGGTGTACGTCGGTGTACTGCCAGCGGAAAACGGCCTTTTCGACAGCGGTGCGGATTTCCTCCAGCTTTCTGACTGCCTGCTCGTGACCTTCCTGGAATAAGATGACAAATTCCTCACCGCCCCAGCGTGCAAAATACTGTCCTTCGTTCAGGTGCTTTGCGACCAGCGCGCTCATGCTTTGCAGGATAAAATCGCCTGCGTCGTGGCCGTAGCTGTCGTTTATGTGCTTAAAGCCGTCGATATCAAAAATCGTAAATGAAAAAATCGTGCCTTTTTTTGCACAGTCTGCGTGAACCCGCTGCAGGATTTCGGAGAATTTCCGTCTGTTCATAAGGCCGGTAAGCTGGTCGTGGTTTGCCATGTAGCTTAAGGTTTTTGCCTGGGACGCAGCCTTGCGCCGGGAGCGGGACAAGGTAAACTCTATGAGAATGCTGTAGTAAAAGAGAAACAGCCCCATTATTGCCAGAATCAGGATAAAGTGTGCAATATAAAACTTGCGGTGGACGGTCAGTGCGGTTACAAAGTCCAGCGACAGTATTCCGGTGCGGGCGTATGTCCACCAGAGAATAAAATAGGTGACAGCTACAGCGCAGGTGATAAGTGAAATATAGTAGCGCTTGGAAAGCTGCCTGTTGACTGTATGCAGGAACAGCATCGGGATGATGCTTATGGACAAAACGCTACTTCCGAAATCGGTTCCCGTGCAGACTGTCAAGATTGAACTGTAGGTGAGCATTTCAAAATAGAAGAATGTGAAAAATGCGTTCTGAATGCTCTGCTGATTGAATAAAAGGACGAAGGTTGCATACACAAAGGAGACTGCCATGTTGTATGCGGACAGAACCTTGTAGCCGTAGGCATTGGAAAGCGCGGCTACAGAGGCATGGAAAACCCAGCAGGCGATGTAGAGAAGCATCTTTGTATTATTCAAAAAAAAATGCCGTACTTTATTCATGACGCTGCAGGGGTTTCCTTAATGTTACTACTTTACAAAAGCTTTTTTCAAAAAGTCAAGGTCCAGTTCCGGATACAGCACATGCTTTGAAAGCAGTGCCTTTACGCGGCCTGTAGCCTCTGCCTTTGTTGATTCACTAAGCTCGATTTTTCCCTTGGCGGGCTTTCCGTCTTTTGTGACGCCCGGTTTTGTTCCCTTGAGCACAGTGTCGATGATGCCGGCAACTTCTGCCATGTCCTGTTCGTTCATGCCGAGAGTTGTCATTGCCGGAGTACCGACGCGAATGCCGCTGGTCCACCATGCGCCATTTTTGTCATAGGGGAGTGCGTTTGCGTTTGCTGTCACTCCGCACTGGAAGAGCGCGGCTTCTGCCTGCTTTCCGGTAAGTCCGTAGGTGGTAACGTCGATGAGCATCAGGTGATTTTCTGTACCGCCAGTCTGCAGGCGCATGCCCAGTTTCATGCAGTTTTCTGCAAGTGCCTGTGCATTCTTGACGATGTTCTCGGCATACTGCTTGTAGCTGTCGCTGGCAGCTTCTTTGAATGCGATGGCTTTTGCTGCCATGACGTGCGGAAGCGGTCCGCCGAGAACCATCGGACAGCCCTTGTTTACGAAGTCTGCAAACGCTGCTTTACAGAGAATCATGGCGCCGCGCGGGCCGCGGAGCGTTTTGTGCGTGGTTGTCGTTACGATGTCTGCCCATTTGACGGGGTCGTAATCGCCGGTGAAGACTTTGCCAGCTACAAGGCCTGCAAAGTGTGCCATGTCTACCATAAGTACGGCACCGCACTTGTCGGCGATTGCGCGGAAGCGCTTGAAGTCAATCTTGCGGGGATAGGCTGAGAAACCTGTCAGCAGGATGAGGGGCTTTACTTCCATTGCCTGCTTTTCGATTGCGTCGTAGTCGAGTAAGCCGGTGTCTTTGTCAACGCCATAGGGGTGGCTTTCGAACATACGTGCAGAAACATTCATCTTGTAGCCGTGTGTCAAATGGCCGCCGCAGCTGTAGTCAAGTCCCATAAGCTTCTGGTTACCGAATCTCTTTCTCAGCATGTCAAACTGTTCTGCTGAGAGATCGTTTAAGGATTTTACGCCAAGTTCTTCTAACGTGGGAGTCTCAACTTTTGCTGAAAGAATAGCCCAGTACGCTACGAGGTTTGCATCGCAGCCTGCGTGGGGCTGAACATATGCATAGTCTGCGCCAAAAAGCTCTGCAGCTTCTTTTGCCGCTGTCATTTCTACAGAATCGACGTTTACACAGCCGCCGTAGTAGCGGTGTTCGGGATAGCCTTCGGCATATTTGTCTGTAAGCAGGTTTCCCATTGCTGCCTGTGTAGCCAGAGAGCAGTAGTTTTCGCTGGCAACGAGTTTCAGGTGAGCGCGCTGTGTTTCAAGCTCTTTTACGACGTCCGCCGCGATTGAAGGCTGTACGGATGCAACCTGCTGCAGGTTTGCTACATACGCTGTCATTGCAGCGTTCGGCTTTCCGTTACATGACGCAAGGTATTCTTCCAGAGGTGAAGACATAAGATTTCTCCTTAAAACAGAAATTATATGGCCCCTATACTACATAAAACTGAAGTGTGATTCAAGCAGATTTAACGACACTGTTTGTACCTTTGCCGACATATGCTCCCGCCGGCATGCGCCGGCATGTGCTCCCGCGAGGCACAAGCCTTTTGCATATGCAGCTTCCCCCGGCATACAGCTTTTCAGAACGTTTTTATTTTGCGTATACAGATTAGTCGTGGTATACTGCTTCCATGGCTGACGGAATAGCACTTTCACAAGATGAACTTAACCGTGTTTTGAATAATATCCGCAATGATAACAGCGAGCGCGAAAATAAGCCCGTGTCTTCTGGCATTTCGCTCTCCCAGGCTGACCTGGACAGGCTGTTTGGAAGCGGCTCATCCTCTACCGTCAGCACTGGAAGCGCCTCTCCAGAAAAAGCTGCTCCGGCTGCCACTCCTGCTGCTGGTACAGGCACGCCACCGGCTTCTGGAGATGCGCAGGCGTCCGATTCTGCCTCTGCAGCCACGGATGCGGCACGGGCGGCAAAAATTGCAGAGCGGAAGGCGCGCGCCGCAGAAATGCTTGCCAGAGTAAATGCCAGCTCTCCTAAACGGATTACGGTCATCTACGGCTCGACGCTTCGAAAGGGTGAGGAACTTGCAGGCCTTGCCCCAGGTGATATGCTGGAGCTTGATCGTGTCATGGAAGAGGCTGCCGAAATCCAGGTTGATGGAAAGCCTTTTGCCTACGGCTACCTCGGAAAGGTAAACGGAAACGCCGCCGTAAAAATCACACGAATCCTGTAATCATGCAATTGTAGCGGCGGCTTATGCGGTACGCTGTCAGCGCAGCTGGTCTTTGTGTATGTGGTATACAGAGCCGCAGTTGTGGCAGGTAATTTCCAGCGGGTCGCTGTCGTTTTTCAGAATGTCTTCCAGTTCTGCTTTCGGCAGGTGGCGGACTGCATCTACAAAATGCGCCTCACTGCAGGGGCAGTCAAAGATGATGTCCCTGTCCAGAACGCTTACCGGCGAGAATTCCCTGAACAGCCCGTGAATGATGTCCTCTCTTTTTCCGTTTTCGCTGAACCAGGTGCCCAGAGAAGGGCAGGCGCGGAATGCATTTTCGACGCGGCCAATCAGCTCTGTCGCTATGCTGTCTTTATCTTCGCTTCCGCTGTCAGCGGTCTGTGCGCTTGTCTTGGATTTGCCGCCAGCACCCGGCACTGCCTGCAGGAACAGTGCGCCGGCTCCGATGACGCGCCCCTGTTTGTCAAACTGAATTGACGTATTGAAGGCGGTGTGTACCTGCTCACTCTGCGCAAAGTACCAGGCAAGGTCTTTTGCGATGTTCCGGTGCATGATTTCTACCGTGCCGGTCTGCGCCTGCTTCATGCCTTCGCCCAGACGGCTTATGGTGAGCGTGCCGTCTCCGAAAAATGGCGCTAGGTTCCAGTTTTCAAGCGGTTTTTCAACCGGAATCGGATTCTGAAAAAGATGCCCGCGTACATAGCCGGTGGAGTCAGCTTCTACAGCGAACCCTGCTGCCGGGCCGTTTGTGTCATAGCGGAATGTCAGGTGTTCCCTGCCTTTCATGGTTTGAATCAGAAGGGCGGCACAGAGCTCTGCCTGTCCGAGCACCAGTGTTTCCAGAATGCCCAGATGATGATTCTGCCGCATCTGGTTTACCATGCGCGTGCCGTTATAGAGCGCGCCGCGGAACTGTCCGTCAGCCATGACAAAAACCGTCATGCCGTCTTTTTCTATCGTGTCGAGCTTTTCTGTCAGCTCTTTGTCGGTAATAGCTGCTTTAATCATGGCTCTATCATACTGAAAAAGTCCGCTAGGGTAAATTGAGTAAATCTATAAAAAAAACTCGCTAAATGCCGATTATATGATATACTTCTACCTGTAAGATAAAAATAGGGGTGAATTATGTATAAATCGCGCCGGCGCGCAGCCTTGGTATTGGTGTACACAATAATGACAGTGGTGTTTATTCTGCTGGCAGTGTTCCTTGTCCCTCAGGCAAAGATTAACGACTACCGTATGTATTCCAATGCGTTTCCTGTTATTGTTGCGACCTTCCTGTTCGGCAGTCTTTTGATGTTGAGCTCCAGCTTGTACAAACTGTTCCGCAATGCTATTGAACGGAATACGATGATGGCAAAAGAGACTGGGCTTTTGGCTCAGTTTGTTGACAGGCTCCGCTTCTGTTATTCTCTGGAAGATTTTACGCAGGCTGTCGCTGACATTCTTGAGCAGAAAGCTGACTGCTCCGTACTGTATGTTGACAGAAAGACGAATTACGTGCTGTACAACAGTATTTCCCATATAGCCAGCGCATCGTCCACGCTGGAAACTGTCCGTCAGAACTTTTCGCTTGACTGGAAAGACGGCGTTTATTTTCTGGGTGACGGCCTTGGTATCGTGTCTAATTCACGCAGAGCGCGCGGTTTTTTTATCGCGCTGAACGGCCAGCACCTGTTTATTTTCTGCCGCTACGCGCATCTGTTTGACAACGAAATGTATCCCCGTCTGTACGAGGAATTTAACCGCTTCCAGACGCGAAGCGGTATTATTACAGGCCTTTCCGAGATTTCGGAATTGTCTCAGGAATGGGATGCGCTGGCAAAAACGCAGCAGTCCTTCCTTCCGCCTGCCATGCCGGACGTTAAGGGCGTAAAGCTTGCGGCTTATTTCCGGCCGCTCATTAACGTATCTGGTGACTATTACACCGTCCTTCCCATCGATGAGCATAAAACTCTGGTGATGCTTGGCGACGTTTCCGGTAAAGGCCTTGCGGCGGCTCTGGTTATGGGCCTCGTTATGAATACGGTAAAAATCAAGGAAAATAAGGAAGACTTACCAGGCATTCTGCAGGCTGTAGACGCTTCCATTAAGAATATGCACCTGCAGGATAAGTATACGGTTGTGTTTATCGGCATTATCGACACCGAAAAAATGACAATCCGCTACATCAACGCTTCCATGTCGGACCCGATTATCGTAACCCGCTCTCCGGATGGCTATCGTATTAAGCCGCTTTCATCCAACTGCTCGATTGTCGGCATTATTCCTCTGGATGATATTTCCGTGGCAGAGCAGCGCCTTTTCTCCGGCGACCTGATCCTTATGGCCAGTGATGGTGTTTCTGAAGTCATGGATGAAAATGGAGTGGAACTTGGAGATACGCCGCTTTTTGAGGAAACAATCAAGAAGAGTGCGTCGAAAGACCCTCAGGAATTTATCAACGATATCGAAAAAATGATTATGACATATAACGGCGGCAAAAAGCTTCGCGACGACGTGACAATGCTGGTTGCGAAGATTCAGGGGTAAGAAGATGATTTATGTAGTTATTAACGGCGTTATGGCCGCCTTTTTGCTTTGGTTTGCATACTATTCTGACAAGCGTGTCGTTACGGAAGACTCTGAGCAGCTTATTTCGCTGAACCTTGAGCTGTGCGTAACCTGTATTGTTGCGGCTCTTATGCTGGCGTCAACGTTCCGCGCTCCACATTCACTGTCGCTGTTCCTTGCGCGGTGCATGTTTGTGCTTCTGGGCTTCTTCTGTTTTGATTTCAGCCTGTATATGGCGTTCTATCCAATCCGCAAGACCCGTACGCTGTCGATTGTGCGTATGGTTATGCTGGTTTTTCTTGTGTTCTATGTGTTTAATTTCTTCATTGACATAAATGTTTCGATTTACGTCGGACTTGATGTTTTCTCGCGCTCTCTGCTTCGGGGAACGCTGTCGAACTACATGCCGTATTCCCGGTATGCCTTTTTCAAGGCGGTGTTCTTCTATGTGCTGCCTGCAGTTTCTGTCGTTATCATGATGCTCAGGATGGAGGCTTCCGGAAACGCGCTGAACTTCCAGAAGAGCATCCTTTCTGCATGTGCGGTCGTTACCTGCTGGATGTTCCTCTATGCGCTTTCGCTGGCACAGCTGCGTGTTGCCATGTACACCACGATGTTCACTGTCTCCTTCGTTCTGATGATGGCTATTTTAGTATTTGCCATGGCGCAGACCATTCTGTATGATGCGCTCTTCCTTGTGGGGCAGTTCCTGCGCTTTTCGCTCTGTTTTGCCATTCCGTCGCTGCTCGTCGGCTTTTTCTTTCCCGTGCTGTGGCGCGTCATTACAAAATCACCGGTAGAATTTGTCCTGCTGATGGTTCTGACAATCATCATAGCGATTACGATTTCGTACCAGATGGAAAAATTCTACAACAAGATTTCGAAATTCCGCAGCTTCCAGTATGCAGACAAGCTTGAGTCAGAAATGGCAAAATTTGACTACAACGGCGAGCCGGTAGAAATCGTAAAGGCGATGGAAAGCATTTTCGTCCGCAACATCGGCGTCTCTCATATGCGTGTTCTTATTGATAACGGCTCGGGCGTCCTCGAGTCGGTCTATAATGACCCGGAACATGGACGTAACAAGATTACGCTTTCGGCAACCGATAAAGTGTTCGACTCACTCTTGAACCAGAACCGTACAATCATCCTGAAAAGCTTTGCGCTCGAAACAAATATTTACTTCGTTGACCGCAATGCCCTTGTAGACATATTTGAGCAGTGCGGCTGTGACGCCATCATACTTCTTACCGAAGGCCGCCGTATCGTTGGTGCAATCCTCCTTGGCTCTAAAGTCGGCGGTAACGTGTTTACCGAATACGACAACCAGGTGTTCTCGAAGCTGTATACCTACTTCTTCGTTTTCGGCTACTACATGAAGAATATCGCAAACCAGTCTGTTGTCGGTACGGTTAACCGGGAAATCCACATGTCCTCTCAGATTATTACGTCGATTCAGGAGAACATGGACCCCATCAAGAACAACAAGGTTGATGTCGGCTACATCATGAAGCACGCCCATAACATTGGCGGCGAGTTTGTCGATATGATCCGCCTGTCAGCAGACAAGCACATCTTCGTGCTCGGCGACTTAAGCGGCAAAGGTATCAGCGCCAGTATGAGCATGGTCATCATTAAGTCGATTATCCGTACGTATCTTGAGGAAACAAAAGACTTTAAGCTGCTGATTGAAAAAGTGAATCAGTTTATCCGCTTTAGCCTGCCGAAAGGCACGTTCTTCGAAGGCGTATTCGGACTTCTGGACTTTAATTCTAACACCATGTACTACATTAACTGCGGTGTACCGGCTATGTTCCTGTACTCACGGTCATTCAATAACGTCATCGAAATTCAGGGTGAAGGCCGGGTGCTTGGCTTCGTCAAGGATATCGGCCCGCTTATTAAGGTGAAGAAGACCGTGCTGAACCCCGGTGACGTTCTTGTCGCATGTACCGACGGCCTTATTGACTGTCACTCACTGCGTGGTGAGCCGTTCGGAAAGAATCGCGTGCAGAAAGTCATTATGGAAAACACGATGTATCCGGCGGAGAAAATGGCTCAGTTTACCTATGATGCGCTGGTAAGCTTTATCTCAAAAGAACTTGATGATGACGTCAGCGTTCTTGTCATAAAGTGTCTGGAAAAATAGTGAGGTATCTATGGAACAGCTTACATTGACCGAAAAAAGCGGTGCAAACTATATTCTGCTTGAATTAATCGGAACGGTAGATTCTTACACGTCTGCTGAGTTGCAGGACAAGGTCTACAGCTACATAAAAACGACAAATGTCGTGCTTGATATGAGTCAGGTTGATACGATTGATTCTACTGGCATGGGAATCATTATGGCAGGTTTTAACGACGGACTTGAAAGCGGAAAAAAACTGTATCTGCTGGCTCCGTCTCCAGCTGTCCGCGAAGCTGTAGACGACACGGGATTTTCTGACACTTTCTACATCATCCATTCTGTAACTGAAGTCGCATAATGTTTGCAGGGGGCAGATTTTTCCCTGTCATGGGGCTGTGCGCGCTTATGGCGGCAGGTTTTATGCTTGTCTCCTGTCAGAAGCGTCCTGAGACGGTGACAGAACCAAGCCAGACGCTGCCGCCGGCATACGAAAAGCTTTCGCGGGTGTTTGCTTCCTTAGGTGAGCGCGCGAAGGAAGCGATTCCGAACGGAAACCCTGCCGAGTTTTTGGAAGACCTTTCGCACGTGCTTTCTTCTGACGAAGCGCAGACTGCGGCAAATGGGGACATAAGCCTTCTGTATCTTTGTGACAAAACGCATTATCTTCCGGACGGGTATGAGCCGCCGGATCTGGTTCTTCTTGGTGCAAACACCTGCTACAGCGTAAACCGGAATAACTTGTATCTGCGAAGCGGTGCCGAAAAAGCGCTGGCAGAACTTGGCGAGGCAGCCAGAAAAGACGGCATCAGCCTGCTTGTAAGCTCCACATACCGAAGCTATGACTATCAGGTGACGGTATACAACCGCCTGGTGCAGTTGGACGGAAAGCAGCAGGCAGACCGCGAAAGTGCCCGCCCTGGAACCAGCCAGCACCAGCTTGGTACGGTTGTGGACTTTGGCTCCATTGACCCCAGCTGGGAAAGCAGCGCCGCCTGTCAATGGCTCCTAAGGCATGCCTCAGAATACGGCTGGTCGCTCAGCTTTCCCGACGGCTACGAGGACGTAACCGGCTACGAATACGAGTGCTGGCATTTCCGCTACATTGGAAAAGAAGCCTGCGTGTTTCAAAAAAAATGGTTCAGTGATGTGCAGCAGTTCATGCTGGAATTTATTGCTGCCTGGAAGGAAACGGAGTAGCCTGAAAGGGGGCGGGCGCTGCGTGCTGTTGCTGTGTGCACTTGCGCGATTGCGCGCAGGGGAGGACGCGTCGGGGCGCCAGTGCCCATAAGCCTTTGCACCCTGAGCCTGCGCCCTGACGCTTCCGCGTACTGTTTTAGAAATTGCTGCCGTTCCAGCCCCAGTTTGCGGTGCCGAAATAGCTTACATACACGGCATTACCGGGAATGCCCAGCTCGCTTTGCAAGATGTCGCAGACTTTTGCGGTCATTTTGCCGCTCTTTTCTGCGTCCACGCTTCCGAGCACTTTTACTTCAACGTATGCGCCCTTGTCGAGCTTTTTTCCGCCAAAGTACAAATCCTGCTTGTCGGCAAGGTTAATCATCAGGTAGCTTTCCGGCTTTCCCATCACGGTAATTGCCTTTCCCAGCTCTGCCTTAAGCACATCGCGCTTTTCATCCGCGAGTGTTGCTGTTGTTTTTACGTCAATCATTGGCATAATAATGGCTCCTTTACGTTTTCAATATAATTTTTATCAGTTTTTCGGTACAGGCATATTCCTCACCGCTGCACTTTTATTATACCATATTTTGAAGCTTTCTTCGACAGTCGAATATCAATAATACTATGTACTTGCACTGTTAAGCATTATTGTGTACTATACGAATTATAGGGGACGTTTGCGATTTGCGGCGGCTTGCCTCCGAATTCTCATGGATGAAGGAGGCTGTCTGTGACGGAATACGAAAAGGCGATGTTAATCATCGCAATTATCGGTCTTGTTATAGAAGTGCTCACCTTCCTGAAAAAATAACGGAAAGAGTATGAAAAAGCCCGCCCCATAGTGTGACGACTCTGGACGGGCTTCATAAAAAATGTTGCTCAACGGAGGCAGTCGCTCATTAGCAATCGTCCCCGCTTTCTCATAAGGACAATATATACTGCTATTCTAGTTTCGTCAACTTTTCGACTGCCGCCGTCTGCTTTTTTCTTTACTTAACTACCTCGTTCACGAGCTTTCCGGGGACGAGCGACAGCCCTTACGGGCTGTCAACGAGTTTTCTTGCGAAAACTCACGGCTTTATTTTACAACTACGTTTACCAGTTTCCCCGGAACAACAATAATTTTTGCTATAACCTTTCCGTCGGTGAACTTCTTAAAGCCGTCGGTTTCTTTTGCCATTGCTTCAAGCGTTGCGCTGTCGGCATCGGCGGCGGCCTCGAACTTGGCGCGGAGCTTTCCGTTAATCATAACCGGGTACTCTTTGCTGTCGTCCTTGCAGTACTCCTCGCTGAATGTCGGCCAGGTCTCGTATGCGCATGTTTTCGTGTTGCCCAGCTTTTCCCACAGTTCTTCGCCTAAGTGCGGTGCGTAGACAGAAAGCATGAGCACAAAGCCCTTCCACATTTCGCGTGGGAGGGAGTCAAGCCTGCTTGCCTCGTTTACGAAAATCATCATCTGGCTGATTGCCGTGTTAAAGTTGAGCGCGGCGGTATCGTCGGTCACTTTCTTTACGGTCTTTGCATAGGTCTTGCGCAGGGCTGCCAGAGCCTTGTCGTCGATTTTTCCCTTGATGTCAGTGTCAGAAAGGGGCTTTTCGCTAATCTGCCAGATTTTGTCGAGGAAGCGGTTTACGCCGATAAGGCCCTGGGTATTCCACGGCTTTGACACGGTGAGCGGCCCCATGAACATTTCGTACATGCGCACGCTGTCGGCGCCGTACTGCTTAATCATCTCGTCAGGGTTTACGACGTTTTTGAGTGACTTTGACATCTTTGCGACGATGCGCTCAAGCGGTTCGTGAGTGTCTTTGTCCTCGAAGACGCCGGGAGCGGTCTCCACTGCCTGGTCTACCGGAATCAGGGACTTTGCTTTGTTCTGGAATGCAAAGCTTGTAATCATGCCCTGGTTGATAAGGCGCTGGAATGGCTCTTTGGTGCTGACGACGCCCAAATCATAGAGCACTTTGTGCCAGAATCGTGCATAGAGCAAATGCAGAACCGCGTGCTCGGCTCCACCGACGTAGAGGTTTACCGGCATCCAGTATTTTTCGATGTCGGGGGCACAGAACGCTTTGTCGTTATGCGGGTCGAGGTAGCGCAGGTAGTACCAGCAGCTTCCTGCCCACTGAGGCATGGTGTTGGTTTCGCGTTTTGCTTTTCCGCCGCATTTGGGGCAGGTGCAGTTGACCCAGCTGTCGATTCCTGCAAGCGGACTTTCTCCGGTGCCGGTCGGCTGGTATGTCTTTACGGCCGGAAGCTCAAGCGGAAGCTCATTCTCCGGTACGGGCACGGTACCGCAAGTCGGGCAGTGAATCAGCGGAATCGGCTCGCCCCAGTAGCGCTGTCGGCTGAATACCCAGTCGCGCAGTTTGTAGTTCACGGCCTTTTTGCCGATGCCTTTTTCGCCTAAGAATTCCAGCATCTTTGCGATTGCGTCTTTTTTGTTGAGTCCGTCTAGGAATTCACTGTTAACGTGAATGCCGTCTTCCGTCCATGCCTGCTGCTGTACGTCAACTTCGCTTTTCAAGACTTCGATAATCGGAAGATTGAACTTCTTTGCAAATTCCCAGTCGCGGGTGTCGTGCGCCGGAACTGCCATAATGGCGCCGGTGCCGTAAGAAATCAGAACGTAGTCGGCAATCCAGATGGGGATGAGCTTCCCGTTTACCGGGTTAATCGCATAGCTTCCGCTGAAGACGCCGGTCTTGTCTTTGGCAAGGTCGGTGCGCTCCAGGTCGCTTTTCTTTGCGGCTTCCTGCACGTAAGCCTCGACAGCGGCTTTCTGCTCCGGCGTGGTAAGAGACTTGACCAGCTTGTGCTCCGGCGAGATGACCATGTAGGTAGCGCCAAAGAGCGTGTCGCATCTTGTCGTGTAGACGCGGAGCTTATTGTCGGTGGGCTTTCCGTCCTTGTCGGCTACGGTAAAGTCAACTTCTGCACCTTCGCTCTTACCAATCCAGTTTTTCTGCATGAGCTTAACGCTTTCCGGCCAGTCAAGGCCGTCCAGGTCTTCGATCAGGCGCTCTGCGTATGCGGTGATTTTAAGAATCCACTGGCGGATGGTTTTGTGGGTCACTTCTGCGCCGCAGCGGTCACAGTGGCCTTCTTTTACTTCCTCGTTTGCAAGACCTGTCAGACAGCTGGGGCACCAGTTAATCGGTGTCTCGGCTTCGTAGGCAAGGCCTTTTTTGTAGAGCTGCAGGAAAATCCACTGCGTCCACTTGTAGTAGTCCGGCGTGCAGGTGCGCACTTCGCGGTCCCAGTCGTAGGAAAAGCCGAGTGCCTTAATCTGCTCGGTAAAGTGGTTGATGTTCTTTACGGTTGTCTCTGCCGGGTGCGTGCCGGTCTTGATTGCATAGTTTTCTGCCGGAAGACCGAATGCGTCGTAGCCCATCGGGTGCAGCACGTTAAAGCCGTTCATGCGCAGGTAGCGGCAGTAGATGTCGGTTGCCGTGTAGCCTTCCGGGTGGCCCACATGCAGGCCTGCTCCTGACGGATAGGGGAACATATCAAGCACGTATGCGCGCTTTTCTTTTGGGAAGCTGGAATCTTCTGTTACGCGGAACGTTTTGTTGGCATCCCAGTATTTCTGCCATTTCGGTTCAATGTTTTGGAATGGATACATCTGTAATCTCCGTAATGTTTAATATGTAATCGCGCACGGATGCGCGTGTTTAAAAAGCAATTTTATGCCGCGAGTTTGCGCAAGCAACGCTTTCGCAAACTCGGTAAGTCAGAATTACAGGAGGTAATTCTGACGACCCATTTTGGCTCGATGTTCTGGAAAGGATAAGCCATGAAAAAAACCTCTTTTTAAGTACAATGAAAAGAGTATAGCATTTTTTAAGCGCTTGGAGAAGCAGACGCAGAAAAAATGCTATGGAGCTATCTGAAGTGTATTAGCGGACGCCTGGCTTTCCATTCACCGTGTAGATTGAATCTTTTGCTGTGACCGCAGGTGCTTTTTTGTCGCTTTGGACTACACGGTTAAAGCTGATGTTGCGGGTGTATTTGAGTGAAATTTCCTGCTGCACATTATTGCTGGTACCCAGCGTTATATCCTCAAAGGTAAGATTCTGCACATAATGAGCATCATTCCCGGGATTGCTGGTAAAGCCCTCAATTTCTATGGATTTTGAAAGCCATGTATGGTCATAACCATTGAAGCCGAGTACCTGCATGTTTCTGAACGTCATGTCGCTGAACACTGGACTTGTCGCTGCGGGATCACCATCGGCATTATAGGTTACAGAATGTACCAGAATGCGGTCCACAGTGCAGTCCTGTACATGGAAATCCTTTATATAGCCGCCACGAACCTTGCTCGCCTTCAGTTCAATGCCGTAGCGCGTATTGGAAAGCACACAGTCGCGCACATAGACACTTTCAACGCCGCCTGACATCTCGCTTCCCACGGCAAGTCCCAGCCCACCTTCGCTTTTGCAGCCGATAATGCGGATATTCTTTGCAGGAATCATGGGATTATTGCCTTCGGGATTTTTACCGGATTTAATCGCAATGCAGTCGTCGCCGGTATTGAACATGCAATCATATATCGTGCAATTGGTGGACGAGTCGGGGTCCCAGCCATCGCCGTTTCGGTAGCCACGAGTCTCAAAGGTAACGCCATTTGTCGTTATGCTATCGCTGTAAATCATGTGGATTGTCCACATCGGCGGCTTTGCGACGGTAATGCCCTTGATGTAGACGTTCTGCGCATTACTGACGTTTATAAGTCTGCCCCGGATTCTGCTGCGAATGTTATTTTCGCTCGTTACCGACGCGGACAGGTCGTAAAAGCGGTCGGCACTGTTTCCCTCTGCCACTGCAAGCGCCGTGGCGTTCCCCTTGATGGGAGCATAGTGGATTTTCCCTGCGTCTCCAGTGATGGTGCCGGTACCGCAAATTTTTACGTTATGGCATACATAGTGAGCGCCCGCGCTGTAGTCGGTCGCTTCGTCAAGGGAGCCGATGTTGATAAGGCTTCGGTAGCAATATTGCTCCCAGCCTTCGATACGGCTCCAAATAAGGCGCTTGGGCGCTTCTGCCGTGTAGACGACGCCGGTTGCGCTTCCGCCACTGTATACCGTAGATGCAGCAGTGGCAGGCTTTTCGAAATCAGCAGGATTAGCGCTGCTTAGAAGCGTTCCGTTTACTTCAAGCGTCATATCGCTTTTTAAGTCGAGTGCACCGGTCAAAAATACGCGGTTTTCGGGAATAAGCACGATGTCGTAGGGTGCGCAGTCGTTGATGGCAGCTTGTATTGCAGCGGTATCAAGCGTTTTTCCGTCGCCTGCGGCATTATAAGGCGCTTGCGTTACATCGCGCACCGTGCCTTTTTTGTCAGTGCGGGCGATAAGCTGCGTGCCTTGCGATTCTGCTTTTCCCTTAACGGTGCAGACCTCGAACGTGTAGGCGGTGTCTGGCTCAAGGTTTTCTGCCGTGTAATAAGTGTGGTCAGCTGCTGTCGTCGCAACCAGTGCGCCGTTCTGATAGATGTTATAGCCAGTGATGGCATGATAGGCGGCGGGTTTATCCCATAAAAGCGATATGCTTGCATAGGTAGTAGCGGCGCTCGGTACCATAAGCTGCTCTGGCGCAGGAAGAGCCGCACTACTTGAAACACAGGCTACCTGTAAGCCACATAACGGCACGGCGGCACAAGCCGATACAAAAAATGCAGGCAAAAGCCCCGCTTCGCATCGTTTTGCTGTTTTTTTCATTCTGCTGCTCCTGCGCGTTCGAGCGCTGCTTTTACTACGGGCAGGTAGAACTCGCGCACGCCTGCTTCATTGGGGTGCGAGCCTTTGCCGCCGATGATGTACGTTGCAAGCTGTGCGTTGTCGCGGGTGTCGAGCGTGGCATCAGCAAAGACATCTGCCACCGTTACGCCCCATTTGTCGCACATTTTGAGCGCAAGCGCGCGGAGTTTTACCTGTATGTCCCATTCGCGGGCGGATGATTTGTGTATGGTTACAAAAACGATGCGCGCGTGCGGCCACTTTTGTTTGATTGCAGAAAGCGTTTCTTCAAAGCCGCCGCAAAACGTGCTGTTATCAAAGGACTGCGCGCGCGGCCCTTTTATGGAGCCGAGTTTTGAAAGCGTTTCCGCGTAGGCGTCGTTCGTGTAGCCGTCAAACACCACAAAGTCAGGTTCTTCGCTCGGTGCCGCTTGTATCTGCGGCAGAATATGATTCTTGCTTTTGATAATAGTAGCGCCGTTTTTTGCACACATCGTAAGCGTTAGCTCCTCTTCTTGTGCAAGCAGCCGCATAAAGCATTTTTCGGGTGCATTGTGCCCGTACACAATGCTGTCGCCGAACGCATACACACGTGCGCCGCGAAGAGCTATCGGTGTGCGCGCGTCTTTTCCAGCCGTTTTGTCTTTGCTGCGTGCAAAGCACGGTGCAGCTACGCACACAAGCGCCGTCGTAACTGCAATAATCGTCATCGTTTTATTCATAAAAACCTCCATTGGTTAAAAATCAGATATTGCGAGACCGCTTAATAGGAAAAGGCGTTACGGAAGTACGGTAATGGTGCCGTCATACGCAAATTGATACTTACCGCTTCCGATGACAAACACTTGCGTGTCATCTGTGCTTTCGCTCGAAGCGCGCCTGTTTTTTTCCACAAAGCGTCCGCTTCCGATAACGGGGAACACGACGCGCGCGGTTATGTTTGCGGGGACGGTTACAGCGACATTCCATGCCTGTTCGGAGCGCTCGTAGCACACAGAAATAAAGCCGCGCTCCGTTGCAACCTGCGCTTCAAGCGATGTAAGCGGACAATACGCAGGCGAAATCTGCACCGTTTCTGCGCCAGGGTCAAGCACGCAAACGCCCGCAAAGCCCGCAAGTATGTCAGCCGCCGCCGTTGCACCCCAACCATGCGACTGGGAATTTTCGTTTGCGGAGTTATCCGCATCCCAGCCTTCCCAAGTGAATGTATAGCCGTTTGCGACTTCTTTTGCCCATCCGTTGTCTTCGGCATTTGTCAGCAAGGCAAGCGCTTCACGCGGTTTTCCGGCGGCAAGCAGCGCCTTTAGCAAAATATCTGCCGTCATCGGTCCTTGCCGCATACCGCTTTTTATGACGAATTCTGTTACAGCCGCGCGCTGCTCGTCGGGAACAATGCCGAACGCAAGCGCATAGGAATTTGCATGTTGCGAAATATGGCGTACCGGCTGCCCGTTTGCGTCAAGTCCGTCGCAGTAGCGTCCGTCGGCGGTGATAAGCGCAGCGTTTATTGCAGAAACAAGCGCTGCCGACCGCGCGCGCATATCGGCGGCATCGTCTGCATGACCAAATGCATCTGCTGCAAGCGCAACAACGTCAAACGCGCGCTTGGAAAGCATGTTCACCGTTGTGCGTGCGCCTTCCTTCGTGCCGTTCCAGTCATACCCGAAGCGACCGACCGCAGGCCAGTCAACGATGCCATACTGGTAGCTTTTGGGGCTGCCGTTACCGCCGGCAAGCTTGGTAACTAAACCGGTACTTTCGTTGACCGCGCGGCTTATGTAGTCTGCCGTTGCTTTAATATACGGATAGGCTTTTTCAAGCAAGGCTTTGTCACCTGTCTGCATGTAGTAGTGCCACACCCAGTAGGGGAAATTCAGCGAAAAATCTGGAATGTCGCGCTTTCCGTCACCATTGGGATATACGCTGTTGTAGTGCCCTGCCTCTGCGCCTGTCCAGTAGCGGTCGCTCGATGCCATAAACTGCTCGATAGCTTTTTTTGACGCGGCTCGCTCGTACTGCGTAGCAACAGAAGCTTCGCTGATATTGATGGCGTCCTGCAAGAATTGCCCTTTTTCGCGGGTGGGCGTATCAACAAAACTGTTCTGAATAGAATACAACGCAGAGCGTTTCATAAGCGCATACACGTCGTCGAGCATGGCGCTTGAAGTGCGCAGCGTGCTGTCACGACCGATAGGGACGGCGGTGTGCACAATTCGGGCGGCAATCGTCTTCGTTGTGAATTTTTCGCCGCAGCTGGGAATGGCAAGGTAGCGGAATGCAAGATGGTCCCATGCGTTATATACCTGCTTGCCTTTTTTCTGCGTGTAGATGTAGGTCATTTTGGTGCTTTGTGTATATCTACCGGCAGTGCGTATGGCGCCGTCTTCATCAAGCACATAGCCAGCTTGAATCGTAAGTTTTTGTCCTGCCTTGCCTTTTTTAAAGTTGATGACCGGACGCGCCGGAATGACCATGCCAAAGTCAGCAACGGTCGTGCCGTCGGAAAACTTTGTGACGGAAATCGGATGCACAAAGTCATCGGTTACGTGGAAAAGCTCCGGCGTAACCTGCACAAAATCTGCTGTCGGGTGCATCCCAAGCACGTTTGCGTTTTTCCATGCAGAATCGTCAAAGCCGCTTCTCGCAAAATCCTGCTGCGCTTTAGTCGCGTCGTATTCTTCTACAAAGTCGCCTTCGCCGTTGCGCTTTGTGGAGCCGTAAAACGGCACTGCGCTCGAAACTCGCCAATCGCCGCCCGTTACTACAGTTTCGGTCGAGCCGTCGGCATAGTGCACCGTAACGTGAGCGAGCAGCGCTTCTTTTCCGGGCGCACGCCCCTGTCCTGCGCCGTAGTAGCGGCACAAAAGCCCCAGAACAAGTGTGTTGCCAGTAACAGCATCGGTTATATCCCATCCCTGGTAGCGCGATTCGGACATATAATCGAATGATTGCCCTCTTCCGATGTAGGTACCGTTTACGTGCAGTTCATAATCGTGCATACAGGCGATATGCGCCAGCACCGCACGAACTGCTTTTGGCTTAGAAAGTTTTTTTTCGTAGCGGGCATACCAAAAATGGTTGGCGGAAGAAGTGCCGGAGCTTATCCAAGCGGCAGCCCAATCCTCAGTAGCAAGTCCTGTCGCAAAGTGAGATTCAACACTGTAGGGAGAAGCGGCATCAGTTTTATCCCATGTCCTTACTTTCCACGTATATGGATGCGCGGGTTTTAAGGCGCTGCCAGCGTAGGGCACGTAGGATTGCGCGGACGAAACAACTTTGCCGCTGTTCCACACGATATGCTTGTCAATGTCATCGGTAACGACAATCTCGTAGGCGCTCTGCACCTCGTTATAATCGCTGTCGTTTACAAGCCAGCCGAACGTAGGCTGTTCCACATTGAGCGGATGTTCCAGCTCATTCGTTAAAAGCCCTGTCGGTGCAAGCGGCGCGGTCTGTGCTGCCGCTGCGTACACTGGCAGCGTGGTGACAGCGCTCAAGATGATTTTTACTGCGCGTTTCATAGAAACCTCCATGTGTATGCAAGCACTCTATCACTTTGAAAGCCGCAACACTGTACGCGCTTTCTCAAATGCATACAAAAAACGCACAAATTTTATCATGGGGCGTGTTGCGCAGCTGTTGCGTTAGCCGCCTGGCTAGGAGTGTACGGGTTTTCTGAACTGAGAGGGAGCGACACCGAATGCCTGATGAAATGCCCGCGATAGCGTGGTTGCAGACGGAAAGCCGGTCTTTGCGGCAATTTCGCCGAGTGAAAGCGAGGTTTCAGCGATAAGCATGTGTGCTTTTAAAATCCGGTAGCGGGAAAGGTAGCTTGCAAAGCTGTCGCCGGTAACACGCTTAAAGGCGCGATAAAACGTGGGCTGGCTCATGCAAGCGCAGTCGAGCATCTGCTCCAGCGGCAGCTCTTCTGCATAGTGCGCCTCGATGTGCCGGAGTACGCGGTAGATGCCGGGGGATTCCACCAGCGCAGGGGGACTGAATGCAGGCGCATCTGCATTTTCAGCACGAAAGCGGCAGATGGTGTCCGTAAGCCGGTACACTTCCATGTACGCAAGCTTTGCGCACCAGCTTTCGTGGCGATTTTTTCGCGTCCAGTACGAATCGATGGCGTCATAGTGGCGAAGTACCTCGTCAAGTTGCGCTTCGTTTAGCTGGAGAATGCAGGATTTGAACGCCGCCGTAAAGCGGTTGATTTCGCGCGCGCTTAAAAAGTCTTCGAACAGCGGAAGGCGGAAGTTTACCAGATTGCGGCTGTAAAGGTTGGATTCGCTGACGGTGCCATGCAGCACAAATGGCTCCGCCACATACATCATTCCCCGCTGGAGCCTATAGTGGCTGTTGTTGTAGCAGATTGTGTGCGCTCCTTCTAAGTGCAGGTAGATTTCGTAGCCGTCGTGGTAGTGCTGCCGCTTCATGGTGTGCGCGGGTACTGCACGCAAAAATGAGTAGTCAAAGTTTTTGGTTGGTTGAAAAAGTGCTTCCCTCATGCAGACGTCTAATCCTACTGGGCGGGTATAGTACAGAAATGAGTCCAGCCTTTTTTTTGCCGCCAGCAGCTCGCATAATCCTAAGTGATTTTGCGTCAGTATACCGATTTACGTGCGGTTGTAAAAGTGATTTTATGCGTGATAAAGCTTTACTTACAGTTACTTACAGCAGTTTTACGCAGCCATAGGCGGTGTCCTCAAAGGCAAGAAACTCGCTGACGGCTTTTGCGGCAGTTTCTGAAATCTTCGTGATGCGGCGCGCGCCGTCTGCGGTCTGCACCAGAGGATTTATGTAGCGCTTTTTTACGGAAAGCGAAACACAGTACGCGTTTTCCATCGGCGCGTCGGTGTGCGCAATCTCTGTCATCTGTGTAAAGGTTCGGAAGAGGGATGCGAAGCTTGTGTCGGGCTTTGCACCTGCCTCCTGGGCGAAAATCTGCATCAATTCTGCTTCTGACTGCTCATACAGGTCTGTTTCCTCGATGATGTGCCCGGAGAGGGACTGATTCAGGATGGTGCCCATAAGGTTCAGCGCCAGTTTGTTTTCGTTCCGCTGCAGGATAAGGCCGATTCCGCATGCGCGTGTGCAGTAGTCGGCGGCAATATCCGGCGTCGTAAATCCCAGTTCCGGCATGCCGTCTTCAGCTGTAAGCACGCTGATGTCTTTGTACGCGCGCGCTATGTCGGGAAGGTTCCAGCTTGCGTTGAGTGCCATGCCGGACGGAAACATGTATTCAAGGCGGTCGGCGGAAAGCCGCGGCACCTCGTTATCGCAAATCGGGTATTGGTGATAGTCGCTGATTTCTGCGGCGTACAGCCCGTCCTCAAACACATGCGTGGAAATGTCCGCGTCTGTTTCAATCATGCGGCGGTTTGCGCTTTCGGTCGCTTCCTGCCGTAAGGTGTCGCCTTTGCGGAAATCAGATACGTGGCTGAATGCGGGTGTGGAAACGTCATGCAAAAGAGCTGCGATTGTCTGCTTTTTGCTTTTGGTGAAATTCCAGACGATAAGCGCGGTGCCGATGGAGTGGTACAGCCGCGTATAGAAGAACCTGTTCTGGTAGAGCGGAGTCCAGTCGGTGCCGCACAACAGTCCCACGCCAGAAAGGCGCTGCACAAGCGGCTGCTCGATGTACGGTTTTAGGAATTCCGGAAACTCCGGTGACAGAATTGCAAAATAGCGCGAAAGCTCGGGAAAATGCATAAGGTCTGGAAGTGCGTACATGGGCCAGATGATAGCATTTTCCGCGTGGCTGTGCTAGACTAGCGCCAGGCAGACGAGGGGCTGCCGATTCCATATGAAAACCGCATTTATTTTTAAGCGCCTGCGTCGGGCGGAAGAAAGCTCTAACACGTCAATTACTGAAGGCACAATCTGGAAAGCTCTGCTGGTATTTTTCTTTCCGATTCTGCTGGGTACTCTTTTTCAGCAGCTGTATAACACCGTGGACGCGGTCATTGTCGGCCGCTTTGTCGGAAAAGAAGCGCTTGCCGCTGTCGGCGGCGGCACTGCCGTCTACCTGAACCTTATTGTCGGCTTTTTTGTCGGCCTTACGAGCGGCGCTTCAATCATCATCTCTCAGTTTTACGGAGCGGACAATCCCGGAGAGACGAGCCGCACCGTGCATACAGCGCTTCTTTTCTCTTTTTTGGGCGGACTTGTGATGACTGTCGCAGCCTTTCTTGCAAGTCCCTGGGTGCTTCGCGTAACGCATACTCCCGACGATATTATGGAGCTTTCTCTTACCTACCTCCGCATTTTCTTTGTGAGCATGGTGCCGATGTTTGTTTACAACATGGGGGCAAGTACGCTCCGTGCTGTCGGCGACTCAAAAAGCCCGCTGTATATTCTGATTGCCGCTGTAATCACGAATATTGCGCTGGACATCCTGTTTGTCGTCGTCTTCGGCTGGGGCGTAGCCGGTGTCGCATGGGCAACTGTCGCCAGCCAGGCAGAAAGCATGATTGTTGTTCTGGTGATTCTTGCCACAAGCCGCTCCTGCATCCGCCTGAGCCTGCGCCAGCTTGTCATAACGCCGCACCTGCTTGCAAAAATACTCCGCATGGGGCTTCCAACCGGCATCCAGAGCACGTTTTACTGCCTGAGTAACATCATCATTCAGGCGGCCATAAACGCATTCGGTACGACGACCATTGCAGCCTGGGCGGCTTTCTCTAAAATCGACGCGGTATTCTGGACGGTAATCAGCACGATGGGCGTGGCGGTCACGACGTTCAGCGGACAGAACTACGGCGCCAGAAAATACGACAGGCTGAAACAATGCATGTGGCAGGCCATGCTGATGACGTTCGGCATTACGATATTCTGCAGCGTGTTTTTCTGGTTTACCGGCTCCTATGTGTACCGGCTTTTTACGACAGACGACGATGTTATTGCCGGTGGCGTAAGAATCCTGCGTTTCCTTGCACCGTGGTGGGTTACCTTTGTTTCCATAGAGGTGCTTTCCGGTATAATCCGTGGCGCCGGCGACACTTTTATCCCGATGATTATTACGCTGTTCTGCGTGTGCGTGCTGCGCCTGGTCTGGCTGTTCACCGCGGCTCCTCACTGGAACGACGTGCTTGCAGTTCTTGGCTGTTATCCGCTTACCTGGACGCTTACGAGTGTGCTTTTCTGGATTTACTGGGTGAGCGGTCGCTGGCTCCGGAAGCATCACTAGGGGGCGGTTTCTGATAAAGCTGCCTGCTTCCGGCGTAAGCTTTTAGTGAATGTTTTAAGCTTTTATTAAAAACTTGCGGATTTTAAATATTGGCGGTAAGCTTATAAGCAGGAGTACACACTATGCGGATAAACTTACACAGCCTTCAATTTCGTTTAATCGCGATGGTTCTTGCCATCGTTGTTGTGTCAAATGTCGCACTTACAGTTATTGCTGACAATCTTTCTTCTGCAACTGTTACCGAGACGGTTCATCAGCTGATGGATGCCGTTACCGACAGTGCGGCAAGCAAAATCCAGGGCGAAATAGAAAAACATGTTCGCCTGGTAGAGACTGTCTCTGCAATTGATTTTGTGCGGGATCCGGCAGTTCCTCTGGCAGAAAAATGCGTCAGGCTCCGTGCCTTAAGCAAAATCAGTGATGATTACGAAAACGTTGCTTTTTATGATACAGACGGTAACTCAATAACTGCAGGCGGCATGCCGATTCATTTTCCTGACCGGCTGTACATCAAGGAAGCCCTTAAGGGCAATTTGTTTCAGATGGAGCCGATGGTCAGTTCGGCGACCGGAGAATTCCTTCAGCAGTATTCCGCACCAGTCCGGGATTTCAACAACAAGATTATCGGAGTAGCCGTCGTCAATTTGTATGGCGAGTCCCTCTCAAGAAAACTTGCGGACATTCATTTTGGAAAGCAGTCAGACATTTTTGTTATCAGCAGAACCTCGGGCAAAACGGTAGCTTCAAAAGACGTGCAGCGGGTGTACAGTGACGATAATGCGTTTGAGGCAGATGATGCTGGAATTCGCCCCATCATGGAGGGCCTTAAAACCGGTGCTTCCGGCGGCGGCGCTTTTTATGATTCTGCAACAGGCGTCCACATGACGTCTGCCTACCGTCCGATTGAAGGGACCTCCTGGTCCGTTCTCTGCGTTACTGCGTACAATGACTTTTATGCGACATTGCAGAGTATGCTCCGGCTGATGGTTGTCCTTCTGGCTATTATCCTTGTCATCGCTCTGTTTGCCAGCGGAACGACGGTAGCGCTTTCCTTAAAGCCGCTCATGCTGGTAAAGGGGGCCATTACGGAAATTGCAAGCGGCGATGCAGACTTAACCCGCCGTATTAAAACAAAAGCAAAAGATGAAGTCGGCGATGTGGTAAACGGCTTTAATGCCTTTACCGGAAAGCTCTATGAAATTATCACGCAGATTAAGCAGTCAAAGGATACGCTCGGTTCTGTCGGCATGGATCTGGAAAACAGCACGCAGGAGACAAGCGCATCTATCACGCAGATTCTTTCAAACATAGAAGGCGTCCACGGGGAGGTTACCAGACAGGGGCAGAGTGTTCACGGAACGGCCGGTGCTGTCAATCAGATTACTGCCAATATTGAATCTCTCGAGAGTATGATAGAAAAGCAGGCGTCCGGCGTAGCGGAGGCTTCTGCGGCCGTTGAAGAGATGATTGGCAATATTCGTTCCGTAAACCAGTCGATGGAAAAAATGTCTGGCTCGTTTGAGGAGCTTTCCAACAGCGCAAAGAACGGTTCAAGCCTGCAGACGGATGTGAATGAAAAAATCAGCCAGATTCAGGCATTGAGCGAAACCCTGCAGGAAGCAAATACCGCCATCGCGAGCATCGCAAGCCAGACGAACCTTTTGGCGATGAATGCAGCTATCGAGGCGGCGCATGCAGGAGACGCCGGCAAGGGCTTTTCGGTTGTTGCTGACGAAATCCGCAAACTTTCCGAGACGTCGAGCATCCAGTCCCGCACTATCGGCGAGCAGCTGACAAACATCCAGCAGTCAATCGCAAGCGTGGTAACGGCAAGCGAGCAGTCAAATCAGGCATTCGAGACGGTTACTGCAAAAATCGCAGAGACAGACCAGCTCGTCCGGCAGATAAAAGCTGCCATGGAAGAGCAGAACGAAGGCTCGCGGCAGATTAACAACGTCCTTCACTCTATGAACGACAGCTCTCTTGAGGTTCGCAATGCGGGAAAGGAAATGATGGAAGGCAACAAGGCGATTCTTTCCGAAGTGCAGAATCTTCAGGATGCGACAGAGGTTATACAGACGCGCATGGAAGAAATGACTCAAGGGGCACGTAAAATCAACGAGACCGGCGAAATGCTAAAAGGTATTTCCTCACAGGTGCAGGCATCTATCCAGGAAATAGGCGGGCAGATAGACCGCTTTACGGTGTAGGTGGTGTCATTTTTCCGCTAGCAACAAAACAGATTCCTGTGCTATAGTGAGGCATGGAATTGAAAAATGCTGTATACGGAATAGTCGGCCTGGGCATTATGGGCGGTTCAATCGCCAAGTCTATCCGGCAGAACATATTAAGTCAGGCAGGCAGCACGGGAAAAGTGCTTGCCTGTAACCGCAGCACTGCCTGTCTGTCGCAGGCGGTGGCAGAAGGCGTTGCGACCGCGGTGTACACTTCAGAGCATGTCGATAACATGCTTGCAGAATGCGATGTCGTGTTTATCTGCCTGTATCCCCATGCAACGCTGGAGTTCATGAAGGTTCACCGCGACCATTTTAAGAGCGGCGCCATTGTGACGGACATCAGCGGCGTAAAAGGCATTTTCGAAAAATCAATGCCGGATATTTTGCGGCCGGACGTTGATTTTATTATCGGGCACCCGATGGCAGGCGGCGAAAAAGAAGGCTATGCAAATTCCGACGCCCGCTTTTTTGTAAATCATAACTACATTCTTTGTCCGTCTGATTTTAATAAGCCGGAAAACCTTGAGTTTATGCGCACGCTGGTCACCGAGATGGGCTTTACGCGCATAACAGAAACCACCTGCGATACCCATGACTATAAAATCGGGTTTACATCCCAGCTGTGCCACGTTATTGCAAGCGCACTTGTAGAGAGCGCCGAAGATCCGGCGATTACAGCGTTTGGCGGCGGAAGCTTTGAGGATCTGACCCGCATTGCAATGATAAACGCTCCGTTGTGGACGGAACTGTTTATTGCGAACAAGGAAAAACTCGTTCAGCACATCGAGAATTTTGAAAAGCAGATGGAGCTTTTTAAGCGCTATATCTCAGAAGAGGACAGCGAAAACCTTAAGGCTATGCTTTCTGACACTCGGGAAAAACGCCTGAAGATGGGAAGCATCCGTACTGTAGCAAAATAAAACCCGGCAGTGACGCCGGGCTTATGCTGGAACATGCAGCCGCCTTTTAAGGCGGTTTTGTTTTTTTTAGCGCTTTAAGAGTGCGGCAAAAGGATTGTAGCTTTCACCGTCGTCATGCTGACGCGCAAGGTAACTTGCCGCATCGTTATCCTGCTCGGACGCTGTCGCCGGTTTTAATGAGATGCGCTTTTCTGCGCTGTCCACTTTTTCCACGACCACGTCGAACTTTTGTCCGATTTTGTATTTCTTTGCAAGGTTTGTGTTTGCGCCTACGTCTTCGAGTGTCGAGACATGCACAAGGCCGTCGATTCCAGGTGCCAGATTTACAAAGAGACCGAATCCTGCGATGCGGGCAATTGTGCCTTCGACCTTTGTGCCGGGAGCAAACTGTGCGCTTGCCTCATCCCACGGGTCTTTTTCGAGCGACTTTGTGCTTAACGAAATCTTCTCGTGTACCCAGTCTGCCTTTATGATTTTCGCCTTGATTTCCTGCCCGACGGTCAGTACATCTGCAACGTCCTGTACACGCGCATGGCTGATTTCGCTTATCGGAAGCAGTGTCTGGAAGCCTTCGACATCGACAAATGCGCCATAGCTCTGCAGGCTCTTTACGGTGCCGGTGACGACAGCGCCTACTGTCAGCTTTTGTGCCAGCGCGGCTTTCTTTTCGTTTTCGGCAGCCTCAAGCACGCGGCGGTTCGATACGATAACGTCCTTGCCGTTATTCTTGTATTCGGTGATGACGAACGTCATGTGGCGGCCGACATATGCGCCCGGCTCCTCGCGGTTTTTGTAGCCCATCTGAGAGTAGGGGCAGAAGGCTCGGTTGCTTCCGATTTTTACTTCGAAACCACCTTTGATTTCTTTTTCAACAGCGCCTTCGACCGGCAATGCAGCCTGATATGCTTTTTCGAGCATCTCATTTCCGGCGCTTTCGCCGCTTAAGCGTGTGGTAAAATGCAATTCACCCCTGCTGTCGCCGACGAAATACGCCTTAACTGTGTCGCCTTCGTGAATGTTCACGTTGCCGTCATCATCAGTAAATTCTGCTGCGTTGATAAAGCCTTCGCTTTTAAGGCCCAAATCTATAAACACGGTGTCGCCGCTAACCTGCACGACCGTTGTTTCCACTTCCTGTCCGATTTCAAATTGATTTTTCATGACCGTATTGTAGTCCTAAACCTCGAACATGTCTATCTGATTTCCGATGGCATCAATCATGATCTCCATCTGGTCTGACAGTGTGGAAAGCGTAGCACCAGTCTCATTGATTTTCTTTGCACCGATGGACATTTCATCCATACCGCTCTTCATGCTGAGCGTTGCATTCTGCAGGCTCTGGATTTCGCGCAGAATTGCCTTGTTTCCTTCGCTCATCTCTGCCGAAGCGCTCTTTACGGTGCTGGAGTTGTCGTTTACTGTGTGCAGTGCATCAATAATCTGCTGTGAACCGACCGTCTGTTCTTCCATCGCGGCTTTAATCTGCCGGACGAGCATGTCGGTGGTTCGGATGCCGTCAGTTACATTGTTGAATGCATCGTGTGATTCGGTTGATGCAGATACAATCAGGTTGATTGAGTTCTGAATCTTATTCAGCTGGTCACCGATGGTCTTTGACTGTGCGCTTGATGTTTCCGACAGCTTGCGGATTTCGTCAGCAACAACGCTGAAGCCTTTGCCCGCGTCTCCAGCGTGTGCAGCTTCGATTGCAGCGTTCATGGCAAGCAGGTTTGTCTGCTCCGCGATGGCAGAAATTGCCGTGTTCGCTTCCTGCAGGCCCTGGGATTCCTGCTGAATCTGCACGATTTTTTCGGTTACGTCATCCTGTTTCTGTGCGCCGCTTGTTGCCTGTTCGGCAAGGCGTTCAAAGGATTCTGCCATTTTTTCTACAGAATTGTTGACGGAGGTGATGTTTCCAATCATCTCTTCTACGGCGCTGGATGCCTGGGCAACGCTTCCGACCTGATCGCTGATCATACGGTTAAGCGATTCGATGTTTGATGCAATTTCGTTAACGGCTCCGGCGGTAGACTGAACGCTGTCAGACTGGTTGTTGATGTTCAGCCCCATGTTCTGGATGTTCGAGATAATCTCGGTGATGGAAGCCGCTGTATCCTGTGTTGAATTCCGCAGTTCATCGCCGGTAGATACGAGCGATTCCTTGGATTCCTTAACGGCTTTGATGATTTCCTGCAGTTTTTCTACGAACTGGTTAAAGCCGCGTACAACGTGACCGATTTCGTTGTTTGCGCGCGCTGCGTCTCCGGTAATCCGCTGTGATAAATCTGCATGGCCGGTGGCAATCTCCTCGATGGCACCCTGAACGCGCTGTAACGGCTTAAGCGCACGGTACACGGAATAGCCGATGCCGAAAACGAGCGACAGACCCAGAATAATGCCGGCAATTAAGAGTGTGGTGGCAATTTCGCTTGCCGTGCCGTATACCTGTGACTCATCAATGATGAATGCAAAGCCCCAGGAGGCATTTTCGATCGGCTGGTAGGTAACATATTTCTTTCCGTAGACGCCGACATCAATCCATTGTGCGCCGCTCTGCTTTTTAAGCAGTGCCTGCATGACGGGCATCATAGCTTCTATGAACGCCTTTGTTTCGTTCTCGTCGCCGCCGACAGGTGCGGAAGATGCAATAACGCCACCCTGGCTGTTCAAAAGCATTGCATAGCCTGTCTTTCCGATTCTGATGCTGCTGATGAATTCAGCAAGCTTTGCCACGCTGACAACAGCGCTGTAGCAGCCGACAGTCCTGCCGTTAACCTTCGCTGCCTGCGTGACATGGATAATCGTGTCTCCCGTTGATTTTGATGTTACCGGGTCGTCAATATCTACATCGGCGCCGCGACGAACGACGTTCAGAAAGTAGTCACGATCCACGACATTGGTGATTTTGTTCTGGTCGTTGTAAAAGTCCCCCTTCTCGTCAATGTAACCGATGCGGTCAAAATCCGGAGTGCGGCTTTTTGCATGGGAAATCAGCCAGGACTGAATTTGACGGGGATCTGCAGTCTGCGTTACGTCAGCTTCCGTATACATGCGCATCTGTTTGATGTATTCACTCAGACGAATCGAAACGACGTTTGAGTATGCCTCCGTAATCTTCTTGCAGTCTTCTGCATAGAGAGAAGACACAGAACTCCGCGTGCGCTGAGAAACCAAAGCAATCTGCAGCGTACTCAGTACGGCAACAATCAGAATAATGATTCCAATGATAAAAAAGACAAGTTTGCCCTGACGGCGTTTAGTATGTTCCATAACAATAGTGTAAATGTCACGCTGTGATTTGTAAACAGAAAAATATCTGAACGTAAATATAAAATAACGTTATAATACAATGCGGTGTCTGACAGCTGCTGCTTTCCCGCGGTAAAGTTTTAAAGTTTTCTTGTGTTTTTGAAATTGCAGGGGTATAATAGCTTGAAATTACTTAAAGTCATGAAGCATTCTCTGTACACTTGCAAGGAATACTGGAAACTGCACGCATAAGGAGGTACTGTCATGAAAAAGAGAATACTGTCTGTACTGATTGCATCGATTGTGCTTGTCGTTCCGATGGCACAGGAAGCCGAAGAAGTCCGCGATTATCGTCTGGAAGCAGCCCAGATGCTGCAGCAGGGGAACAAGGCCCTGAAAGGAGAACGACTGTCAGAACTGCAGGATATTGTCTTTCACCTTTCCAACGAGGAAAAAGAGAGCTTGTACGAAAGCTTTAAGAAAAAGAGCGCCGGCTCCGCTGTCCTTAACTGGATACCGGGCTTTGGCTCCGGCTCTTATTCTCAAGGGGACGCTTTCGGCGGAACGGTAATCCTGCTGTCGGATATCTGTACGACGGGGGCTGTCGTAGTGGGAACAGGTGCGCTTTGTGTTGCCTTTGTTGCCGTTATCTTTGAAGGCCCGCTTTCGGCTCTCAGCGGAAATGACGAGATGGAGACGACAGATAAGTACATGTCTATCGCTGGAATTTCGTTCTTAGTAGGCGGCGGCCTCTGGCTGTGTACGCGAATCTTTGGTACGTTCCGCCCGATTGTCTATAAAAACGCATACAATAAAAAGCTTCGCAGCGTGCTTTCGCCGACAGAAGACGTTATCATAGAGCCGGCCATTGACCCTGTTGCCAAAACTGCCGGCATTACGGCGCGGGTCTGGCTGTAAGTGGCTGCCTGTAACTGGCTGGCTGTAAGCAGAACGTAAACAAAAAAACGGGAACGCACGTTCCCGTTTTTTTTATGCCTTAGCGGCTTTTCTGGCTTTCGATGCTGGCCTTAATGAACTCTCTGAAAAGCGGGCCGGCCTTGTTCGGGCGGCTCTTGAATTCCGGATGGAACTGGGCGCCGAGCATCCAGCGGTTTCCGGGAACCTCGCAGATTTCTACCAGATCGCGCTCCGGGTTTACGCCTGCAATGATAAGGCCTGCGTTTTTCAGGTCGTCGCGGTATTTGTTGTTGAACTCGTAGCGGTGGCGGTGGCGCTCCCAGACCGTGAGCGAGCCGTATGCTTTTTCGGTCAGTGTGCCGGGCGTTACCGCACATTCGTACTTACCGAGACGCAGCGTGCCGCCGAGGATTTTTCCGTTCTGGTCGGGCATCAAATCGATGACCGGGTGCGGCGTTTTCGGGTTGATTTCCGTTGAGTTTGCGCCTTCAAGGCCGAGTACGTGGCGAGCGTATTCGATGACCAGAATCTGCATGCCGAGACAGATGCCGAAGTAGGGCACGTTGTGGGTGCGTGCATATTTTGCGGCGCGAATCATGCCTTCGATGCCGCGTTCGCCGAAGCCGCCCGGTACGATAATGCCGTCTGCCTTTGCAAGGCGTGCGGCTGTCGTGTCGTCATCAGAAAGCAGTTCTGCGTCTACCCAGTCAATGGTGACGCGGGCATCATTTGCAATGCCTCCGTGAATCAGGCTTTCCACGACAGAAAGGTAGGCGTCGTGCAACTCGACGTATTTTCCGACCAGGCAGATGTTTACCTGCTCTTTCGGATTATTGAATACATCAACCATCTTTTCCCATTCAGAAAGCGCTGTCGGCGGTGTGGTAAGGCCGAGAACCTTGCAGACTGCATCGCCCAAATGCTCTTTTTCCATGTTGAGCGGTACTTCGTAGATTGAGCGCGCCGTTGTATTCTGGATGACACAGTCCTTTCCGACGTTGCAGAACAGGGCAAGGCGTTCGCGGGTCTGCTGGTCAATCAGTACGTCGCTTCTGAGCATCAGGATGTCCGGCTGAATACCAAGTTCCTGCAGTTCCTTAACGCTGTGCTGAGTCGGCTTTGTCTTGATTTCGCCGGCTTTTTTCATGTAGGGAACTAAGGTCAGGTGCATGTAGCAGCAGTTTTCTTCGCCCACCTGGTATTTAATCTGACGGATTGCTTCGATGAACGGAAGCGACTCGATGTCGCCGACCGTGCCGCCAATTTCAGTAATGATGACGTCAGCATTTGTTTCTGTAGTAGAAAGCAGCATGCGGCGCAAAATTTCTTCGGTGATGTTCGGAATGACCTGTACGGTGCCGCCGTGGTAGCCGCCTTCGCGTTCCTTCTGCAGGACGGACATGTAGACGCGGCCGCTGGTTGTGTTGGAGCTTTGGGAAAGCGTTGCGTCTGTAAAGCGCTCGTAATGGCCAAGGTCAAGGTCTGTCTCGGCGCCGTCATCGGTTACAAAGACTTCTCCGTGCTGATAGGGATTCATCGTGCCGGGATCAATATTCAGGTAGGGATCAAATTTCTGGTTAACGACTTTAAGCCCGCGGCTTTTAAGTATAAGGCCGATGCTGGCCGCCGCAATGCCCTTACCCAGGCCGGAAACAACGCCGCCTGTTATAAAAATGTACTTGGTTTTCTTCTGATTTGCTGTATTTGTTGCGCTCGTATCACTCATGCGCTTGATTATAGCCTAAACGTCTCAGTGCGTCCATAAACGTCAGCAAAATAGGAGCTGATTTGCCCCAATGCCTTTAAAACGGCTTCCGGACTTTGCAGAAGCAGCGTCTTGAACATCTCGCTGTCGATGCGGATTACTTCTGCGCTGGTAACGGCCGTAGCGTTTGAGTTGCGCGGCTTGTTTATCATGCAGCTGACTTCGCCGAAGAAGGTGCCGGGAGTGTAGGTGACAGGCTCTGTGTTCTGGTCTGGCTTCTTCAGCTGGATAAAGCCTTTCGCAATATAGTAGGCATCGCTGTCAGTATCACCGGCCCTGTAGACGGCTTCTCCGCTTTTAAGTCTGATTGCCCGGCTGTCTTTTGCCAGCAGAAAATCAGGATGAATGAAAAGCGAGCGGCGTATCGAACAGAACATGCCTTTGTGCTGCAGCTCCGGAAGCAGGTACAGCTCGCCGAGCAGCAGAATGTCAAAAAACTGCATCGTAAAAATCAGCTCCGCGCAGAAAAGAAAAATCACGAAGAAAAAGAAGATGTCCAGCAGCGTTACGATAAGCCGGCCGAGAACGCCGTAAATCAGGTTGTAGTTAGCCGTATTTAAAAACAGATGCAGCACATAGCGGAACGCCCAGAATGAGCCGGTGCATAAAGCCGCTGCCAGAAGGCATAGTTTAAGGGACGGCT
>JAILRG010000028.1 GCA_024698325.1 Treponema sp.
GCATCACTTCCGCTAGCCGCTGCATCCGGGGCTGTCGCGCGGATGGAAGCTCCCATGCCGCTTGTGGCGGTGATGTAGACGAGCTGCCAGTCGCTGGGATTTGAAGAAGCCGGCACAAGCCAGCTGCATCCGCCTTTAACAGTCATGTGCTTTAGCGTAAAGTAGTCGCAGTCAAATTGTGCGCCCAGCGGCTTGATTTCTTCGGGAGTCGCGTTTTTTATGCTCTGTAAGCCTTTTTCCACATGAATTTCGCGCGGCCGCCCCCAGTCATACAGACGGTAGGTGATGTCGCAGCTCTGCTGTACTTCCAGAAGCCTGAGCCCGCCGCCGATTGCATGTACGGTTCCCGCCGGAATGAAGATAAAGTCACCCTTGTGCACTTCAACAGTGTTCAGGCAGTCTTCAAGCCGTGTCTCGCTGATTGCCGCGCGAAGCTCTGCCTCGCTGTAGGTGCCGTTTAAGCCGTAGACGAGTTTTGCCTCCGGCTTTGCGTCGAGCACATACCAGCACTCGGTTTTGCCGCGAGAACCGACTCCTTCAAGCTCAACGGCTTTTGCATCATCGGGATGCACCTGCACGGAGAGCGTGTCGTTTGCCTGAATGATTTTGACCAGAAGCGGATAGCCGCCGGTCGCCTGCATAAAGTCGGCCTGGCAGCCGTTCGGATGTGTTGACGCAATCCAAAGCTCGTAGCCCCAGACTTTGTCACTTTGTATCGGTGTGAGTTTGAACATGTCTTTCTCCTGAAAGTCCCGGCTTTTGTCGGGACTTCATGGCAGCCTGCTATTTTTCCCAGAGTTTTTCGGGGTAGTAGCCGCTTGCAATCTTCTTGGCGATTTCTGCTTTTACTACAGCCTTGTCTTCGGGGTAGGTCATGCCGAACCAGCTTTCGTCGCTGGTGAACACTCTGACGCGTCCGTCGCCGTACTTGATGATGTCGCTTGTTGCGACCGGAAGCAGCGCTTCTGCCTTCGGCTTGTCGAGGCTGGTTGCCTTGAAGTTGTCCCAGTATTTGTGGAAGCGCTCAAATGCTTTTGGTGAGAAGCCAAACAGGTTCATGCTGACAGTTTCTTTTCCTGTCATCGGAATGGTCTTTCCGTCAAGCTCGGAGATGATGTCGTTTCCGCTGAAATGATCGCCGGTGTAGTAAATCTTTGTGTTTTCGACGATGGAGGTAAGATAGCCGTTTTCTGTCTGTGCTACACCGCGGCTTACAGAACCGTTCCGGCTCATCGTGTTTCCGAGGATGTAGCCGACCATCGCGTGTTCGGTGCAGTTGTTGTCAATTGAGGCAAGGTAGCCGCCGAGCGTTTCGAATGCTGCGCGGCCGTAGTAGTCGTCTGCGTTGATAACGGCAAACGGCTCGTGGATTTTTTCTTCTGCGCAGAGAACGGCATGAATCGTGCCCCACGGCTTGGTGCGCTCGGCGGCAGTTTTCTGCTCTGCTGCGGTAAGGAGCGCGTCGGGAGTCTGGAAGACATATTCTGCGTCAAAATTCCGTGCAACGCGGTCAAAAAGCCGCTCGCGGAAGTCTTTTTCAATGTCTTTTCTGATGATGTAGACGACTTTGCCAAAACCTGCTTCGCGGGCATCAAAACTTGCGTAATCTAAAAGGCATTCATCGTGCTTACCGACGGCGTCTATCTGCTTTACGCCACCGTAGCGGCTTCCCATTCCTGCCGCTAAAACTAACAATGTCGGTTTCATAGTGTCTCCAAGTAAAAGTATAAAATATGATAAGTTTTAGAATAGCACTCCATGCCTAGAAAGGCAAGTTTATGCGAAAACTGCATCATGCGAAATCAAAATCACCGTTATCTGTGTGCATCTGTGTCGAAATTTAAAAGTTGAGTTCTGCGGTGTCCGTCTGGGGCGGGGCGTTAGGGCTGTTTTGCTTCTTCGGCTTCTGCTTTTATGCGGTTTTTGGGGGACAGGGTGCCCCGGATGCGGAGAATGCCGTCCTTGAGCGAAATGCGGAGGTGCCCGGCATAGTACTGCTGCGCTTTTTCATCTGCGGTATCTGGCACAAAGTCGATGTTTTCCCAGCAGATATTGTGCATGTCTGTCGCGTCTCCTTCGTAGGGGGGCGGCACAAAGTCGCCGGCTTCCGGCTCTGGTTTTGAGGCTGCTGCGTTTTTTTCATCCGGCGCCGGGCCTTGGGGTGGTTCGGCTTTTTCTGTCACCAGAGAAGCTACCTCTTGGGCTTCCTCAGGCGCCTTAAGCGCATCCGCTTCCTCTGGCGCCTTAAGCGCGTCCGTTTCTGCTTCTGCTTCTGCAGCCGCTTCTGCTTCCGGCCGCGGCGGCTTTCCTCCGGGAAGCGCGCTCCGGACGAGCGTAAACACGCCGCCTGTGTTTTCTGCAACATGGTCTGCTATAAAAAAGCTCTTTTCGACATCAAGCATGCCGTTTTCGTCGCTCTGAATCCGGTATGCGACGCCGCGGTGCACGAACTGAACGGTAAGCTTTTTCCCGTCCTGTGTAAAGCAGAATGCGTCCTGTTCTGCGGTTTTTCGGGGAGAGACTGCGTAAAGAAGCAGCGCACGCAGCGCTTTCGGTAAGACTTTGTTTTTGCCTGCGGTAGAAATTGCAGACAGGCTCTGGGTTGCGCGGGAAACGGAGGCGCCGGTCTGAACGTCAAAATAATCGGTCTTTTTTGTGCCGTCTGTCGTCCAGCGTAGCGTGTTTTTTGCGTCCGATGTGACCGTATTGTAACGGTACTCAATGTGTACGGTCTGCAATTCTGTTTTTGATGCGGCAGCAAGGCTCCAGAAAAGGCCTGCCAGGGCAATCATGCATACGGTTTTTTTCATAAAAAAAGCATATCAGCCAAGGGGGTGTTGTGCAACCTTTTCCTGCGGGGCTTTTGTGTTCAGCTCCACCTCTTTTGTCGTCACTCTGGCAGAAAGGGGCAGAATCAGCACGAAGGCGCCTTCGAGTACGGTGACCGTTACGTCCCTTTTGGCCTCGTCTGCCTCTTCGGAGATGCGGTTACTCAGGCTGGGCATGCCTTCCTTGCGGAAAAGCTGCCATTCCCACTGTAAGCCGTCGCTCGTAACGCGTCCGCCGGTGCGGGATGCGCTGGTTCGGGTAAGGGAAACAATGTCTTTTTTGGTAAGTCCTCCGACAGAAAAGCTTGTTCCGGCTCCAGCATACCAGAGTGCCTGAACGGGAGTGAGCCAGGTGTCCGGGCGGATGTCGGTGGCGAACAGGTCGAATACTCCCAGAAAATGGTCGATTCTGCCGCCTGCAGCTCCTATTAGCGTGATGTGGCGTTCTTTGGCTGTGCTGACAGCAAGATGCAGGGCTAGCTCTGTGTCGCTCCAGTCCTTGTCCTGCGGGTACGTCTTGATGATGGATTTCGGGTAGCGTGCAAGCATGGCGCTGTCAGAAAGACTGTCCATGTCGCCGAGAATTGCGTCGGGCTGATGTTTTTTTCCTAATACGGATGCGAATTTTTCCAGTGTCTCAAGGCCGGAATCTGCTGCAATGATAAAATCCGCAGGGTGAGATTCCAGATATGCCTTGCATTCTTCGGGCGCGGGGCTATCTCCGCCGGTAAAAATGACTATGTGCATGCCGCATCATACAAAGCTTTGCCGTGCGCCGCAAGCCTGTCCTGTTGCCGGGCGCCTTTACACGCCGCTGTATTTTCTCTATGATGCTCTCCTGTCAGTTCGAAACCATCCTGACGTAAAACAAAACTAGGAGAAAAACATGCGTACAGACGCTGAACTTGAGGGCGTCACGCTGCTGGGAAATGCAAAGACCCAGTATGCGGCGACCTATGCGCCGGAAGTCCTGGAGCGATTTCCGAACAAACATCCGGACAATGACTATATGGTCACCTTTAATTGCCCGGAATTCACTTCCCTGTGTCCGAAAACCGGACAGCCTGATTTTGCAGAAATCAAAATCAATTACATCCCGGACAGCTTCCTTGTGGAGTCAAAATCCCTGAAGCTCTATCTCTTTTCGTTCCGCAACCACGGCGACTTTCATGAAGACTGCGTGAATATCATCATGAAAGATCTGGTGAAGCTTTTGGAGCCGAAATATCTTGAGGTTGAGGGAATCTTCACGCCGCGCGGGGGCATTTCGATTTATCCGTTTGCCAATTACGGAAAGCCGGGAACCTGTTATGCTGAAAAAGCCCGCGACCGCCTTTTTGCCGCCATCGACAGACGATAGCGCGCAATTATGAACGCGGAAACGAAAAATCTCGCATAGCGCATTCTGTATGGCGCATTCTTCTTTCCGCAGTATCTTTTTTTCTGGAGTATTACTATGTCTTTTATCAATGAAATTCTTATGATTGCTTCCGTGCCGGTATTTTTTGGCGCGCTGATTGTTTTTTTCCGCCTGTTTGGTAAAAACGGCATTTTTGCATGGACGGTCATCTGCACGATTGCTGCCAATATCGAAGTCCTGATTCTGGTGCATGCGTTCGGCATGGACACGACGCTGGGGAACGTTCTGTTTGCTTCTTCATTCCTGGCGACGGACATGGCAAGTGAGCTGTACGGCAAAAAAACGGCGAATGTCTGCGTTAAGCTTGGCATTGCGGCGAATATTACGTTCATCCTGATTTCTCAGAGCTGGTTTTTGTTTGTTCCTGCAGAAGCCGACACGATGTCTGCTCCTATCCGCACGGTATTTGCGAATACCCCCCGCGTCATGCTTGCAAGCCTGCTTGCCTACGTAATCTGCGAGCTTTACGATGTGTGGGCGTATCATACCATCTGGGAATGGTCAAACAAGCGCTGGGGTAACCGCCGTGCCTACTTGTGGCTGCGGAACAATGGTTCAACGCTTGTAAGCCAGCTGATTAACGTCGTTGTGTTCAACCTGCTTGCGTTTGCCGGCGTTTTCACCTGGGACATCATCATTCAGATTCTGATTTTCGGCTATGCCATCTTCATCATCACATCTCTTATGGATACGCCGTTTTTGTACCTGGCACGGAAAATTGCTGACAGAAATCCGGCCCTGCTTAAGGAATAGATTGTCTTTGCTGCTTCCGGCAGGCTTAGGCCTGTAAGCGTACGGACAAGCCCTGACTTTTGTGTTATACTGCCTTATCAAATGAAAAGGAATGCGAGTTCCTTACGATGTAAGCTGAGGCGATATATGCAAAAAGGTCAGGGCTTTTTTTGGGGTCTGTGTGTGCTGGCAGGGCTTTTGGTAAGCGGTTGCGCTGAAAAAGAAACTGAAATTGCAAAAACCTGGAGTCCGAAAATTGCTCCATTGGAAATTGCGGCAGGCTCAGAATATGCTTCCGGCGCTCAGCGGTATTCTCCCGGAACCTTTTTTACTCCCGATTATACGCCGTATGCGCCCGAGCCGAAAAGCGAAAAGAAGCTTCGGGCCTCATCCTCATCTGTAAGCCGTACTGGAGGCGGAAGCGGACGAACGGTCGCTGGAAGCGGACTTCGCGCACTGTCTGACTACAAGACCGTGTATGTGACGGACGTGTCTTCCGTGCCCCAGGCGCCTGCTTCCGCTCTTGCGTCAAAAGCTGCCTCTGCAGCCGGAGAATCGGGGAGTGGAGATGGATCTGCCTCGCTCTCCGATGCGTCTTTGGCTGGCGTTGACTCTGCAGCGATTACGAAAACCGCCGAGCCGTTTACGATTGCCGACTGGGGACCGCAGGGCGTTATTCCCGCCGAAGTGCGCCTTCCGTCTTTTTACGTTTTGTTCTCAGAGCCTGTCGTGCCGCTTGGCGCACTCAGCGCACCTTCTGATACCAGTGACTGCATGACCATTACGCCGCCTTTAAAAGGCACATTCCGCTGGAACGGCACAAGACTGCTTTCGTTTGATGTATCTGAGCCGGTAAATCCGCTTGAAGTGTATACGATTACCGTTCATCCGCAGGTGACTTCTTTGAGCGGAAAAGCGCTGACAGGCGACATGGTTTTTTCTACGACAGCCGCTGCGCTCAAAATCATCTGGAGCGCCCCCGGTTACAGCGTCAGCCGCTGGGTTGACAGCAACGAGGTGCCGCCCGCCTGTGCAAAAGAACTTCGCGTGCAGTTTAATTACCCGGTAACAGCAGAAAAGCTTAAGCCGCTTTCAGCCATCACCTGCGGAGGGCGCAGCATCCGGAATTTTGACGTGCAGCAGGAACTTGCTGACACGGTGACCTACCGCTGGGATGAGACGCTGCCGTTCGAAAGCAAAGTCGAGCTCAAAGTCGCGCAGACGGACGGAGAAGCTTGCGAGGCGCATTTTAACACGCTGTCGACGTTCGCGTATCAGTATTCGATGACTGACAGCTCCTCAGGCACGCACACAAATCCGGTGCGCCTTGTCTTCAGCCATCCGGTCGACGAAAGCTCCGTGCTTGGAGGGCTAAGCGCGGCGACAGCTTCCGGGGAAGCGCTTCCTGTTCAAAAAGAAAACATCTCTGTTTCCGGACAAACGGTCATCGTGCATGACCTTCCGGTTACGTTTCATTCAACCTATGTGATTTCACTGACGAATGCGGTTAAGGATGTGTACGCCCGCCCGCTGAATACGGGAAAGAAAGACAGCCCCTTACGCATTTCTGTTGATGTGCCGGGGCCTGCAAGCAGCGTCCACTTTACTGACCGCGGTGTAAAAATGCTCGAAAAGCAGTTTCCGCACAAAATGGTTTTTGAGTATCAGAATATTGACGACGGCGCCTACCTGCTTGCGTCTCTGAACGGAGAAAGCCCCTACGGCCAGAACCGGTCTTCGATGCCGGCCTATGTGTACGATGAGGGCGCTGCTGAGTTCCGCTTTCCGCTTGAAGCCGATGTGCGCGACGAGCGTGTTTTCCAGACTGTCAATTTAGACCCGTTTTTGACGGGCGGCACCGGCTGGGTTCAGTTTGATGCAGCAGTAAAGCTTCCCCGCACGCCGACGAAGTGGGATCCGACTCCGTATTACTGGGTTTCTAACAGCACGTCCGTGCAGGTAACCGATTTGGGCGTTACCGTGCGGTATGCCTGCAACAAGGTTTGCGCGCTTGTCTCGAGCCTGTCGGACGGGCGGCCGGTAGAAGGCGCTTGGGTCTATGTGTTTGCTGATGATGTGGCTTCCCGGGACCGGATTACCGCCGAGGCTCCAGGCGCGGTGACAGACAAAAACGGCATGGCTGTCATCGATTTGACTGATGAAAAAGTCTGCGCGCTTGCGCTTCCAGACCGGCAGTGGAAGGATCCAGTGATTCTGGCAGTAAAAGGCGATGACAGCGTGATTTTTAAGCCCGACAGCCACTCTCCCTGGCGGAACGGCGTTAGCGCGCGGAGTGTGCTCCGGAACATTACCGCAACGCCGCGAATTTTTATGTTCAGCGACCGCGGCCTGTACAAGCCTGGCGAAACGATTTCTTTCCGTGGCATTGACCGGAACCAGGTGCTGGGCTCGTTCCTGCCGTATACCGGCGCATGGACGGTCACGCTTAAGGAAGACACCTGGCGGGAAGCAAAGGTTTTTGCGACAGTGACCGGCGATAAAGCTAGCGAAAACGGCGGCTTTTACGGTTCCTTTGCCATCCCCAACGATATTGAACCGGGAATGTACATCCTCGAATACCGGCGCAACGAAGGCAGCAGTTCCGCTCGTACGACAGAGCGGGTGAATATTGCGTTTTTTGAGCGGCTGGTATTCCAGACGGCAGTTTCGCTTCCGGAAGTGCCGGTCATTGCAGGCGATACGCTGCAGGCGTCGCTTTCGGCCTCGTACCTTGCCGGCGGCGTGCTTTCTCAGGCTTCTTACTCTGCAAGCTGGTTCCGGGAGCCGTGGTATTTCAGGAGCGACGCGCCGGAATTCAAGCAGTACACGTTCGGGCCTGTTTTTGCGCACGAAGGTCGCATGCACCTTGCCTCAGACGAAGGTCAGCTGAATGCCGAAGGCCGCGCGCAGCTTTCCTGCGCAACCGCTGGAGCCGGCATTCTCGGCTCTCCCTACCGCTACCGCGTTTCTTGCGATGTCACCGATGTTTCAAATCAGCAGGTGTCTCAGGCGTCTTCTGTGGTGGTGCATCCTGCGGGCTATTATATCGGACTGTCCCGTCCCGAAGGCGTAAGCGCGTTCGCAAAGAAAAACGAAAAGCTTTCGTTCAGCTACAGGCTGGCAACTCCGGACGGAAATCCTGTCGCTGACGAAAAGACTGCGCAGTCACTGAGCGGCGGCAACAGAAAAATCACTGTTACCTTAAGCCGCGAGGAATGGAGCCTCGTCCAGCAGCAGGGAATTGCAGATATCTACAGCCGCTACGAAAAAACGGATGTCGTCGAAAGCGAGCAGACGGTCGCCCTTGCAGCGTCCGGTAAAATCTCCGTGACGCCGCAGGAACCGGGCTATCACACGCTCCGCCTTGCCTGTACCGACAGCCGCGAACGCACGGTCATCACTGAATATCAGTTTTATGTGACGGGAAGCGGCCGGGTAAGCTGGCGCAAGGAAGATGCAACTTCACTTCGCCTGACGCCGGACGCATCTCTGTACAATCCGGGCGACACTGCGCACATCCTTCTTGAAAGCAGCCTGCCGGCAGGTGACTATCTGGTGACTGTTGAACGCGAGGGGATTTTTACGGAAGAAGTGCGGCATCTGGAAGGCCCGGTTCACGTGCTGGACGTTCCTGTTGCGCGCAATTATGTTCCGGTCTTCTATGTGTCGGTGTCTTCGTATTCTGTGCGCCAGGGGCAGCCGACGCACGAGTACGGCGAAGTCGACCTTGATAAGCCAAAGGGCTATTACGGCGTGACGGCAGTTTTTGTAAATCCGCTCGTTAATGCATTCACTGTTACCGTAGAAAGCGCAAAGCCTTCCTACCGGCCCGGTGAGGAAGCGGAAGTTACGCTGACAGCGACAAAGGGCGGAAAGCCGCTTTCTGGCGCTGAGCTTACGCTGCTGGCAGTTGACCGCGGCGTCCTCGACCTCATTAACTACCATGTGCCCAATCCTGTTGACTTTTTCTACAACAGAGATAATTTCCCGCTGCGGGTGGAAGGCGGTGACAGCCGTGCCTACCTTATGGATCCGGTAACCTACGAGATAAAGAATCTGAAGGGCGGCGACACTGGCGATGATGGAAAAATGGAAGAGCGGAGTGACTTTAACCCCACCGCAGTCTTTGAGCCGATGTTGAAAACGGATGCCGACGGCCGCGTTACGGTTCGGTTTAAGCTTCCGGACACGCTGACTACCTACCGGCTGACAGCCTTCGGCGTTTTTGGCGAGCTGCTTGCCCTGCAGGAAGACGAAGTCATGGTGCAGAATCCGATTAACGTGCAGCAGGTGCTGCCGCGGGAAATGCGGGAGCGCGATACGGCAGAAGTCGGCGTTCTGGTGACGAACCTGGATGGAAAGGCGCGGACGGTAACGGTGTCGCTTTCTCTGGAAGAAAAAGAATGTACCGGCAGGGCATTTGTCGACGGCGAAAGCTCCCGGAGCCTTTTGATTCAGAGTGGTGAAAGCGCAATGCTCGGTTTTGACCTTGCGGCTCAGCGTGCCGGCAATGTCGTGCTTTCGTTTACTGTTGAAAGCGATGTGCTTAAGGAACGGCTTAAGGCGCCGCTTACGATTTCCCGGCCGTATCTTTACGAAACGGTGACGACAACCGGCGTGGTTGAAGAGCCGGAAACAGCTGTCGAGGAGGCGATTGTTAAGCCTGTCACGAATCCAGCTCTCGCCGGAAATACAGGCACGCTGACGCTGACGCTGGACGCAACCCGGCTCGGGCTTTTAGGCGGCGCCGTACAGTATGTGTTTGAATATCCGTACGGCTGTCTTGAGCAGCAGTCCGCCCGGATTCTGCCGCTGGTGGAATTCGGCGAATACATTTCTGTCTTTAACCTGGAGAGCGAGCCGGACGACGTTCACGGCTGTGTATGCGAGACTTTTGCCGAATGGGGTAAGCTGCAGCATGCTGACGGCGGGTTCGGTTACTGGCCGTCATCCGAGAGGTCCAATCTGCTGGTGTCGGCGCGCATTGCCCACATTTACGCGCGTGCGCTGGAGCGGGGCTACACGGAAAAAGAGCTTCCTGTTGACAGAGCAAAGCTTCTTGACTACGTGAGCGCGGAGCTTAGCCGCCGGGAACGCAATGCTTCGTTCTACAGCGATTACGACCGGGCATATCTGTATTATGTGCTTTCGCTTAACGGCAGGTTTGCCGGAGGAAATGCGGCGGCAGACCGCTTTATTAAGGAGATGCTTGCAAAAGAAAGGCAGGACATCGCTGTCCTTGCGCTTTGCGGCCTTACCGCTGTCTGCAGGGACGGTACGGCTTCCGCGACTGCACGGCAGGCTGCCGGCATAATCCGTCAGTACCTGCGCCCGACTGCCAGAGGCGTTGACCTGACAAATCCGCATACGGTGCGCAGTGCATTCTTCAGCAGGCAGATTGCAGCGGAAAGCCTTGCGCTGACGCTGGAACTGTACACGCTTTTAGACGCCCAGGATGAGATGAACGGCCGGCTCCTGCATGCGCTGCTTTCAAATCAGCGGGGCGGCTACTGGAAGAATACGGCGACAACGGCGCTCGTACTCGATGCCCTGTACACGCATATTAAGGGCCGGAGTCTTGATTCAGTGAACCTTTCTGCAGAGGCAGTCCTCGGCGGAACGAAGCTTTCTTCGGCAACGTTTACCGGAGCCGCCGCAAAGCCTGTCACGGAAGAATTTGCGCTTTCAGGCCCGGCTTTGGCCGCATTCCCCGAAGGCACGCTGCTTCCCCTGCGCTTTAGCCGGAACGGCACCGGCTCCCTGTTCTATACGGCGAGCCTGCAGTACGCGATTGGCCAGGAAACGCAGCCCGCCCGCGACGAAGGCATCGGCCTTTGCATGCGTCTGTATGACATCGTAACTGGCGAAGAGATTCCGCTTGCGGCAGAAAAGCCGGGGCAGGTTCCTGTCGTTGCGCTTACGAGCGGACGGATGTATCGCGCAGTCGTTACGGTGTCGACAGCGTACGACAGGGACTACATAGCGCTTCGTGCGCCGGTTCCGAGCGGAGCGGCAATTCTTGACGCGACGTTTGCGACAAGCCCGGATGCGGCCGTACAGACAAGCGGAACGGGAGCTTTTTCTGATTATGGTGACAGTGAAGATGGCTGGAGCCGGGGAACGGCGCATTATATGAGCAATCAGGTGCTGTACAACAGCGAAAGCCAGTTCTTCTGGGACAGCTTTGCAAAAGGAACGACAACCGTGGAATTCCGCTTCCGCGCAGTCCGCAGGGGAGTGTATCCGACGCCGCCTGTTACCGCAGAATGTATGTATGAGCCTGAGATTTTTGGCCGCACCGGCGGGCTTTTGTATACGGTTCAGTAGGATTTGGCGGCAGTTGCAGCGGCAATGAGTGCATTGGTCGGTTCAGCCCAGCTGTACTGGCACATGTACTCGCCAGTGTACAGGTTCGCCTCATCCGGGTGTTCAATCCAGTCGTAGTAATCGCACTGCACGTTTTTTATCTGCAGTGCCATCTCGCCCCGATGCTGCAGAATGATGTCCTTGACGCCGTGCTTTTCGAGCGTGCGCCGCAAATCCTGCCGGAGCATGCGCAGGTACGAGTCTTTCTGCGGCGACATGCACTCTTCCCAGAGCGTGCTGATTATCATACCGTTGGAGCAGAATGCGCCGCGCCTGTCGGTTAAAAGCGCAAGCAGCTCTTTTGTGCGCATGTAGCGGAAGGCGACCGGCTCGTCATCAACAAAAATCTGAAATTCTCCGAAAGTCTTGATTCGCACGCGGGGCTTTTCTTTCGGCTCTTCAAGCGGGTAGCGTAAGTCTGCCAGCTCCCGGCGCACTTTTTCAGCTGTCACCGGTTTCATGATGTAGCCGGATGCATGCATGTCCATGGCTTCCCCAGTGTATTCGCTGTAGCCGGTCACGAAAATAATGTTCACTGCGGGGCGAAGCTGTTTAAGCTGTCGGGCAACCGTAATGCCGCTGGTGGCTCCCAGTGCAATGTCTAAAAATGCAATGTCGACAGGATGTTCGCGCGCAAAGGCGACAGCGTCGGTGCTTCTGCTGAACGGGAAAAGCGTACAGTTTGGCTCGGCTTCTTGTATGGCGGCAGAAAGCCCGTGCAATGACAGGGCCTCATCATCTAAGGCAAGAATCTGTGCAGACATTGGCTCATAGTACGAGAAACTTAGTAACAGATTCGTCACAGTTTCGGAATCATGATGACCGCTTTTGTCCCGGCTCCCGGCTTTGAGTTTACGCAGAGCTGTCCCTGGCTGTGAATCTTGAGCCGCTCCCGCACGTTCTGAATGCCGATGCCGCAGTCGCATGATTTTTTTATGGCGGCGGGATTAAAGCCGACTCCGTCATCCTGAACCGTTATGATGAATGCTTTTTTTTCTTCCCTCGTGCTGATAGTGACCGTTCCTCCTGATTCTTTCCGGCAGATTCCGTGCTTTACGGCGTTTTCTACAAGCGGCTGGACTGTCAGCGGCGGCAGGTTGAAAAGTTCCGTCTGAATCTGATACTCAATTTTTAGTCTGTCGCCGAAACGCAGCTGTTCTAGCGACAGGTACACTTTGATATGCTCAAGCTCCCTGCTGAAAGGTATGACGTGTGCCGTTTCGATGGACGTAATATTCATCCTGAGGTAATCGGAAAAATCACAGAGCGCTTTTCGTCCCTGCTGAATGTTGATGCCGCACAGCGCATGGATGGAATTAAGCGCGTTGTAGAGGAAGTGCGGCTTTATCTGCGAGAGCGCAATCCGTATCTGCAGGTCTTTTAAGAGATTTGACTGGCTGTGCTGCGCTTCTATGTAACAGCACACGATGCCGATCGTCGTGGCGATGTTTGAGATGGAAAAGCCGTACAGAAAAGGCTGGCCAAGGAGCGCTAAAAGCGGCAGCACTGTCGTAATCACCAGCGCGTACAGGCGGCTTTTTTGTATGCAGCATCGGTTTCTGAGTATCTGAACCGCATTTGTGACGACAGCAAGCACGCCGGAGGTAAAAATGAGCCAGTACCAGCGGTTGTTCCGGTGATAGATGTTGCTTGCGTCGAACGAGTATAACAGCCCTGAGTGCTGGGTCAGAATCAGCAGTGAAAAAGAAAAGCAGATGGTGGCGCAGATGATGTAAAACGGAGCCTTGCGCCAGGTTCTTTTGCCGGCAGATTTGTAGATATACAGCAGAAACGGCAACGGCGAGACGATTGCGAATGCGAACGCGAAGAACGTGCTCAGTTGCAGGATGACGATAGCGTCCGCGTTCCCGCGAAAATACCAGGCGAGGCTGTCGGACAAAAGCATTCCTGCGTTGCATAGCTCCAGAAGAAAAAGCATTTTGTATTCGCTGAAACGCTGTCCCCATAAAAGGCGGGTGTTGATGGCCAGAATCAGGCTGAAAATCGTGCCCCACAGTTCCATGGCTATGTACAGAAATTCTTTGGACATACGAGCAGTATACCAGAAGCTGATGTTGATGCAACCGCTTAAAAGTTCTGGTATACTGAGCGGCGTATGCGTGTAAAAAAATCAGCGGGGAGTACGTTCCGGCGCCTTGTGCGGCATCCGGTGTGCCGGCTCCCGCTTGCGTTCCTGCTTTTTTTCTCTGTGGCTCTGCTTTTTCTCCGCTGGCTTCCGTTTCCTTCACTTGCGCGGTTTTTGGCGCGGCCTGTTTCAAGCCGCATTTACGATGATTCTTTCCGCCTGATTCAGATTACCGCGCTGGAAAACGGGCTTCGCCGGGAATACTTGCGTCTGGAGCAGATTCCGCCTCTGGTGCAGCACGCTTTTATTATGAGCGAGGATAAGCACTTTTATTCACATCACGGGGTTGATGCGGGCGCCGTCATTCGCGCTGCGTGCCAGAACATCAGAAATGCCCGCACGGTAAGCGGCGCTTCCACGATAACCATGCAGCTTGCCCGGCTGATTCGCCCGGTGCCAGGGAGGCGCACGCTCCTTACAAAGGCGCGGGAAGCGCTTGATGCGCTCCGGCTTGAAATGCGGCTGAGTAAGGCGCAGATTCTGGAGCTGTATCTGAACAGCGTGCCGTTCGGTGCGAATGCGGAAGGCGTCTGCAGCGCAAGCCGCGCTTTTTTCGGCGTCGAGCCAGGGCGCCTTTCTGACGCGCAGGTGTACTGCCTCGCCGTCATTCCGCGCAGGCCTGTCCTCTACAGTCCGGCGGCCAATCCCGACGTCTGCGCTGGAGCTGCGCTTGAACTGTACGAAGCTGCCTGCAGGGAACACGCTCTTGCTCCTGTGCTTTCGGCGGCAGATTTTTCGCTTGCGGCGCATTCGGCAAAAGCGTTTTCCTATCCCTTCGAAATGCCGCATTTTGTCCGCTATCTTACGTCGCTTCCGGACTCTCCAGTCGGCAGAGAAGCCGATGTCTACACCAGCGTCGATTTGCAGCTCCAGCATGAAGCTGAATCGCTCCTTTCCGCTGCGGTCGAGGACAACATGCAGCACCGCCTGACAAACGGCGCCGTGCTTGTCTGCGACAGCCGGACGGGAGCTGTGCTTTCGTGGGTTGGCAGCACGGATTTTTTTGATGAGGAGCACAACGGTCAGGTCGACGGCGTCCTCGTACAGCGCCAGCCGGGAAGCAGCATGAAGCCGTTTTTGTATGCGCTTGCGTTGGAATCAGGCTTTTCTCCTGCTGCCGTACTCCCGGACATTCCCATGGAATTCGGCTTTGAGCGCCTGTATGTGCCGCAGAATTTCAATAACAGGTATAACGGGCCGGTACGCCTGCGGGTGGCGCTTGCTTCCAGCCTGAATGTGCCCGCCGTGTACCTGCTGAATACGGTCGGCATGGCGCCGTACCTGAAGCGGCTTAGGGCGCTCGGCTTTGACTCTCTTTCCGGCTCGGAGCCTGGGCTGGGGCTTGCGTTGGGGAATGCGGAAGTGCAGCTTTTTGAGCTGGTGCAGGCGTTTTCGGTATTCAGCAGGGATGGTCTGTTCCTGCCGCTTACAGCTTTTGCCGGAGAAACGGAGCGAAACTATGGCCGGCATGCCAGTGCGGCCCACGCCGGTGACTGTTCCGGGCAGCCGGCGCAGGTGTACGACCGGAACACCGCGCGCATTATCTGCGACATGCTTTCCGATGCGGATGCCCGCTCGCTTGGCTTTGGCTACAGACAGACATTCCAGACACCGTTCCCGTCGATGTTCAAAACGGGGACGGCAAATCAATATCAGAATATTACGGCTCTTGGCGCCACCCCTGATTACACAGTCGGCGTCTGGATGGGGAATTTTTCAGGAGAGACCGTCGTCGGAAAAACCGGCAGTTCTGTTCCGGCGCGTCTTGCCCGGGACATCCTCGTGCTGCTGCAAGGGCATCGCGGAGAGCCTTTCCCGGCTCCCGAACAGTACAAAAAGATTCCGGTATGCTCGCTTTCCGGCATGAAAGCCGGCGACAGCTGCCCCGGCACCGTGCTGGAGTATGTGCCTGCTGTCGGTCCTGCAGGCGGTAACTCGCTTCCTGTCTGCAGCTGGCATACAAAAGCCGGCGAAAGCCCGACCTATCCTTCTGAATACGAGGCGTGGTTTCACTTGAAGAACCGCTCAGGCTTCATCTCTGACGGTAACGAGCCTCTTGTCATAACAAGCCCCCGCGAAGGCAGCCTGTTTTACTATGACGACTCTGTCGCCCCGTACATGCAGCGCCTTGTACTGGAAGCCCGCGGCGGGCGCGAGCGTCAGGCGGAAATCTATGCCGACGGCGAGCTTCTGGCAGTGACAGACCGGCCGTTTACCGCCCGGATTCCGGTAAGCAGGGGAAGACACCACGTGCAGGTCGTCTGCGGAGACGAGCAGGCGGACGTGCATTACCAGGTGCGCTGACAGCAGTGTTGCAAGGTACGCTGACAGCCGCGGGGCAAGGCGCGCTATCGCGAAGTGCGCTGTCGCAGAGTATGCTGTCGTGAAGTGTGCTGATGCGAGGCGCGCAGTCGCAGCGTGCGCTTTCTGGTGCACGACTTCTAGAGCAGCGCAAACTGCGAAGAGTAGAGCTTGTAGTACTCGCCCTGTTTTGCCATCAGCTCGTAGTGGGCGCCGCTTTCTATGATGCGGCCTTTATCAACGTAGAAAATGCGGTCGCAGTTTTTTATCGTGGAAAGCCGGTGTGCAATGATAAAGCTTGTCCTTCCTTTGAGCAGCTTATGCAGTCCCTGCTGCAAAAGGATTTCAGTTTCCGTATCAATGGAGCTTGTGGCTTCGTCTAAAATAAGAATTCGCGGATTTGCAAGCAGCGCCCTGGCAAACGAAATCAGCTGTCGCTGGCCTGCGCTCAGTCTGGTGCCGCGCTCGTTAATCTGAGTCTGGTAACCGTCTTTCATCTGCATGATAAAGTCGTGGGCGCAGACCGTTTTTGCCGCCTGAATGACGTCATCGTCGCTTGCGTCCATGTTGCCGTAACGGATGTTGTCCATCACCGTTCCCTTAAAGATAAAGCTGTCCTGCATCATGACGCCCATCTGCGTGCGGAGCGAGCGGATGGTTACGCCCTGAATGTCGTGGCCGTCTACCAGAACGGCGCCTGCGGTCGGATTGTAAAAACGGCTCAGCAGGTTTACAAGCGTTGATTTTCCGGCTCCCGTCGGGCCGACTATGGCGATGGAATCTCCCGGATGCGCCGTAAAGCTTACGTTGTCGAGCGCCAGGCTTCCTTCCTCGTAGCAGAACGACACGTTTTTGTACTCGACCGTGCCGGTAACCGGCGGCAGCTCTCCAGCTCCAGGCGCATCTTTTACAGTAACAGGCTCGTCGATGGTCTCAAAGATGCGCTCGATGTACGAGAGCGCCGTCAGCAGGTTGTTGATAAAATCAGCAAGCGTCGTGATTGGCTGCCAGAAGCGCCCGATGTACGCCGCGAAAGCGACCAGAATACCTACAGAAACCCCGTATATGCCGGCCTGCATCCAGCGGATGCCTAGAACGAAGACGGCGACCAGCGTCACCACGGAGATAATCTGCACGAACGGTCCCATAAGGAAGGCGACGCGCACCGCATGCATCCAGGTTTTCCGGTATGCCTGGGACAGGTTGTTGAAAATCTTGATGTTTTCGGCTTCCCTCACAAAGGACTGCGTAACCCGGATGCCGTTAATGCTTTCGGAAATATAGGCGTTCAGGTTTGACGCCTTGTTGCTCTGAATCCGCCATGCCCGCCGCTGCCGTTTTTTGAGCGCAAACACGTAGACTGCAAATACCGGAAGGCCGCAGAGGACGACGAGCGTCAGGCGCACGTTCAGCATGAGCATAAAGCCGATGATGAAAAACAGCGTGCATAAGTCGGTAATCGTGTTTACCAGTCCGTTCGAAAGCACGTCGGAAAGCCTGTTCACATAGTTTACGATGCGCACGAGAATCTTTCCATGCGGGCGCGTGTCAAAAAAGGTGAATGGCAGTTCCTGCACGTGGCAGAAAATATCCTTTCTGATGTCGTGGATGATGTCCTGTCCGATGTACGAAAGCACGCGGATTTTTGTCCTGAGCGTCGCGGCCGTAAACAGGGAGATTGCAAGCGTTGCCAGCGCCACCTTTATGATGGCAGGAAAATTCCCCTGCGGAATGTAGGTATCCATGACGAGCTTAAGGAAGTAGGGATAGAGCATGCCGAGGCCTGCCGTCACGAGCATCAGCGCGGTAATGCCGGTCATCGCTTTTGCGTGGGGGCGCACGTAATGCACGAGCCGCTTTAATTGACCGAAGTTGTAGCTGGAATCCAGGTCTTCATCTACGTCGTATTTATTTCGAGCCATCAGCTTCTCCTTCTGCATGTTCACTGCCGGCAAATTCTCCGTACTGGTGCCGGAACACAGATGCGTAATATCCGTTCTGCGCTACCAGCTCGTTGTGGGTGCCGCGTTCGATAATTCTTCCGTCCTGCATTACCAGAATCTGGTCGCAGTCTTTTACGCTTGAAATCCGGTAGGCGATGATGAACAGCGTGCAGCGGCCGGCGACCGCCTTTAAGGACCGCTGAATCTGCGTCTCTGTCTCCATGTCGACCGCGCTTGTGCTGTCGTCAAGAATGATGATGGCCGGGTCCTTTAAGAGCGCGCGGGCAAGCGAAATGCGCTGTTTCTGGCCGCCGCTTAAGCCGACGCCGCGCTCTCCGATGATTGTGTCGTAGCCTTCGCTCATCTTGCGGATAAAGCCGTCTGCGTCTGCAAGCTTAGCCGCCTGCTCGACTTTTTCAAACGGGCAGTCCGGGTCGCCGTACGCGATGTTTCCTTCAATCGTGTCGCTGAAAAGAAACACGTCCTGCATTGCCATGCCGATGCTGTTTCGAAGGTCATACAAATCAAGCTCGCGCACGTCGTGGCCGTCGACGGTAATGCTTCCGTCGGTAACGTCGTAAAAGCGGCAGAGCAGGTTCATGATGGTGGTTTTGCCGCTGCCAGTGTTTCCGATAATGCCGATGCTTTTTCCGGCTTCGGCGGTAAAGCTTACGTCGTTCAGAATCGGCTCAAAGCCCGCCTTGTAGCAGACGTGCTGGAATGCAATGTCGCCGCGGATTTTTACCCTTTCCGGATGAGCCGGTGGCTGCACGAGCGGCTCCGCTGACCAGGTTGTGTAAATCTTCCGTATTGAGGAGCGGAATCGCATTGCGTCGTTGATAAGCCAGCCAATCTGCCGGAGCGGGTCGGTCAGCATCCACAGAAATCCGTTTACAGTGACGAGCGAACCGATCGTCATCTGCTTGTTGATGACGAGCCAGCCGCCGTAGACCATCAGTATGACGTTGATGACAGAACTGAAAAACTCAAAGACAGGCACGTAGCGCTGCCAGACTTCTGCCGCCCCCAGTTCGCTCTGCCGGTAGGCCTCGTTTTCGCGGTTAAAGCGCTGAATCTCGAACGGCTCTTTTGCAAACGCCCGCACGACGCGGTTTGCGGCGATGTTTTCCTGTACATAGGAATTCAGGCTCGAAAAACACTGGCGGATGCGGTCAAAGGCCGGCCCTACAGCTTTCATCTGCAGAACCATGACGAAGGCGCTGAATGGCAGCACGCCGATAAAAAGCCATGCCAGCCGTACATTCACAAAGAAAATCATCACGAGTGCGATAGTGAGTACCAGCACGTTTCTAAAAAGATTCCAGATGACAAAGCTTACGAAGTGGCGGACCGCGTCCATGTCGCCCGTTTGCCGGGACATTAAGTCACCGGTGCGGTTGTTGTTGTAGAACGTAAAGTCTTCCTTGAGAAGCTTCCGGTACACGGCATCCCGCATATCATACAGGACGCCCTGGGAGCAATGCTCAAAAAGCATGCGGGCGCCGTAGAAAATTGACATGCGGATTAAAATCGTAATGATGAGCGCCGCCATGCACGGAAGCAGGAACTGATATTCCCCGCCGAAAATAATCCGGTCGACGACAAAGCCCTGAATTTTCGGGTTGATGATGGTCATTCCTGACGTAATCATCATCAGGAACATACCGAAAGCAAGTTTTAAGCGGTGCCGGCGCAGAAATGTGTAGAACCAGGAGAAGGGAGTATCCTGCCGGGCGGCGGAATGCCGACTTTTTTCTGAAATTGTAGAGGTCATGAACACAGCATATCAGCGGGATTCAGAAAAAGCAAACAAAAAAAAGAACCGGACGATGGGGTCCGGTTCGCTGTCAGTGCAGATTGCACAAGCTTGCAGCAGCTCGCTGTCAGTAGCGGGCTAGAAGCTGTCGCCACAACGGGCTACTTTTGATTCAGGATTTCTCTTGCGCGGGCCATTGCGTCATCGATGTGGGCGCAGACATTTTCCCGCTTAAGTTTGTCTAAGATGCCCATTTTTTCACAGAGCAGGTAGGGCTGCGTGTGAATGCCGGAAATGACAATCGTAACGCCTTTTTTGTCGCAACTTGCCTTTGCCTGCTCCAGCGCCTGAATGCCGCCTGCGTCCAGGTAAATCGTGTTCCGCATGCGCAGCACAAGCACTTTGTAGTCAAGGTTTGCCTGTGTGACGGCGACCTCGAACTTGCGGACGGTGCCAAAAAAGAGCGGGCCGTCAATCTCGTAGACCATAACGCCGTCGGGAACGTCAAGCTTTTCGTCACGTTCGTTGTCGCCTGCAATCCGCGTGTTCTGTACGCCTTCGGTAAGATTTTCGCGCTTTGCCTGCACTTCGCTCAAATCGCACATCTTTTTGATGAAGAAGAATGCGGCAAAGCCCAGGCCGACTTCGATAGCCACAGTCAGGTCGATGAAGACGGTAATCAGGAAGGTGACTGTAAGGACGCAGGTGTCGGATTTCTGGCCGCGAACCAGCGCGCGGATTGCCTTAAAGCCGGCCATATTCCAGGCGACGTTGATTAAGACTGCTGCCAGCGCAGCCATCGGAATGTACACTGCGTATTTTCCCAGGAACAGCAGAATCAAAAGCAGCGTAATGGCATGGATGATGCCGGCTACCGGAGTGCGGCCGCCATTTTTGATGTTTGTGGCAGTGCGGGCGATGGCGCCTGTTGCCGGAATACCGCCGAAAAGCGGAGACGCGATGTTTGCGATGCCCTGACCGATAAGCTCGGTGTCAGAATCGTGCTTTGCGCCGGTCATGCCGTCAGCGACAACTGCGCTCAAAAGCGACTCGATGGCTGCAAGGACGGCAATGGAGACTGCTGTCGGGAACAGCGTGCGGATGGTCGAAAGACGCAAATCCGGGAGCTTCGGCATGGGAAGTGATGACGGAATCTCTCCGTAGCGGCTTCCGATTGTGTCGGTTTCGAGGCCTGCGGTGTTTTTCAGGATGATGCTGGCAGCGGTCGCAAGGATGATTACAATCAGCGAACCGGGGATGCGCTTGTTAAAGCGGGGCCAGACAAACAGCAGAACCAGGCTTACGGCCGCCATTATAAAGGAATACAGATTTACCCGCTGAATGTTCAGTGCATATGTCTGAATTTTTCCCACAAAGTCGCCGGGCATTTTTGTAAAGCCTTCGGGGAAAACGGTAATACTTAAGCCCAGAAAGTCGCCGATCTGGCCGGTCGCGATGGTTACAGCAATACCCGCAGTAAAGCCGGTTACGATTGTGTAGGGGATGAATTTTACCAGGCCGCCCATTTTGAACGCGCCGAGCAGGATTAACAGAATGCCTGCCATAACCGTGGCGGTGGCAAGTCCCGCCACTCCGAATTCCGCTACAACGCCGTATACAATGACGGCAAAAGCGCCGGTCGGGCCGCCAATCTGCACGGTTGAGCCGCCGAATGCGCTGATACAAAAGCCTGCGATAATCGCAGTAAAGAGGCCTGCTTCAGGGCCTACGCCACTTGCAATGGCAAATGCTATGGCCAGCGGAAGGGCAACGATGCCGACAATAAAACCTGCAATCAGGTCGCTGGTAAATGCTTTTGCAGAATAGCCTGCAAGACTGGTCAACAGCTGCGGCTTGTACGAAAATGATAGTTTTTTTGCACCGAACATAATGCGGTATTCTGCGCTTTTTATGAAATAATTGCAACAGGTTGGCATATCTTTAGCTTCTTTTGCCGATGTGCAGGACGCTGTAAGCATGGCACATTGCGCGTAAATCAGTTACAATACGGACATGAACCGAAGTGTGTTTCCTGCCCGGCTGCTTTTTCGCGCGGCCACTGTTTTTTCGTTTTCTGCGCTGTCTCTCGGCGTACTTTTAACAGCCGCCTCCTGTTCCCGCGTGCCGGAAATGTCGCTGGAAGAAATTGAAGCTGCGCGGGCTTCCTCCTCCAGTGATTTGATTTCCCGGACCGTGCACCGGCCGAAAACTGCCGATACCGTTTTTGCTCCCGGAAAACCCGGCGGCACCTGGAATACCTCGATTTCCAGCGACCCGAAGAGCTTTAACCTGCTGGTAGCAGAAGCTGACGGTTCCACTACATCTGTGCTCTCTTATCTGACCACCTATCTTGCCGACTACGACATATACAATCATGAGTGGAAATCTGGCTGTGCCTCTTTTGAAATTACGATTGACGAGGCCGCCGGTACGCTGGATGTGACGTATACGCTGCGGGATGATCTGTACTGGTCGTATTATGAAGACGCATACGAGCGCGTTCCCGTCACCAGTGACGATGTCGTGTTCTGGTACAACGACATCCAGGGGGATGCAGCGTGCGCCTCTTCCGCCTGGAACAGCCGCTTTCTGGAAAAAGCTGACGGAACGGTAGCCGAAGTCACCATCGAAAAAATTGACGACAAGCGCTTTGTCTTTCATTTTCCTGTGATTGTGGCGGAACCGGTGCTGCACTCTAACATGAATTTCGGGCCGGCGTTCCTGTATAAAAAGGCAAAGGATGCAGGCGGCGCAGAAGCTGTCAGAAAGCTGTTTACTGTCGACACCGATCCGCGGACGATTCCTTCCTGCGGGCCGTATTTCCTTGCTGAATATACGCCCTCCCAGCGGCTCGTGTATAAGCGCAATCCCCTGTACTGGCAGAAAGATGCCGCCGGCGAAAATCATTACTATCCCGAAGAAATAGTGGCGCAGATTGTCGGCGACAACAACACGGCATACCTGCTTTTTACCCAGCACAAGCTGGAAAGCTATGTGCCTTCTCCGGAGCAGCTCGAAAGCGTGATTGCCGGCGCCGATAACCTTTTATCCCCTGACGGAACGCCTCTGGAGTCCGAGAAAAAAGACCGGAGCGGCTACACCGTCTTTAATGCGGACGGCGGCATGAGCGCTTCTTTCTGGAGCTTCAATCAGAATCCGCAGAACAAGGATGAGCCGTACTACCGCTGGTTTACAAAAAAGGAATTCCGCCAGGCGATGAGCTGCCTCTTAAACCGGGAGCGCATTATTTCCCAGACCTACCGCGGCATTGGCGAGCCTACCTACAGCTTTTTTCCGAAAATAAACCGGTATTACGACGAGAACATCATTCTTCAGTACCGCTACAGCCATGAGCATGCGCGCAGGCTGCTCGCTTCTGCCGGTTTCGTAAAGGGAAGCGACGGTTTCCTGTATGATGATGGCGGAAACAGAGTCTCCTTTGACATAAGCTATGCCGGAACCGCGGCTATTTTCTCCGACGTCGCGCAGATTATCGTCGACGAATGCAAAAAAGAGGGCATTACGGTTACTCCCCGGCCGACAGATTTTCAGAAGCTTGTCGATGAGCTTACGGGAACCTACGAGTGGCAGAGCGTTTTGATTGGGTTTGGCGGTGGCAATGTGTTTCCGACGCAGGGCCCTAATGTGTGGCTGAGCAAAGGCAACATGCATTTGTGGTATCCGCTGCAGGAAAAGCCGGCGACAGACTGGGAAGCGCGGGTTGACGAGTTGTACCAGACGGCAAAAAGCATTGTTGACTACGAAAAAGCAAAGCCCTACTGGGATGAATATCAGCGCATTTTCCTTGAGCAGTGTCCGATTATCTACCTGACGCGTACCCGAAGCTTCTTTGCGATTTCTAATCGCTGGGATATGACGAACATGTATTTTGATAACCTGGAAGGCGCTCAGACTGACTACCTGTATCTCGCTGAATAGAGCTTCTGCTTCCTGTAGGCGTAAGGTGCAGTCTTTTAGAAGCAGATGGCGGCTTGCGGCACAGCGAGGGGAGCTCTGGGAGCGGGGCTTTCATTTCCGGTTTTATTGATATATATCTGACATTTTTTTGACTTTTTCCGCTGTTTTTCCTTTCCTTTCTTAGTGTATGGATTTATAATTACTCCATATTAAAATAAGGACGCTACCCAAGGGGGAACAAATGAAAAAAATAGCGCTTATTGGAGCTGCTTTGCTTGCCTGTACAGGCGGCATGTCGTTTTCCGAAACGGCAGGATTAAAGCAGGATATGGAGCAGACGGTGTCTACAGTCAACGAGCTGTTAAAAAAAGCAGGCTCCTTTGACGGGCACATGAAAGAAATGCAGAATGCCTTTGACGGCTTGCTGCTTGACGGACAGGTAAAGGGTGTAAAAGTCAGTAACGTTACTGAAGATGAAATCACTATTTCCTGGGCAAAACTAAAAGGTAAAAATGCTGTTGGACTTACCGGCTATCGGATTTACTGGTCTGATAAAAATCTTCCGACATCAAAATTCGCACTGCTTGCAGAAGTCGGTGCAGATGTGAATTCCTACACCTGGAAGCACATGTCCCTGCGTAACTATTTTTTCAAGGTTAGCGCAGTCTTCGAGAGAGAGACACAGCTTTCAGCTCCCGCAAAATCAGCAGTCAAAGCACAGCAGGCAATTGCGCTCGAAAAACTCGACCGCGGGCTTGTTGCTTTCAATACAAAAAGCGGCGTTTTCTTAAGCTGGCGGCTGTTTGCTGATGAAGTAACCGGCTATGGCGACACGGGACTTACCGGCGTTACGTTTGACGTTTACCGCGGAAAAGAAAAAATCGCCACCGTTACTGACAGCACAAATTATCTGGATAAGGGCGCAAAAGCGGGCGAGACATACGCTGTTGTCGCGCTTGGCGGCGCATACAAGGGACAGCGCGCAGAAGCTGTAGCCGGCAAAGGCGCGAACTTTATCGACATTCCGGTGCAGAAGCCGCCGGTCGCCGAACTCCCGAAGGACATGGTCATTCAGTGGAGCCTTAACTACGACTACGTGCCGGAAGACACGACAATCGGCGACGTGGATGGGGATGGCGAATACGAATACATCGTGCGCTGGGAACCGACAAACGGCCGTGACGTATCTCAGCGCGGCTACACCGGCAAGGTATTCTTTGACTGTTACAAGCTCGACGGCACGCTTTTGTGGCGCATCGACATGGGTACGAACCTGCGCGCCGGCAGTCACTACAACTGTTTTGCGGCGGCTGACGTGAACCAGGACGGTAAGGCAGAATTTGCCGTGCTGACAGCTCCCGGCACGAAGTACACCATCTACAATAAAGACGGCAGCGTGAAGACAGAAAAGTACATCACGATTCCCGAGGACGACCGCGCTCGCGGCGTTACCGACGAGTCGAACTACTGCTTCAGCGCACCGCAGTACAAAGCCTACATGGTGGAAGAAGTGATGCACTGGGGCGACTGGGAAAACGAGTTCTGGAAGCTCAATTCTTCGGAAGAAACCTTCGCCAATGCGACAAAGGCCCGCAGCAAGTGGGACAAGAACATCGAGAACCTGTGGGACTACATGTACGTGGAGCGCAAGCAGAAGGCTCCCGCACAGCTTGTCGGTCACGACGGCCCGTATACAAAGGCCGAGGCTGAAAAGCTCGTTGACCATTTCTACAAGGTTGTCGCCATGCACAAGGAAGCGAACCGCAATATCCTTGATGAATACGAAGGCTTTATCGTAAGCGGCCCGCAGTACATCACGGTGTTTGCCGGAGACGGAAACGAGCTGGACACCAAGCATGCGCGCTATCCGCGTGAGGATGACGGTCTTATATGGGGCGATTTCCAGTGGGTCCGCATAGAGCCTGCTAACCGCAGCGAGCGCCATAACGCGGGTGCTGCCTATCTGGACGGCAAAAAGCCGTATTTCGTGTTTGGTAACGGCTACTACACGCGCTCTACGATTGCAACCTACACGCTCGACGAGAACAACAAGATTCAGAATTACTGGGGCATTGACTCTGGCTTTGTGGAGATGACAAACCCGTTCTTCTGGATGCCCGGGACGAGCGACACCGGTCTGGGCAATATTCCGGAGAACGCTTACTTTGCCGGTCAGGGCGATCACAGCATCAGCTTTGCCGATGTTGACGGTGACGGCTGCCAGGAAATCATCTATGGCGGTGCTATCGTTGATAATGACGGCACGCTCTATTCAAGCGCACAGGCAGCCCGCCCGGGCGATGGCGAAGTGGTTCGCTTTGGTCACGGAGACGCCCAGCATGTAACGGACATCGACCCTGACTATCCGGGACTTGAAATTTTTGCATGCTACGAAGGCGGACGCAGCGTACCTTATGGAACTGCAATGCGCGCTTCGTACGACAAAGCGACAAATGTACTCTTCGGAGACTTCAGCGGCAAAGACACCGGCCGTTGTATGGTTGGTGACTTGTATCCGCAGTATCGCGGACTTGAAACGTGGGGATTCTGCAATCGCCAGGCAAACGGCAAGGTCTTTGAAGGCGCAACCATCGGCACCAATCAGAACATCCGCTGGGCTTCTGACATGACGACGTCAATCTATACCACCGACATTGTCGGAGTAAAGAAAGACGGAAGCGCCTATACGCAGCTTGCGGCCGGTGCTGACGGCACCGCATCAAACAACGGCACCAAAGGCTGTGCCGGTCTGATTGCCGACGTGTTCGGCGACTGGCGCGAAGAGCTTATCGTGCGCAAGGCAGATGCAAGCGCAATCCGCATTTACACCAACACCGATGTGACAAATCACAAGCTCTACACGCTGACTCACAACCCGCAGTACCGCGCGCAGGTGAGCGCTCAGCAGAGTGCTTACAACCAGCCGTCATATCCGGATTTCTATCTGGCAAGCGATACGGACTGGGAATATGTCTGGGTACCCAATGTTGACCAGAGTAAGCTTAAGGACAGCAGAAAGAATAAGTCTAAGCCGGCAAAGGCAAAGCCGCTTGCATTACCGGACTTCCCCACACAGGCTCAGAACGCAGGCCTTGCAGAAGACGCGGCTGTAAAAGCGCTGCGCACTGCAAATACCGCGCTTGACTTTAAGTCTCAGGCATTGGGAACTACGCTGGACGCCGCTGCCATTGCCTACGTCAAGAACATCTGCACTGCCATCGACGCACTTGAAGGCAAATGCTTTGCCGATACAGCCGCTGTAAAACAGTTCTTTGCTGACGTTCATGCAGTTCCGTCAACGCAGTACTCAACCGAGTCCGTGAATGAGCTTGCAGTAGCAATGAAAAGCACTGCTTCTGACATTCAGTTCCTGGAAGAGGCACCTGCAAAACTGGCAGCGCTGAAAAAGTCGCTGGAACAGCGCATTGCTTCCGTATCAAAATTGCCGGAATTCTATACGCTGTATCTTGATTTTGCCATGCGCGGCGGCGTGCAGCCCGACGGCTACATTACGCTTTACGGTGATGACCCGGCAAACGTGTACAGCGCCGGAAAGAAGTATGGATTTGAGCGCCCCGCTGCAGGCCGTAACCGCGGCGACGGCGACCCGGTCTACATGAACTTTGTCATGGACAATACGCTGTATGTTGAAGTTCCTGCCGCAGGTACATACTCAATGGCACTCATCTACGGTGATGCTGTTGCGGCAAATACGACCCGCGGTACCGTGCTGTTTAACGACAAGGAAGTCGGCACGTTTGGCGGCCAGACCCCGCTGGGCGAGTTTGGTCAGAGTGCAGTGATGTTTACGGCAGATGCCGCTGGTACGATAAAAGTAAAGTTCGGCGGTCGCTTGAATGCGCTGCGCATTGAACAGATTGTTCCGGTAGAGTAAGCCTGAAAACGAAAAAGCGGGTCGTGCATTTTTTCGCATGGCCCGCTTTTTTTATGCCTTTTTATGAATCCAGCCTGGCTTTCATCGCCTTGTACATTTCGTCATCGGTAAGCCGGTTTTCCCAGAGCAGCAAGGTCATGACATTCTTGTCGCCGGCGCTGTAGGTGTATTCCCG
>JAILRG010000037.1 GCA_024698325.1 Treponema sp.
GAATGCCTTAAAAGAGTGCGCAAAGGCAGCGGAATTATGGATACCGTATGTATTTCAGGAAGAAAAAATTGCGTTATCCCCAGTCCTCGTGTACACTGTATCTAATGCTATTTTAAGAGAGGTATGATATGGCAACACTTAAATTCTGGAAATGCGCAAAATGCGGTAACATCCTGCATGTGCTGAACGACAAATGCGACGGCCTCACCTGCTGCGGCGAGGCAATGAAAGAGCTGAAGGCGAACACCAGTGACGGCGCAACGGAAAAGCATGTGCCGGTCATTGAAATAAACGGCAGCACCGTCACGGTCAAAGTCGGAAGCGCCACCCATCCAATGGAAAGCGATCACTGGATTGAATGGATTATCCTGCAGACAGAAAAAGGCGAGCAGCGAAAAGTCCTCAACCCGGGCGAAAAGCCAGAAGCAGTCTTTGAGTTAAAAGACGACAAGGCTGTAGCTGCATACGAACATTGTAACAAGCACGGCCTGTGGAAAGCCGACGTAAAGTGATTAGCCAATCCTGCCCGCGCTTATGCGGGCAGTTTTTTTACAGGGATTACCGAAGCGTCCATTCGTCGTCACCGACGCGCTTAAAAAGGTCTTTGGTGCCGAGGAACTGGTCTGAATCGGAGGTATACTGGTACAGTGCGGTCTTGACACCGTTTCTGATAGTATCAGTAAGCGCAAAGCCAAAAAGCGCGGCGTACTTCTGACAGATGGTGTCCATATGGGCAGTTCCACCGACAGTCTTCAGTACAAGCGCAATCATCTCGAACTCTTTTAAGCCGACAGAGGCTGCTATGCTTGCCTTCTGCTGCGGCTGGCGGCTGAACACTTCATTCTGGTGCTTTCGCGTCCATGCAATTATCATCGGAAGCACATTTTCAGCCAGGGCCCAGGGCACATCCCTAAGAAAAAGGCGGTACTTACTCCTGTCAGATGTCTGCTGACAGACAATCTTTACCACGGCAGCAGGCACAGAGACCAGCACTTCCTTGAGATTATCCAGTGAATACCAGCTGTATTCTTCACTACCTACATCGGGATTAGGCATGACCACTACAGATGTGCCGGAATCAGATATATCGCAAAACGCAACATAGCCAAACTCTTTGTTATCCGGAGCGCCCCAGAGAATTACATCTGAACGTCTGCCATAAGGTTTGCAGTTCTGTTTTCTAATCAAAACATCCTGCCGGAACTTTTCAGGGATTTTTTCATACAACTTTTTGGCATCATCATTGGAGAACTCTGCAAGGAACCGGTTCTCCAGCTGCGCTACAATGTTAACCATAAGCCAATACCCCTTTGAAGCTTAATTATAGCATACTTACATAAAAGAGCAATTAAAAACCACCCCTACTCTATATGCATGGGCAAAAAAAGACCCCTGCGTTTTAGGCAGGGGATTTTTACATTGCGTTGACGTAAAGTGAGCTATTGCAGATTCGAACTGCAGACCCACGCCTTAAAAGGGCGTTGCTCTACCTGCTGAGCTAATAGCCCGTACAGTCGCTCGCGAATGTGTTAGTAATATATAGTTTCCGAAAAAACTTGTCAATACAAACACTTCGCTTTTTTGCATTTTTTTGCAAAAAAATTATGCCAGCTCCGCCAGCGTATCGCTTTCTCCTGTACGCTCAGCATCTGTAAGCGGACGCCGGATTTTTACCTGGACGACCGAGCCTGCGCGCGGAATGTTCTGAGAATCAGGAGGAAATACAATCTGACAGTGCAGGAAATTCTGGGTAACAGCATGGACAATCAAGCGGTCACGTACCAGGCGCTGCCGGTGTACTGTCTCGCAGACGGCAGACACTGTTTCACCGGCAAAACTGGAGATATATGCTTCCCGGCTTTTCTTTGAAAACGCCTCAAGCCAGGCAACTCTGTCGCTGGTGATGTTATTTGCCACCATCGGGCGCATGGTATACGCCTCAGTCCCGGGACGCGGGCTAAAAGGAAACGCATGCACCCAGGTAAAACCGCATTCCTCACACATTTTCTTTGTAAGCGCAAAATCTTCCTCTGTTTCTCCGGGAAAACCTGCGATTACATCACAGGCAAGGAACGGCCGGTCTTTCGTCTTACGCAGAAGCTCCACTGCCTTATACACGGTAGCAATCCGGTAAGGCCGCTTCATGCGGGCAAGCACAGCGTCGCTGCCAGACTGCACGGAAATATGAAAATGACTTTGCACCCGAGGATTTGCGATAACCTCGCAGAGCCGCTCATCGACAATTTCCGGATACAGGCTTGAAATACGGAAAAAAATATGCTCTGTCGCAGAAAGCAGCTGCCTTAAAAGCTCAGCAAAATCCGCATAGCCGTCTTTCCACGGCGAACGGTACTGGGCGATATTCACCGTGGTAAGCACCACTTCGCTCTGTCCTGCTTTTTCCAAAGCCTGTACCTGCGCGATTGCCTCTTCTACCGGCAGCGAAACAGATTTTCCCCGGGCAAGGCGGATACGGCAATAGGTACACACATTATTGCAGCCATCCTGTATTTTTAGTGACGAGCGGCTGTGGAAAGAGAACGTGTCGGTCGCAAGCTTAAAGGCAGGAGTGCTGCCTCTGGATTTTTCATCAAAAAAAGCCTGCAGTTTTTCTGCCAGCTTTTCGCCGCAAAGGTCTGGTTCCCGAAGCATGAGCGACGGAACATCAGCAATCACGCCTTTGTGCTGGCCGCCCAAAACACATATGCGGCTGTCCATGCGGCGGATAAAAGCGGCTTCCACCTGGGCATAACAGCCGGTTACGCAAACCGCCGCCTGCGGAAATTTTAAAAGCAGCATACGGATGATACGGCGGGCTTTCTGCTCGGCTTTTGCGGTTACCGTGCAGGTATTTATAACGCAGAGGGAAACGTCATCAGATCCCGCATCTTTTGCAGAAAGCGACTCCATAGTGACAGCAAAACCGGCGTCAGCAAAGGCACGTGCTGCCCCTTCGCTTTCCACCTGATTAAGCTTACACCCCAGCGTTTCGAAGTGAATGGTTTTCATGTACGGTTCCTGTTGATGCCTGCGTTCTGCGCAGGCTTTTAGCGCAGGCGGGACTGACAGCGCTCTTTTCCCCGGGCTGCGTCTCCCTGAGACGGATTCAGCTCCAGAGCTTTTGAGTATGCATCGATGGCAGTCTGGTACGAGCCTGCCATTTCCCGGGCATAGCCGCACCTTGTCCACCAGTAGTCAACCGTCGGTTCGGTATGAACAGAGGCAGTAAAGGCGATGTCCGCATGCTGATATTTTGCCTGCCGCACATAAATTTCACCCATGTAATAATAGGCGTTTCCAATACGGGCAGCGGTAGATGGAGCTGCGGCGATGTAATTCTGGAACAGTTCCAGAGCGGCGCTGTTTTTTCCCAGATAGAATTTTGCTTCACCCTGAATTTCAATCAGGCGTACGTCATTTGAATTGATTTTGCGGGCTTCTGCAGTGCGCTGCTCTGCCTCTGAATACTGGCGGTTTCGAACCAGACTCCAGCAAAGCACGCAGTAGCTGTCGATAAGGCGGCTGGGAGAATTTGCGTACGTCACCAGCTCCTGCTCGCAAATCTGAATGGCCCGGGCGTAGTTTCCGTTCCGGTACAGCACAAGAGCGTCTTCTTTCTGCTGAGCTGCAAGCGAAGTCAGCATAACCGCCAGCAGTGCGGTAAAAATCAGGACCTTTTTCATATACTCACCTATTCAGCTTTTTCAGTTCGTTCACGATTGTCAGCACGATCTACCATAGAGCATCTGCCGGAAAAATGCGCGCCCGGCTCCAGCACGACTTGCGGAGCGGTAATATCCCCGGTCACCATGCCGGAAGCTGTTACGATTACAAGCCGTTTTGCCGTAATGTTTCCTTCGACCTTACCCCGTACAAGCACGCGGGACGCCCCGATTCCAGCGACAACTTCGGCGCCGGTATCCACAACGAGATCACTGGTGGCATCAATCGTGCCAACCACGGTTCCCCGAATCATAAAAGGTTTTGAAAATTTTATCGTTCCACGAAAAGAAATATCAGTAGCGAGCACCGTGTCAAAGTCATCTTCTTCAAGATTAGCCAGCTCGCTGTCTTTTACATCATACATAGCGCTATTTTAACGGCAAAACACGGGCTGTGCAAGCTATTTGCCCTGCTTCCATTCATCCAGGAATTCGAGCATGTACTGCTGCACATTGTTGAACCATTTTTTCTGCATGCGGCAGGCGGTCTTTCCGATGTACCGGAAATGCCAGCACTCCCAGCGGTAGCCGGTTACATCCTCATACTGCTTCGGGAAGGAAAGTGACCAGCCGAAATCGGCAGCATGGGTATACACCCACTGCCCCATCGGAGTTGAGTCAAAATCATCAGTGATGGAACCAAAATCAATGGCAGTTCCCAACTGGTGCTGGCTGGTTCCTTCACGGGCGCTTTCCCGTTCCGCTTCCTCAAGCCCGTCGATACGCACCCAGCGCTGAAACAGGTTTTTCTGATATTCGTAGCTGCGGTAGGTAGAGCTTACAAGAAGCGTAATGCCGTCCTTTTTTGCCGCCAGTCCCATTTCATTCAGCGCTGCCAGCGCCTCCGGGCGCAGCGACAGGTCATTTCTGTTGATATTGAACACGTTATTTTTAGTCAGCGGCACCAGATCCTTGGGGACATACGAAGCGCCGATGTTATGCTTCTTGTCGATAAGGTAAAAAAGCGAAACGTCATCGGAACGGAATGTTTTTTCCTCCGCAAGCAGGGCATCCAGATCTTTTAAGAATGCGCTTCTGTCAGAAGGCTGGATGCGCACATCATTCTTAAAACGGGCGGACATTGAAGAAAGCACCCGTTCAAGATGAGCCTCATCAGAAGCTGCTGGAGCTGAAAATGCAGGAACTGAAGCCAGAAACAAACCTGCAGCACACAAAAAAGCTGCGGCACGATGAAATACGTTTATATTGCTAACACACATGCGCCCATACTAGCAGTTTTTTTGCGCCTCGTCACCTCTTTTGAAGGAAGCTGCTGCGGACTGCCGCCTTTCTGCCGCCCGGCAGCAGCAGACTTTTTGTCGCCAGACAACAGCAGCCGTTTTGCCGCCCGGCAGCCTATTTCTCTCGCATTGCCGGATTTACCGATGTGAAGTATACTGACAGCATGGTTAGATACCGCAGGCTCGTTTCTGCTCTTTTTTCAACAGCCCTCATGCTGACGCTTTCCGCCTGTGCCAGCACGGCATCCAGGCCGTCGCAGCCGGAAGCTCTCGAAAAAGCCCACTCCCCGGCAGTTTCAGAAGAGACACTCACGCTGCTTTTTGCAGGCGACATTATGGCCCACAAAAACAATTATGCATACCCGGCATTCAGCCGCATCTGGGACGACGTAGCTCCGCTGGTACAAAGCGCAGACCTGGCCTTCGCAAACATGGAGGCGCCCGTCGCAGACAGCCTTCCGTGGAGTTCCTACCCGCAGTTCAACATGCATTCCTCCTATGCCGAAGCCGCCATTCAGGCAGGGTTTGACGTCTTTTCACTTGCAAACAATCATACCAATGACCAGAGCCTTTCAGGCATGCAGGAAACGCGCCGCTGGTTCAGCACACGCAAAGGCATCTGGGCATGCGGCATAAAGGAAAAGGCAGGGGGCCCCCTCACCTGGCAGCTCATAGAAAAAGACGGCTGGAAAATTCTTTTCGTGGCCTTTACGCAGGTACTCAACAGCTGGGACAGCGTTTCCTATATTGACTATGTGCCTTCTAGGGGCGAAAAGCTGGAGGCTCTTTTTACCGAGCTTGCAGCGCTAAAAGCGGCCTACAGCCCAGACCTGTTCGTCGTTTCGGTGCATGCGGACGAGGTAGAATACAAGCGCACGGTCTGGGAAAAACAGCGCACCATTTACCAGCGGCTTATTGCAGACTGTGGCGCCGACGTCGTCTGGTCAAACCACGCGCATGTAGTAAAACCCTGGAACATTGTTCCTGCGTCAGAAAAAGCACCGCACGGCGCCATCATCATGTACGCAAACGGAAACACCATAAGCGGCCAGCGCACCAGTCCCAGCTGGGACGCTCCCGACACCGAGCGCGACTGGACGGGTGACGGACTTATGATGAGCGTGTGTTTTACGCGCACTGGCAGCACCATTCAGCTTACCAAGGCAGAGCCTCATTTTATTACCACCGTGCTTGCCGTCGACGGGCAGCCTGTCATCCGGCTTTTAGATGAGGACCTTGCAAAAAGCATGCGCCGCGCAGGCCGCTACAGCTGGGAAAGCTACCTTACGGAACGAAGGCGCCTTCTGGAAGCCATACAGCCGCTTAACTGACAGCACTTCCGAAAGGCCGGCCTGCCGCCAGCCAGGATTTTCAAATCAGCGCCTCTGTTGCCCACTCATCTGTTCTCGGCTATAATTGCCCTATGGCTATCGACTACCAGAAATTACCCGTATATGAACAGAAACAGCGTATTTTAGACGCACTTCAGGAACATCAGGTCATTGTAGTACAGTCGCCCACTGGAAGCGGAAAAACAACGCAACTTCCCGTTATCTTACATGAGGCAGGCTACAGTGCAAACGGCGTGATTGCCGTAACCCAGCCGCGGCGCATTGCGGCGTTAAGCGTCAGCGAATTCATTGCAAAACAGCTCAAAACTTCCTACCCGGGACTTGTCGGCTACAAGATGCGGTTTGAAGACAAAACGGACGCAAGCACAAAAATCAAAATCATGACTGACGGCATCCTCCTTCAGGAAATGAAGCTTGATCCATGGCTTTCAAAGTACTCCGTCATCATGGTCGACGAGGCGCATGAGCGGAGCTTAAACATTGACTTTGTGCTGGGCCTCTTAAAGCGCGTACTTGCAGCCCGCCCCAGCTTTAAGGTGATTGTCTCAAGTGCAACCATGAATGCAGAACGCTTCAGCGATTACTTTGGCGGCTGCCCGATTGTGACAATTGACACACAGACTTTCCCGGTTGCCATGGTGTATGACCCGCCGGCAGAAAAAGTGACTACGTCGACAGAAACCGGCTGCGAGCTTATCCTTGGAAAGATTGAGTCTACCATTGAGCGAGTGCTCGACAATAAGGAAGACGGCGACATCCTGGTATTTCTGCCGGGAGAAAAAATCATCCGCGACTGCGTACGCCGCCTTGCCTACGCAAGCTTTCATTCAAAAATCCACATCGTACCGCTGTACGGCCGCCTTCCCAAAGAAGAGCAGGAGCGCGTCTTTGACTCAGCCCCGTTCGGCCGCAAAAAGGTCGTTATCTCCACGAACATTGCAGAGACGTCCGTTACGATTAACGGCGTTACCACGGTCATAGACTCAGGGCTTGCAAAGCTGAACTTCTACAACCCGAGGTCCTTTACGTCAAGCCTTACCGAAGTGCCGGTTTCCAAGGCAAGCTGTCAGCAGCGGCGCGGACGGGCGGGACGAACCTGCCCCGGCACCTGCTACCGCCTGTACAGCCGCGACGATTTTGAAAAGCGCCCGCTTTACACGACCGAAGAAATCTACCGCACTGACCTGAGCGAAGTAGTTCTGCGCATGGCAGAGCTTGGCATCACGGACTTCGAAAGCTTTGACTTCATCTCGCCGCCCGGAAAAGAAGGCATTATCGGGGCTGTAGACACGCTGAACCTTCTGGGTGCCTTAAATCCCGACAACACGCTTTCCAGCATCGGAAAAATGATGACCGAGTTCCCGCTGGAACCGCGCGTAAGCCGTATTCTGGTCGAAAGCATCATGCGCTACCCCGACGTGCTTGACGAGACGCTGATTGCCGCCGCCTTTATGAGCACGCATTCTCCGTTCGTACTTCCGCCCGGAGAGGAAATGGACGCGCGAAAGGCACACCACGCATTCCGCGACATTCAGGGTGACTTTGTCTCGTATGTAAAACTGTTCCGCACCTACCAGAGCATGAAAAACCAGGAGCGCTTCTGCAAGAACAACTACCTGGATGAAAAGGTAATGGCGGAAATTACAAACATAAAGCAGCAGCTTGAAGAAGAAGTGAGTGCGCTTGGCATTCCGGTTTCCGGCGGCGGGAGCATGGACGATTACCTGTGCTGTATTGCAAGCGGCATGATTCAGTTCGTGTGCGTACGCGAAGGCCGCGAAAACTACCGTTCACTTACCGCAGAGCATATTTCGATTCACCCCGGCTCTTCGATGTTCAGGAGCGACCCTCTCTTTATCGTTGCCGGAGAAATCGTCCGCACAAGCCGCATGTTTGCCATGAGCGTAAGCCCGCTTACCCGCGCCCTGCTTTCGCGCATTTCGCCTGAGCTGGAAGACCGGCTGAACACTGCGCGCGGAAAGCGCGGCCGCAGCCTGACCGGTAACCTTGAATATCACGGCACCACGTTCCGTGACGAAAAAGGCAAAAAGCTCGGAAAAGACGACAGCCGTTTTGGCGGCAAAACGTCAAAAAATCGTGACGACAACATCGTGCTTATTGGCGGAGAATCCTTTGACCTCGATAAAATCAAGGGAAAGAAAACACTTGTGCTTCCCTTTGAGCGGTTTAAAGACGCGCTGCTTTCAGAACATGATGAAAACCGCCTTGCGCAGATTGCAGGCCTGAAAGGAAAACTCATCATGAAAGGCGGAAGCCTTCTCGATGGTGAAAAAATGGAGCTGATTATAAAGCTTACAAAGACACTGAACCTTTCGCCGGTAAATGAAAAAGCCTGGCCGCGCAAAATGAACGTACAGGTAGGCATAGACGGCGGAACGGAAACGCTCTTAAACTCGCTTGATTATGTACTCCGCGTGACCATGGCAAAGGCAAAAAGCCGCGAATATGGCTTTATAGGGCTTTTCACCGACGGCAAGGGCACATACTGGTTCAAGGTAAGCCGAGGCTTTGCGACGGCGCTTAACGAAAGCCTTTCAAGCCTCGAAACGCTGATTGACGAGACCACAACGACGCTGAACGCTACGCAGAAAGAAAAAGTAAACATGGTGTACCGCGTCCTGAACGGCCTGTATGAATAGGAGGCAGCAGGAAAGCTTACTGGGCTAAGAAAGCTCGTCGGGCTGCCATTTTGACCCGACCAAGGTCGGGGATGTTCGAATGAGAGGATGCAGGAAAGCTTACTGGTCTAAGAAAGCTCATCGGGCTGCCATTTTGACCCGACCAAGGTCGGGGCGTTTTGGACTTAGCCGAACAAGGCGGCAAAGGCATCGCGGGCTTTTGCCGCTTTTTCATTTTGTACGCCGGCGCTTCCCCCGGAACTTCCCGGCGCCCGTTTTATCGCAAAAAAGCCGCAGAAATTTGCCTTTTCTTTTTCACGCACCAGCTCGTCCACCGACTCGTGGCAGTCGTAATGACTTCCCGGCGCATAGAACGTACAGTTTACGCACGAATGTAAATCCGAACCGCAGTAGTCGCAGGTTGAAGAACGCGTAACAGTCTCTTGCGTAATCGGCTTCCCGCATTTCATGCACATAGTGCCCTCCATAAAAAAAACCGCCAGCTTTTGGCGGTTTATAGTTTGCCTCGAGTCACCACTGTGACCGGCAGTGTATGTACCCCTGCCTTTTACCGCAGGTGGATTATAGTCAGCTACAAGACCTTAAAAAGGTCGGCTCTCTTTGTCGGAAATTGCATAACGCCTCCTTTTCGTGCAGCCGGTGTACGTCCTCATCTCGTTCCTTGCTACGACTTTATGATACCACAGAGTGCTGATAATGCAAGCTTTTTCTTTATTTTTTTTCCCGTTTTTATTATACTCGCGCACATGAAGACAAAAATTTTTATTGACGGTAGCGAAGGTACTACCGGTTTACGAATCCACGAGCGCTTTGCCGGTCGGGACGATATTGAGCTGCTTTCTATTGCAAGCGACTTACGCAAAGACACAAACGAGCGAAGGCGTCTTATAAATGAATCTGACATCACCTTTCTGTGCCTGCCCGACGCTGCAGCCCGGGAAGCAGTTACGCTTGTAGAAAACGAGAACGTGCGCATCATAGACACGTCTACCGCACACCGCACCGAAAGCGGCTGGGCTTATGGCTTTCCGGAGCTTTCTGACAATCACCGCAAGGCAATCAAAAACGGAAAGAGAATCGCGGTTCCCGGCTGCCACGCCACAGGCTTTATCTCTGTCGTCTACCCGCTTGTCGCAGGCGGCATTCTTCCCAAGGACTACCCGCTTGCAGCATTCTCGCTTACCGGCTACTCCGGCGGCGGAAAGAAAATGATTGCAGAATACGAGGCAAACGAGCGTCACGCTGACCTGGAAGCCCCGCGCGAATATGCGCTTACTCAGCAGCACAAGCACTTAAAGGAAATGAAAGCCATCACCGGCTTAAGCTGCGAGCCGCTTTTTTCACCGATTGTCGCTGACTACTACAGCGGCATGGTTGTCTCCGTTCCGCTCCACACAGGACTGCTTGCAAAAGCAACCACTCCGGAAGCGCTGACAGCCTATTTTGCCGATTTCTACAAAGGCGAAAAGTTTATCCGCGTGGAGCAGACCACCGAAGAGCTGTACGGCGGCATGCTTGCAGGTAACACGCTAACAGGCTGGGACGGCCTTAAAATCTACATTACCGGAAATGCAGAGCGGGTTGTGGTTTCCGCGCAGTTCGACAACCTCGGAAAAGGCGCATCAGGAGCCGCCGTACAGTGTCTGAACATTCTGCTTGGCTGTGACGAAAGCAAAGGTCTGGTTCTGTAGCCGTTATGGAGTCAAGGGAAACATTTAAATCTCGAATCGGCTTTATCATGACATCCGCCGGCTGCGCCATCGGGCTTGGTAATGTATGGAGATTCCCCTACATCACCGGTCAGTACGGCGGTGCGGCCTTTGTGCTTTTCTACCTTTTGTTTCTGGTAGTGCTCGGCGTTCCCATCATGGTAATGGAGCTGGCAGTAGGACGGGCAAGCGGTCAAAGTGCCGGCCGTTCATTCCACACACTGGAGCCGGCAGGGAGCCACTGGCACCTGTTCAGCCATTTTGCGCTGGCAGGAAACTACCTGCTTATGATGTTTTACACCACGGTTGCAGGCTGGATGGTGTCCTACATCGGGAAAACTGCCGGAGGGACATTTCTGTCGCTGAACGCAGAAGAAGTCACCGCAGTATTTGACAGCATGCTTTCAAACCCGCTCGAACAGCTTGCATGGATGGCACTGGTTATCGTCATCGGTTTTTCCATCTGCATTCGCGGCCTTAAAAATGGCGTCGAGCGCGTCTCCACCGTGATAATGACAAGCCTTCTGCTCCTCATATTCGCCATTGTGATACGCACCGTAACGCTTCCGGGCGCGGCAAAGGGAATCAGCTTTTACCTGAAGCCGGATTTTTCAAAGATGGCAGAACAGGGCATCGAAAAGGTGATTTTCGCCGCAATGGGACAGGCTTTCTTTACGCTTTCAATCGGCATGGGAAACATAGCCATCTTCGGAAGCTACCTTGGAAAGGAAAAAGCGCTGACAGGAGAAGCCGTCAACATCATCTGTCTGGACACCTTTGTGGCCATCATGGCAGGACTCATCATTTTTCCGGCATGCTCGTCGTTTGGCGTCAATCCCGGGCAGGGGCCGGGGCTTATTTTTACGACGCTCCCGAATGTGTTTAACTCGATGCCGCTGGGACGGCTCTGGGGAACGCTCTTTTTTGTCTTTATGGCATTTGCCGCGCTTTCCACGGTAATTGCAGTATTCGAAAACATCATCGCCTTTACCATGGAACAAAATGGCTGGAACCGCAGAAAGGCAACGCTTGTTACCTGTGTACTGCTTTTTTTCCTTTCGATTCCGTGCGTTCTGGGCTTTAATGTGTGGAAAAGCGTACAACTTCCAAAGATAGGCGGCATTCAAGATATTGAGGACTTTCTCGTATCAAACAACCTGCTTCCGCTCGGCTCGCTCGTGTATCTGGCTTTCTGCGTCTCAAAGCGCGGCTGGGGATTTGAAAACTTTATTTCCGAGGCAAACCAGGGAAGCGGCCTGCATTTTCCGCGCATGCTTCGAGCCTATGTGACATGGATTTTACCGGCAGTCGTGCTGTTCATCTGGATAGCAGGCTACCTGCAGAAATTCTAGCACGGCTTACCACACGGCTACCTGTAAGCTTTCGCGTGCATGCATTAAAACGCCTGCACATGAAGGCTTATGCCGCCTGTGCCTTCCACCCGGACAAGGCATGTCTGCCCTTTTGAAAGACGGGCATGAACAGCATTACCGTTAAAGCTTCGGATGCCAAGCTCCTGCCTCTTTTTCTGACCGCCTGCAGACTGATCATTCAGGATAGTCATAAGCTCATACAGGCGCTTATCATAGTCTTTTTCTGAAATACCGTAGATATCATCATTTGCCAAAAGGAAGAGCACCGGAATCTGCTTGTCATTATATACCGAGGTCAAGGGAACTGCATAATTTGCGGGCAGCTTCTCTGTGTATACGCGGTACGGAAACGCAAGATTGCGCGTCTTTCCAGCGCCGATTGCAGAATACTCGAAATTTATGTTCACTGAGTC
>JAILRG010000059.1 GCA_024698325.1 Treponema sp.
TACATACTTTATCAAATACCAGCATTCATGTCAACAGCAAGAATAAGCATTTTTCCAAAAAAAACATAAAAAAAGCGCTTCTTAAAAGAAGCGCTTTGCCACCGGTTGGAATCGGACCAACGACACATGGATTTTCAGTCCATTGCTCTACCAACTGAGCTACAGCGGCGAACGATGTACATACTTTATCAAATACCATCATTCATGTCAACAGCTGGAATAAGCATTTTTCCAAAAAAATCTTTTTTTGGCCTCATGATAAAAAACCCCGTCTGGGCAGAACTTGACCAGACGGGGCTTATGCTGTCGCACAAGAAAGACCTTAGAACTTAATCTTTCTGTCACTACCCTTGTAGTATTCGGTGCGCAGAGCTTTTACCTGTTCGTCTGCCATGTAATCGTCAAAGTTCATCATACGGTCAATAACACCGTTCGGCGTAATCTCGATGATGCGGTTTGCAACCGTCGAAATAAACTCGTGGTCATGGCTTGTAAAGAGCACCACGCCGGGGAACTGGACGAGAGCCTGGTTCAAGCTTTCGATTGCCTCAAGATCAAGGTGGTTGGTCGGGTCATCCATAATGAGTACATTTGCGCCCGAAAGCATAATCTTAGAAAGCATGCAGCGCACTTTCTCACCACCGGAAAGGACCTTTACCGGCTTTAAGCTTTCGTCACCCGAGAAAAGCATGCGGCCAAGGAAGCCACGCACATAGGCATCATCCTGCTCTTTTGAGTATTGCTTCAGCCAGTCTGTGATGTTGTAGCTCACGTCAAAGTATTTGCCGTTATCGCGGGCAAGGTAGGCAAAGCTCGTCGTCTGGCCCCAGAAGTATTCGCCGCTTTCGGCCTTTGCTTCTCCTGCGATAATGTCAAACAGCGAAGAAATCGTATTGTGCTCAATGCCAACAAAGGCAATCTTGTCCGTGCGGTTTACGACAAGTGAATAATCCTTTAAGAGCTGCACGCCGTCCTCATCTTTAGAGTTTAGCTTGCGCACTTCAAGCACGTTGTTTCCAATCTCGCGGTCGGAATCAAAATGTACATAAGGGAACTTGCGGCTTGTGACCGGCAAATCTTCCAGCTCAAGCTTTTCGAGCACCTTCTTGCGGCTTGTAGCCTGACGGCTTTTTGCAGCATTGGAAGCAAAGCGCTGGATGAACTCCTTCAAGTCCTTGGCCTTTTCCTCGTTCTTCTTTTTCAGGTCTTTAGCCTGCTTCTGCAGAATCTGGCTCATCTGATACCAGAAGTCATAGTTACCGGCAAACTGAGTGATTTTGCCGTAGTCGATGTCGCAGGTAACCGTACAGACCGTATTCAAAAAGTGGCGGTCATGGCTTACTACAATAACCGTATTCGGGAATTCAAGCAAAAAGTCCTCAAGCCAGTTAATCGACTCAAGGTCAAGACCGTTAGTAGGTTCGTCAAGGAGCAGGATGTCTGGATTTCCGAAGAGCGCCTGTGCAAGCAAAACGCGCACTTTCTGGCTTTCGTCAAGCTCGCTCATCATCTTGTCGTGGTACTTTTCTTCAAGGCCAAGGCCAGAGAGCATCTGTTCAATCTGATTTTCTGCCTCGTAGCCGCCAAGCTCGCCATATTCAGCTTCAAGCTCAGCGCTTTTTATGCCGTCTTCTTCGGTAAAATCAGCCTTCGCATAGATTGCATCGCGAGCGTTTGACACCTCATAGAGCTTTGGATACCCCATAAGCACCGTCTCTTTTACCGGGTACTGGTCAAACGCAAAGTGATCCTGCTTTAAGACTGCCATGCGCTCACCAGGGGTGATGAAAATATCACCGGTATCGTGATCCTGCTCACCGGAAAGCACTTTCAAAAAGGTAGACTTACCTGCACCGTTTGCGCCAATAATTCCGTAGCAGTTGCCCGGCGTGAATTTAATGTTTACGTCCTTGAACAGCGGTTTTTCGCTGAAATGAAGGCTTACGTCTGATACTGTAATCATAAAAAACTTAACTCCGTTCGCGTATTATTCCGTAGAGAACTATACCACGCCACACAGAAAATGTACACAAGGAAGACTCTAATGCCCATAAGCTTACTTTTCTAGTGCCGCTTTCCAATCAGCTTCCTTAAAACCGGGAAGCACAGCACTGTCCGTAATCAAAAGCGGGCGTTTTACAAGCATCCCGTCGCTTGCAAGAAGCGCAAGCTGCTCGTCTTCGGTCATCCCCGGAAGCTTTGAAGAAAGCTGCATGTCGCGGTACAGCATGCCGCTTGTGTTGAAAAACTTCTTGAGCGGAAGCCCAGACTTCTTATACAGCTCACGGAGCACCGTTTCGTCGGGATGCTGCGTCTTTATGTCTAATTTTTCATACATTATGTTATTATTATCCAACCAGGAAAGTGCTTTTTTACAGGTTGAACAGCGGTCATAGCAGTATACTTTGGGCATAGGGGCCTCCTTACAGAAAAAGTTGCCTTTATTATAGCATAGTTTTTACGCTACAACACTGCTGCATTTTCCTTTTTGCGTTTTTAACTTTCTCCTGTATAATACAATTACTGAGGAGTTTAGTATGGAAAATTTCACCTTTTACAGTCCGACAAAATTTGTCTTTGGAAAAGAAACGGAAAAACAGGCGGGAAGCCTTGTGCGAGAGTTCGGAGGAACTAAGGTGCTTCTGCACTTTGGCGGTTCATCAGCAGAAAAGTCTGGACTATTAGGGAAAATCCGTGCTTCACTAAAAGACGCAGGGCTTACTGTTATAGAGCTTGGCGGCGTACATCCTAACCCGCTCGACACGCTCGTATATGAAGGCATTGAAATCTGCAAGAAAAACGGAATTGATTTTATACTCGCAGTTGGAGGCGGCTCAGTCATTGACAGCGCAAAGGCGATTGCAATCGGCGCCTGCTATGACGGCGACTTCTGGGATTTTTATTCGGGAAAAGGCTTACCAACAAAGGCCATTCCTGTGGGCACCGTACTTACGATTGCCGCCGCCGGAAGCGAAGGCTCAGGCGACTCGGTTATCACCAAAAAAGAAGGCATGGAAAAACGGGCAACAACCGGCGAATGCATACGCCCGCGCTTTTCTATACTGAATCCGGCACTCACCCAGACGCTCCCTGCCTACCAGACCGCATGCGGAGCAACCGACATTATGGCACACGTCTGCGAACGCTATTTTACCAATACAAAGCATGTCGAAACCACCGACCGGCTGTGCGAAGCCGTCCTTCTTGCAATGATTTATGAAACCCCCAAAGTAATTGCGAATGCAAACGACTACGAAGCCCGCGCGAACATTATGTGGGCAGGTATGGTCGCACATAACAATATCATTGGAGTTGGCAGAGAACAGGACTGGAACAGCCACGACATAGAGCACGAACTTTCCGGCCTGTACGACTGCGCCCACGGAGCAGGCTTAGCCGTAATAATGCCCGCTTGGATGGAGTTTGTGTACAAACACGACATAATGCGCTTTGCCCAGTTTGCAACACGCGTCTGGGGCTGCAAGATGGACTATGCAGAACCCGAAGCCACCGCCCGCGAAGGCATACGCTGCTTTAGAACATTCCTGCACAGTATCGGCATGCCCATAAACTTTGCAGAACTTGGTGCCAAAGAAGCAGACATACCGGTGCTGGTCAAGAAGTTCGGCATTGGAGACGGAAGAACTGGCGGCTTCGTACACCTCTCTTCCGAAGATGTAGCAGAAATCTACCGCATTGCGGCAAAGGCAAGGCTATAAAACAAAAAAGCGCCGTAAAATTGAACTTCAACTTTACGGCGCTTTTAAAATAAAATGGAATGAGTTTTTAAAAGTTCTGTGCTTCTCTTCTAAATCTTTGAAAACTTTAGACTGATAGTTTACACAATTCTAAAAACTTCGGAATCTCCTTTGTCTTTATTGAATGATTTTACTCACAGCTGAACGTATGCCCTTCCACTTTACGGACAAACTCGTAGTCAATCGTACGTCGCAGGCCCTCTTCAAGCGAAACTGGGGCAATGAAGGCAACCGAATATTTTAAAAACTAAAATACAAGATATAACTTGGAAATCTATAGTTTCCTATATTTCTTCAATCCGTTCATTCCCCAGCTAAAAAGATAGAATGAACTCTTTAAAATATTAAAGTGGAGGATTTCACGGTAGATCATCCACTGAGATATTATCATTTTTGTTTTACTTGCTGTCATACTGTCATCACGCATGCGATAATCAACAAGAATATCGTTATTGCCAAGACAACAAAGTTCCTGCTTCATAATATCAAGCCAGTATACATAATCATCGCGTAAAGCTTTCAATTCTTCGCGGAAAAACACAGGAGATTTCAGCTTGGCAGTATCAACTATAGCGGCAGAGGGGAAAATTGGGCAGTGATATAAAAGCTTTTTAAAGTCTTTTTTGCCGCTACAGGCATAATCAGGAAGAACAACTTTTGAACAGGTACTATCCATTCTGCGGTAGCCACTGAAGAAAATTGCTACACTTTCATCAGAGCATTCATCAATATGCCTTTTCATCGTTGCAAGGTATTTTGTCATCCTGTCCAAAAAAGCAAAATATTGACCTTTTGCAGCTTCCATTGCCTGATTACGAGCTCCACTTGAACCACGGTTCTCAGTTGCCCGAATCAGCTTAATGCGGGAATCTTTTTCCACATAAGACTGAACAACTGCAGCTCCCGCTCCATCGTCTGGAGAACAATCATCGACGATAATCATCTCCCAGTCAGTAAAAGTTTGCGCAAGCACAAAATCAATAGTGGCGCCAACAAGAGCAGCCCCCTTCCACATGGGGGTAATGATTGAGAAAACTGGAGTTGTCATTTTGATTTTCCTAAAAAAGAAAGTTTATATATTTGAAAAAGAAATTTTTTCGAGGATTTAGAAGAGTTTTTTGGCAAGTTCCCAGGCTGCAAGAATGGTGTCGTCCATGTCAAAGTATTTATACATTCCAAGTATGCCGCCGAAAATTACTTTGTCCTGATTATCAGCGAGAGTCTTGTATTTTGTGTAAAGTGATGATTTTTTTTCATCATTTACAGCGTAATACGGCTCATCGCCCTGATTCCAAGTTGCAGAATATTCACGAGTAATCACCGTATTCTGTAAATCCATAGTACTTTTATTCTCAGGCTCAAAATGTTTGTGTTCAATAATTCGTGTATACGAAGTCTCTGCATCGGTGTAATTAATTACAGCATTTCCCTGATAATTCTGCGAAGGAAGTTTTTCTGTTTCAAAACGGAGGCTACGATATTCAAGTTCACCAAACTGATAATCAAAGAACTTATCAATAGTTCCTGTATAAATAACTTTGTCAGCACAAGAAAGCCATTTTTCTTTATCCTCAAAGAAATCTGTATTCAGCTGAATGTCGCTACCTGAAAGCATTTTTTCGATAATCTGCGTATAGCCGCCTATAGGAATTCCCTGATATGCGTCATTGAAATAGTTGTTATCGAAAATCAAACGTACTGGCAAACGCTTTATAATACTTGCAGGAAGTTCAGAGCACGGTCTACCCCACTGCTTTTCCGTGTAGCCTTTGATAAGACGATCGTAAATATCCCGGCCGACAAGGCTGATTGCCTGCTCCTCTAGATTCTGAGGAATGCGTCCCGACATCTCAGAAGCCTGCTCAGAAATACGCTTTCTGGCATCTTCTGGAGTAATAACATCGCTCCAGATTTTTGTAAAAGTATTCATGTTAAACGGCAGATTGTAGAGTGTCCCCTTGTAATTTGCCACAGGACAGTTTGTGTAACGGTTGAACTCAGCAAAAGAGTTCACATAGTCCCAGACCTCGCGCCTATCGGTATGAAAAATATGCGCACCGTACTTATGCACGTTTATGCCTTCTATATTTTATTGTGTCAACTTTATGGATAGCCTCAAAAATTACATTCCAAAGATTCTCAGAAAGTTAATTTAACAACATTTACTTCTGTACTAAGATGCCTGGGATATCAGATTAAACTGGAGAAAGTGCCGGCTTTACGATAGAGATTTACACAAAAAAAAGGCCATCTGCTCAGTTTGAACAGATAGCTTTTGAATAAGGAAATGAATCCGCAAGAGATTACTCTATTACTTCCCAGTGTAAGAGCGATTCCTATTCCTTTACGAACTGCAACTTTCAGGACGAAAACTTCCAGTTCATGCATCGACCTATTAAACAGTATTGAAAAGTTGTTTTACAACATTCCAAATAACCTTTTCTGTGAAATTTTCCCTTACCCACCTTTGTGCATTTTCACCATACTTTTCTCTAGACACATTCATCAATGCCAACGCATATTCCTGCGCAGAAAAATGCTTCACCTCAATTCCGGTAACAGAATCTTGATTCACCCAGTTCACACCAGATCCATCGATATGGAACGTAACAGCCGGAAGGCCACAATATAGAGCCTCCGCCAGAGCAATTCCAAATGCTTCATTTTTTGTTATTGAGGGAAAAGCAAAAACATCAGCGGTCAAAAGATAGCATTTTTTTTCTTCATCAGATATCCGACCTATGAATTCTATATTACCTAAATTCAAATCTACA
>JAILRG010000068.1 GCA_024698325.1 Treponema sp.
TTCAATAAGCGCCTTACAAAACATGCCTGCAGAAACGACTCTTCGCTTTTCTGCAGGCGTATGCACGACTTAAAAAAAAGCAGCGGCAGGGTGCATTGCCTTCCTGCCGCCGAATTGTTTCGTCTGCCCCTACTTTTCAAGACTTCCCAGCGTCATGCGCTTTCCGCTCTTTCTGTCAAAAAGCATGATGCCGCATCCGCTAAAGTTTATGCCGTGCTTTGCACCAATCTGGAATGTCACGCCGCCAAAGACCACGCTCGTTAAGAGATAGTCTTTTATCTTGAGCTTGACTGTACTTTCAAGACCAGTCGGCATGGCGCCGCAGATTTCCACGTCGAACATGCCGTTTTCTGCAATCTGGATGAACTCCGGGCGCACGCCCAGCACAAAGTCGCCGTTTTCAGGCGCGGCTTCTTCTTTTTCGGCAAAGCCCTGCTCGTCACTCACACGAGCGACCGGGTACTTAAAGACCTCGTCCTTGTTCGCCTTCTCCACATAGCCTTTTTCCTGACTCTGCGCCTTAAGCTCCTCTGCAGCCTTTGCGCTAGCTGCATCGCGCTCCTTGTACCAGTCATCCAGCGTAAAGCCAGCTTCCGGCTTAAAGGTAATCGTCTCGCCGTCGAACACGGTAAGCTTGATTGAGCCGTCGGCAGCCTGCTGGCCGTGCGCATTTATAAAGTTGATTGACGGATTTCCGACAAAGTCTGCAACAAAGAGATTGTTAGGCTTGTTGTAGACCGTAAGCGGCGGCTCATACTGCTGCAGAACGCCGTTATTGATAAGGCAGATGCGCGTTGCAAGCGTCATAGCCTCCATCTGGTCGTGGGTGACGTACACGAAGGTGCTTCCCGTCTCGATGTGCAAGCGCTGAAGCTCGTAGCGCATTTCCAGGCGAAGCTTAGCGTCCAGGTTTGAAAGCGGCTCGTCCATAAAAAGCACGCTCGGCTCCGGTGCAAGCGTTCGCGCGATGGCGACGCGCTGCTGCTGGCCGCCGGAAAGCTCTGCCGGATAGCGGTCCATGAACATGCCGATTTTTACGACGCGGCTTACTTTGCGCACGGCAAGGTCAATCTCCTCGTCAGTAAGCTTCCGCTCTTTTACAACCGGCACGCCGTCTTTTACCAGCTGGAAGTCATCTGTCAGCGTAAAGCCGTTTGCCTTTGCGGCGGCTACCGCGGCTTCTGCCTTTGCATGGAACCTGCTGCAGGCTTCATTTGCAAGCGAGCTTACATCTCCGCCCTTGTGCAGGCCGAGCGCAAGGAGCTTTTTTGCACTGTACATGCTGATTTCAAAGGTGTCGATGAGCTTCATCAGCGCCTTTTCTTCATCAACCTGGCCGTTTTTGTCCTTGGACTCGTCAAGCGCAAAGACGACGACCTGCGGGCTTTCTAAGATGTCTGCAAGGCGGCTGTTTGTCTTTGCCTCCCAGTCGTATACCGGAAGCTCTTCGTTAATGTTACTCAAGCCGAAAGCGATGTTCTTGTAGACAGTCATATTCGGCCAGAGTGCGTAATTCTGGAACAAAAAGCCCACCTTGCGCTTGTTCGGCGGAATGTTGATGCCTAGCTCGCTGTCATAAACGACTTTGTCACCGATTTCGATTCTGCCGCTTGTCGGTGTTTCAAGGCCCGCAATCATACGGAGCGTCGTCGTCTTACCGCACCCGGAAGGTCCCAGCAGAGTCACGAAGGCATTATCATCTATCACTAAGTTCAGTCTGTCCACGCCGTAGAATTTTCCCCAGCGCTTGGTCACGTTTGTCAATGTAATTTTTGGCATTATTTTCCTCCAACACCCTTGTCAATGCTCGCGCCTGTCAGCTTGTTAATCAGCGCATTGAACACAAGGATCGTAACAATCAAAATCAAGTTCATACCGCTTGAGAAGGCGTACAAGCCCATCTCGTCAAAGTAGTCCATGGCAGTCGTCATAATCTTGAACTGGTCGCACAAAAGCATAAAGAGCGTCAATTCGCGCAAACAGGTCATGAAGGGCAAGAGGAAGCTTGATATAATCGTGCTCTTCTGAATCGGGATGATGATACCGAACATGCGCTTTACCCAGGGAATGTCCTGAATGATTGCCGCTTCCTCAATCTCACCGCTGATTTGCAGCATAGAATTAAGCGAGGCACGGCTTGCAAACGGAATGTACTTAACCGTACCGGTCAGCATCAAGATTAAGAAGGAGCCGCCGATGGAAAGTGTCTTACCAAAGATAAGGAATGCGACGCCAACGGAGAGCGACGGCATAAGGTAGGGCAAAAAGGCGACCGAGTTCACGTAGGCTGCGGCGCGGCTGCGGCGGTTCTTGCTGACGGCGTAGCCGACAAGAGTGCCGATAGTGCCCGCACAGAGGGAGCAGACGACAGCAACATAGAGCTGGCCGGCAAAGGCTTTCCAGATCTGCACATTATGAAGCATGCCCAGCTGACCGAAAAGGCCGTATTCGCCCTGAGTATCACTCGTCGTCCACCACTTGGTAGTCAGATGCGAGATGTCGCCGGTCTTTAAGAAGCTGTAGTCACCGGGGTTGGGCAGGAAGGTTTCAATGCCGAAGGAGATAATCGGGTAGATGCTGGTCAAAAGTGTGAGTACGATAAAGACGCAGGCAACCGCATAGCGGCCGATTTTTCCCAGGTTCGCCTTGCTTATCTGGCCTGACTTACCGGTGACGGTCGTGTAGTTTTTGCGGCTTGAAGTGCTCGACTGGTTCAGCATCAGGATGGCCACGCCGAAAATCATCATGATGACGGCGATAATGCTTGCCTCGCCCGCGCGCGCGCTACTCAAAGCGACGTACTTGGTAGAAAGCGTAGTCAGTCCCAAATAATGCGGAACTGGGTAGCTTCCCATGGCGCTGCCGAATACAAGCAGAATCGTAGAAAGGATGGCCGGCTTTACAAGCGGTAGCGTAATGCACAAAAAGCTCTTCCATTTAGGCGTGTCCAGAATCGTCGCCGCTTCCTCAAGGTTTGCATCCATATTGCGGAAGATGCCACCAATCAAGATGTAGGCAAAAGGCGCGTAGTGCAGGCCGAGCACGATTGCCGCCGGAAACAAGCCCTGACACCACCAGAGCGGCATGTGTATATTGAACAAGGAAGCGAGCAAGCCGTCCGCTCCGTGCGTGACAGCATTACTGTTAAACGCGTTTCGCCAGACCATGGCGAGCGTCCACTGCGGCATGATATACGGGAAAATAAAAATCGAGCTCAAGTACTGCTTGAATTTCAGATTAGTACGGGTAACCAGGTAGGCAAAGATGCCGCCATATACAATCGAAATAAAGCAGGTAAGCACTGCAAGAATGACCGTATTCAAAAGCGGTACCCACAGGTTTGTACGGGCAAGCTTTCCGGTAAAGAGGTCAACCCAGTTATAGAATGTGTACTGTCCTTCCTTTAAGCCCGTGCGCAAAGAATCCACCGTACCTGCGTGGACGGCAACCGTGTCCTTTGCAAGATAGAGGATTGGCGCAATGGTCGAAACAGAAAGCACAATACCGAACAAAAGCAAAATCACGTTCTGCGGCTTTGAAAAGAATGTTGTAATCTGATTCATTCTCTGCTGAGCCGCAAGAGATCTTGCAGGAGCAATCGTTTGTGTCATTACATGTCCTTTTTATAAAAAATATCCCCGGTTTACTGCCGGGGGAATGCAAAAAACAGCGCCGGCTGTATTGCTACGGCCGGCACATCTCCTTAGCGGCCGCCGCGGAGAGAATCAATCCAGTCACCCAAATCAAGTGAAACTTCTGAACAGTATTTCGGGTCTTCGATAACCAGAGCACCGCCATTCTCGCTTGACCACCAGTCGTAGCCGCGATCGTTCTTTGCGGGGAACTCGGCGCCGCCAGCTGTGCTGTGGTGATATTTTGCTTCGTTTTCCGCCGCAAGAACCGGGTTAGCAGAATAGCCGCCCATGTCCTTGCCCCAGGCAGAGAAGCCTTCAAGCTTGGTTACCATGAATGAGATGAATGCGCACGCTGTCCACGGATACGGAGATGAATCCATAACCTCAAGGTAATGACAGTAGCCGTAGCCGCCGATGCCCTTGTAGCCGTCGTTGTAAGCGGCAACAGCAATGTTATTTACGGAAGACTCAGCAGTTTCAGCAACAGAACGCAGTTTTGAGTACACGATAAGCGCAAACTCACCGGCGGCAGACTTTGAAACCAGCTCGGTACAAATCGGGCCATCGTCGGTCATTGCGTTATAGTTCTGAACCCAGAGCTTTGTCCATGCAAGACCGTACTTTGCGTTGGCACCTTCAATGCCGTAGTTCTTTGCCACAGTCGCACATTCGTCGATTGTCGGCTGGAAGAACGCTTTCTTTGAGCTGTCGAGTGCGTCAAATGCGTTTTTAAGCCAGGTTGCATATTTATCTGAAGAAAGCATGTACAGGAAGTTCTTTCCGACAAGCTCGCTGTTCACGTCCATGAACATACCCTTTGCGCCGTCATAGACAAAATCCCAGCAGTTCGTAAAATCAGCTCCCGCCGTTTTGTTGAACATGAATACCTTGTTCAGCGTCTGCAGGGAAAGCAGCTCAGGATAATCTTTCTTTTCAAGCTTGTTTGCTTCTGCCCACTCTTTCGGCACAAAGGTGCGCAGGATTCCGGTGTCCATCATCTTTGACTGAATCTGGTTACCGTCCTGAATAAGCGTCATAAAGTATTCAGGCTTGGTTGACTTGTAATCAACAGACAGCGTGGTAAAAATTGAATTGTTCTTCGGCTGTGACCATTCAATGGTTCCGGCATACGACGGGTCGACAGACTTTAAGTAATTGATAAAGGCAGCGCCCGCAGTCTTACCGCGGCTAGAGTTACCGATACCCTTGATGGTAGCAGTTTTTGACTCTTCAACAGCTTTCTTACACAGCTCGTCAAAGCTCATTTTTTCTGCCTGAGCAATGATTTTCTGAACCTCTGATTCCGCAACAGCAGCTTTTTTGCCGTTACATGACATGCCAAGAAGCGCAACTGCTCCCATGGCCAGACAAACTATAGATTTTTTCAAAGGACTCCCCCTTATCTGAAATTAATATTACATTTTAATTCTAAGACGAAAATCCAGATTGTCAAATCATTTTTTTTGTGCAGCATTTCTCTGTTCACCTCAATTTACGTCAACAAAAATGGAGTAATAAGTCTGAATTAAGGCAAATTGACACACCACTTTTTTTTTGTATGGTATTATTTCAGAAAACAAGGAGACAAGAACTATGTCAGAAGAAAGTGCAAATGCTCATACTCTTAAATTTTTAAGAAATCCATTTTTGATTTCTACTTTGTCGGCTTTGCTGTTGTCAGTTATTATAGCTATGCTTACAAGGTATGGACCTCGTTTTTCGGTCAGATTTTTGATCGTTTTTTTCTGCCTTGAAGCAGCTGCATGTTACTTTACCGGCCAGGTTTTGCTTGGAAAAAAGAGACCCTATTATGGAACGGTAGGTGAACGTGTTGTTCTATCTGTGATTGAAATCGTTGTTCTGCTGCTATTTTCACTACCTGTAGGCGTAAGGTTTTTGCCAGAGAAAATACTTGGGATTACCGTTATTGCAAGTATACTGTGCTCAGCGCTTCTATTTGTAGCTTTTCTTGTGATTCCACTTTTACCTGTTAAATTTAAGAATAAATGCATTCTTTCAGCAGTTTCATTTGGAATCTATCTTTTGCTTTCAGTATTCTTTGGCTTAGTAATTGGAAAAACGTTTGTTTCTGCTGCCCAACAGCAGGTTCAGACAACTCAAGATTATTCAGCACCTACGCCAGGGCCGGACGGTATTCCCGAAGTAGAATTAGTTCCCTATACTCCAAGCCCGCAAACAGATACATATGCTTATTCCATGCCCTCACGCAGTGCAAAGTATGTTGAGCTTAACACTGAAGGTGTAAAACGAATCAAAATATATGCTACTTGTGATGCTAATGGATCACAGCTCAAATTTGATCTTCTGCCAGATTTGGATGCTTTCTATAATTTTTCACACAATTCAACAGAAGGCGGGTATTCCCGATGGAAGAACTGCGACTACCTCGGAAAAAGCTACATGCATGAAATCGAGGTAGACGACTATCCAGCCGGTTCACAATTTTATCTGGCAATGAAAAACCGCAACTGGGCGGTTAATGCGTTTGTGGATATAAAAATAACGTACTATTATAAACAAAGTGGTATGAAAATAGTGCCGAAGAGAACAGGAGCTGGAATAAACTAATACTTTCAGCCCTAAAAAAAAGCCGTCCAGTTGGACGGCTTCTCCAGCGCCATGGATGGCGCTGCAAGACTTGCCCACGAGTTTCGGTTTCGCGAAGCGAAACCGAAACTCGTACACGAAAAAACGACATGGAAGTCGTTTTTTCGTGCTTATTCTGTAGGACGCTTCTTTAAGCTCTTGCTTTCTGCAACAGCCTGTCCTTCGCCGACTTTCTGCTCCATCATGGCGCGCACTTTTAACGGCAGACCGAACAGCGTGATAAAGCCCTGTGCATCCTTGTGGTTGTACAGCTCGCCAGTCGTAAAGCTTGCGATATCCTCGTTGTACAGGCTGTACTTTGAGCTTGAACCTGCAGCGCGAATCTGTCCCTTAACCAGCTTAACCTTTGTCCAGCCGGTCACGGTCTCCTGCGTCTTATCGACGAATGCCATCAGCGCGTCATACAGCGGCGTGAACACTTTTCCGTCGTAGATGAGTTCTGCAAGGCGCAGTGACACCTGCTGCTTGTAGTGGTAGGTGTCGCGGTCGAGGCAGATATGGTCCATCATGCGGTGCGCAAAGTACAGGATTGCTCCACCGGGAGTCTCATACACGCCGCGGCTCTTCATGCCGACGCAGCGGTTTTCGCAGATATCTACAAGGCCGACGCCATTTTTGCCGCCAATTTTGTTCAGCTCAAGCATCAGCTCCAGGCCGTTCATCTTCTTTCCGTTTACGCTGACCGGAATGCCCTTTTCCCATTCAATCGTCACATACTCGCCGTCGCCTGCTTCTTCAGGCACCACGGTGTTTTTAAGCATATGCTTGTAGTTAGGCTCGTTTTCAGTCTTCTCAAGCTCAAGACCTTCGTGGCTGATGTGCCAGATGTTCTCGTCGCGGCTGTATGACTGGTCTTTTTTCATCGGAACTTCAAGACCGCGGTCTTCAAGGAACTTGATTTCGGCCTCGCGGCTGTCCATGTTCCATTTGTCGTCGCGCCAGGCGGCGATTACTTTCAGGTCCGGAGCAAATGCCTTGATTGCCAGCTCAAAGCGTACCTGGTCGTTTCCTTTACCGGTAGCACCGTGGCAGATGGCGACAGCACCTTCCTGACGGGCATATTCAACCAAAATCTTTCCGATAAGCGGGCGTGCGGTTGAAGTGCCAAGCAGGTACTCGTCTTCGTAGACAGCGTTTGCCTTGAGTGCCGGCCACACGTATTCTTCAATATATTCCTGACGCGCATCAACTACATAGCAGGCTGAAGCGCCGGTCTTAACAGCACGGCCCTTGATTTTTTCCCAGTCATCGCCCTGTCCTACGTCAATGCAGACTGCGATAACGTCATAGTCATAGTTTTCTTTGAGCCACGGAATGATTACCGTTGTGTCCAAACCACCGGAATAGGCTAGAATTACTTTGTCTTTTGCCATAACACGCCTCATGTGCATTAAAATGAATAAATATGCAGAAACAATAGCGTTTTTTCAAAGTTTATGCAACACTTTACGTTATCTGTGTGTTTTCGTATTCACACAAAAGCCTTGGCGGTTAATAAAGCCCAGCTCCTCCAGCTGGCGAACCGTCCGATACACAGTCGCCGTGCTGACGCCAGAGGACTGCGCTTTAAGGAGGTAGCAGATTTCCTTGCAGTCAGTATTTCCGTCAAGAAAAATCGACTTAAGAATTTTTTTCTTCTGTTCGGTCATGCGAAATCCCTGGCGGTGCAGGGATTGTTCGATATCAGAAATAGAGGTTTTGTTTTCAGGCATAGTAAGTAGCTCCCGGTGAAATGTCTGCCAGCAATCAAAAATACATCATAAGCTATCTTTAGTTAGCTTATAACAACTTGTTATTAGCGCTTATAGTATTGCCCTGCTTTTGCTTTGTCAAGCACATGCACCGCTTACTTTTCTTCCCGCCTGCTTTTCTTCCCGCTTACTCATTTTGGTATCGGAAAACTGGCGACTTTCTGCATTATTGCAAAAATCTGTACGCTTCCAGAAAAGCGCGTGCGACTCCGGCAGGTCGTCGGGAAGCTGTATTGGACTCAGTCGCTTTCGCTCCTTCGCCCCCGACAAGCTGCCTTGCGCCCGCTTCCTTTTCTTCCCGCTTACTCATTTTGGTATCGGGAAAAAAACTCGCCATTTCGGGCTTATTAAGAATCTTTCTTAATAGCTTAAAGTAACGTTGACAGATTCGATTTTTGCCTGTAGCCTTTTGCCCTGCTGTTAGCTACAGCTAATAACAGGCTGACAGCACGATAGAGGAGGCATGCTGAAAATTACATCCGTGTAATTTTTTGCATTTGCAGATTTTGCCGTTGGCAAAACTGCGATACCTTGCCTCCCTGAAAGGCCGCTACTGCGGTTTTATAGAGGAGATAAAAAAAAATGACACACAAAAAAAGCGCACTGCTTTGGGGAGCGCTATGCACAAGCCTGCTTTTAGCAGCCGGTTGCCGCACCTCAGATGACGACGAGGAGGACTCCCCGCGCCCTTCCCCCAGCCAGACTGAAACGGTTACCAAGGTCGGAGAATTTGTGTACATTCCGGCCGGCTCATTCCGCATGGGAAGCGAAAAAGGCTCCGGACGCGGTCCTGTGCACACCGTTACGCTCACACGCAGCTACTGGATATGCGAGCACGAAGTCACGCAAAAAGAATACAAGTCCGTTATGGGTGCACTGACGACAAAGCTTACAGAGCTGGCAGAATCATCTCGAGGCGGCTATGGCGATGACTACCCGATGAACTGCGTCCACTGGTTTCACGAGCTGGAATACTGTAACCGCCGCAGCATCAAAGAAGGCTACACGCCCTGCTACACCGTTAACGGCAGTACCAATCCCGCAAGCTGGCCGGCTTATTCAGAATGGACGACGTATTCCTGCAACTTTACCGCTAACGGCTACCGGTTACCCACATCAGCTGAATGGGAATATGCAGCGCGCGCCGGCGACACGACAACGGACGTGCTTTCCTACAGCGGAACTACCGATATCAGCGAATTAAACGATTACGCATGGTGGGGCGAAAACTCAGTGAGCGCACCGGGAGCCTACGATGCAAGCGCAAAAGAAGTAATGACGCGGAAACCGAATGCCTGGGGCATTTACGACATGAGCGGTAACGTTCGCGAGCGCGTCTGGGATTTGATGAACGGCTGGGGCTACACAGAAGCAGACGAAGGCGCCGTTGACCCGACAGGCCCGGAGGAAAGCAGCTATGGAGCGACGCTCATACGAGGCGGAGCCTTTAACGACTACAACGGTACGCAGTGTGCCACGGCAGATTACTTCTACCAGCCATTCGGAAGCTGGCTTGAATGGGACGGATTCCGCGTAGTACGCACCGCAACATCCGCAACAGAAACAGCACCTGTTGTTCAGCCCGAGCAGTCCCCCGACGGATTTGTAAAAATCACTGCGGGAACCTTTTACATGGGATGCTCAGCAGAGAGAAAAAACAGCAAGGACAAAGTGCTTGCCACAAATGATAAAGCCGTTCATCCGGTAACGCTTACCCGCGACTTCTACATGAGCGATCACGAGACAACACAGGCCGAATGGTACGCAACTGTCGGCTCGTATCCCGAAAACCTCACGCCTGGCGCTGTCGCAGCACAAAAGCCAATCATCTTTGTGAGTTTATACAGCGCAGCTGCCTACTGTAATGCGCGAAGCCTCGCCGAAGGTCTCACGCCCTGCTATTCAGTTGAAGGGAAGGAATCTCAGGACCCGGCCACCTGGGGAGACGCACCTGCAAAAAGCAGCGAAGCGCAATGGACAATCAGCTGTAATTTTGATGCCGACGGCTACCGCTTGCCGACAGAAGCAGAATGGGAATATGCCGCGCGCGCGGGAAATTCCGTCACAGACGCGTACACCTGGAGCGGCACGGAAACAGAGGCCGATGCAGCCGAGTATCTCTGGTACGGGGCAAATGCTGAAAAAACACTCCATGAAGTAAAGACAAAAAAACCGAACGCATGGGGCCTGTATGACATGAGCGGAAACGCACGCGAGTTGTGCTGGGACGTATACGAAGCAAGCTTTTCAGAAGATGCTGTCATCGACCCGACAGGCACTACGTCTGATGATTTTTCTGTCAGCAAATGGCATGTAGTCCGCGATGGAGGAAACGTCACGACTGACAGTGCGGATACCGGGCTTCTGCTGCCGTTCTTCTCTGTAAGCGCACGCACAAAAAACCAGATTTTCAGCGGGACGGCATATCTCGGATTCCGCGTCGTGCGCACGATAAGGTAGCAAAGTCCGTATGAAGCAGCTGAATCACAAAAAAAAGCACATGGCCTTACGCGCGCATTACGTGCTTTATGCGCATTACGTGCATTACGCGCTTTATGCGCATTACGCGCGTAATGCTCTTTTCGCGCTGATTGCCGCCACCTGTCTGTGCACAGGCTGCGCCACATCCGGCGACAGTTCTGACACTGGAAGCACAAACGCCGCGCTTTCTGTCGATAACGGGTATGCGCCGGAAGGCTTTGTCCGCATACCTGCCGGAAGCTTCCTTATGGGGTCGACCGGCGGAAGTGGCACCGAAAGCCCCGTACACACCGTGACGCTTACCCGTGCGCTGTACATGGGAAGCGCAGAAGTAACGCAAGGCGAGTACCAGGCCGTCATGCAGACGCTTCCGGCGCTCATTGCAAAAAATACGCCGGATGCAGACGGGGACATGCCAGTGTACGGACTTTCCTGGTACGAGGCGATTGTGTACTGCAACAAACGAAGCGCCTCTGAGGCGCTTGCTCCCTGTTATTCACTTGCAGGGAGCACTGACAGCGACGAGTGGCCTGCAGACTACGCAGAATGGACAGACATACGCTGTAATTTTGACGCAACAGGCTACCGTCTGCCGACAGAAGCAGAATGGGAATACGCCGCGCGCGCAGGAAATGCCGCCACTGCCTCCTGCATCTGGAGCGGCACACAGCAGCAAAGCGCGCTGTCAAAGTATGCCTGGTATTACGAAAACAGCGCCGACAGCGCCCTGACCGACACGCACCACGCGCATCCGGTACGCACAAAGGCCCCAAACGCATGGAGCGTATATGACATGAGCGGCAACGTGCAGGAATTCTGCTGGGACAGGTATAACGGAAATCAATACACAAGCGACCGAAAAGGCGTCACCGACCCGCAGGGAGCCAGTACAGGCACGCTGCGAGTTGTACGCGGAGGGTGTTATGCAAACTACCTCTGCTCCTTTTGCAGCGTTTCAAGCCGCTGGTACCAGGCGCCTTCAGAAAAGTGCGCGCAGACGGGCTTTCGCGTAGTACGCGCGGAAGACGTCTCTGACAGAAACAGCACCGCCGGTCAAGGAGAATGAACGCATGAACTACGCATACAAAAGCCTTTTTCTGCTGAGCCTCGTTTTTTTTGCCGCCGGCTGCCAGACAGAAAGCGCTGACAGTCCGGACGGGGACCCACTCCACGAGGGAAACGCCTGCTACGGCATTGCAAAAACCGCCATGCTCGACGTAGCAGACAACACGGTCATCACGCAACCGGAACAGGAGAAAATCATTTCGCTGTGGGAAGAAGAGCTGCGCCTTACACCGGCTCTTCTTGACGACGGTCGCATCAAAAGCATAACGGTTTCTCCGTTCACCTACGGAGGAAGAATCAGCGTGCCGCAATTTACCGTGCAGCTTGCAGCCGCTGGCGACAGCTGGCGCCTTTCCCAAAAAAGCGATGTCATTACAGTAACTCCCATTTTCTTTTCAGGTGAAGAAAGCTCCAACGGACAGGCTGACGAAAAGACAAACCAAAGCCTTAACTGCGTAGTTGACCGCTTTTCGTTTACGCCTGACGGGGAGCAGTTTTCAGCTGATTTTCGCCTGAATTTCATCAATCAGAATCTTACCGCAAAAAAATCGCGGGCAAGCGATGTACGTGTTGAGGCAAATTTTATGGCAGTTGCCGTTACTGTTACCGGCGGCACCGACCGCGCATACGGCTCGCTGCAAAACAAAACCGAGTACAGCGCAATAACGCCGCTTTCTGTAAGCGGCTCCGTAATCGCTTCTCCGCGCCTCAGCTATACGGTGCTGAAAGAAGGCGGCGCTGTCAGCATACGCATGAGCGCTTTTTCTTACTCACCCAAAATGCGAATCGGCGACATCTACATGACCGCGCCGATTGACGAGACAGGCTGCATTACATCAGCAGCATCAAAAGAAAAGCCGCTGTATACATATACCGCAAACGATGAAAAAATCATGCCCATAAAAATCACAGCGCTGCAGGGCACTTTTAATGAGCGCACGCAGTCGCTTGCTTTTTCGTTTATGCCCGGCTCCATGCCGCTTGCAATTTCTGTCGCCATAGATTCTTTTGAGGAATGCACAGCGCGCGTCGCAGAGGGAGGCCTGTAATGAAAAAGCCTTTTTTACCAGGAACATGGTGCGCACGTGCGTTGTACGCAGGCCTCTGCACCTTCTCTTTTTTTGCCACAGCCTGCCAGCTCTACACAGAAAGAAGCGAATCGCAGAGTCAGTCATCGTCTCCGCAGGCGGCCCTCACAGCGCCAGAAGAAACGCTTTCGCTTTCTGGCGTACGGGGAAAGCAGCTGTTTGCTATCATTACAAATCCCGCGCCGACAGAAGCGGATGAGCCACGCACGGTTTCCGCCACGACCGGCATAGAGCCGGCAAGTCCGATTACAAAAAGTGCGCTCGCCTCCCGTAACGCCCTGTGTTCAAAGCCAGCTGGTACCGAAAGCCCTGAGCCAACATTCGGTGGATGCTACATTCCGCCCAGACACTGGCGCACGGACACAGCCCCTGCCGACAGCAGAAACGCTGCCGACAGCATCAGCGCCCCCGGTAAGCTTAGCTCGCCCGTGGTAGACAGCACGACCATGCTTCTGTGGGTAGACGCAGATCCCGGCATGTCCATCTACGCAAAAAAGCAGGCGACACTCCGCGCTTCCGGCACCTACTGCTATGTGTGGGTAGTTGATGAGTATTACACAACGGACGAAGTAAGCGCCGAACATGCTGCGGCAAAAGTGAACAGCGCCATCTGCCAAACGCTGGCAGAACGGTTCGACGCACTGTACCCCGTAGAACGCACGCTCTTCGGAAACGAAAGCGAGTCTATCCGGTACAACAGTGACGGCAGCGACAGGCCGTATGCCGCCCTTTCAGACTGGAGCGCTACCGGCTCAACCGTAAACATCGTACTCTATGACATCGGCAAGGATTACAATTTTCCGCTTGCACGGGGCGTCATGGGCTATTTTTACAGTAAGGACTATTACATTCCGGTAAAAAACGGAGATTTGCGATACTCAAATCAGGGAAAATACTTTTATGTTGATTCCTATTACGCCGTAAAGTATCCGGAAATGACAGTTTCCACGCTGGCACACGAGTTCCAGCATATGATTAACTTTGGAGTAGACAAAAGCGCTGGCGGCGAAGAAGCAGAAATCTGGTATCAGGAGCTTTTAGCACTGCTTGCCGAAGACGCCATGAGTGATTTTCTGGAGCTTCCGGAAACGGCAGGCCCGCGCAACCGGCTCTCAAGTTTTAACGCACACTATGCGCTTTCCGGCATTGAGTACAACAACGCCCAAGGCTCGCTTTCGTACGCAACATTGTATGCATTTGGCGCCTGGTGCGCACGTAATTTTGGCGGGGCTGCGTTCATCAGGGAACTGGCGCAGAACAACACCGCAAATTACACGTCTGTAGTGCAGGCCGTCAATACGCTGACAGGCGGTTCATACACCATGGAGTCCCTTCTGGCATTGTACGCATCTTCGCTCGTAGATCCCGAAGCTGCCTTTAGCGCAAATAAGACCGCAGAGGAAAGCATTGTGTACGAAGCAGGCCCCGTCCGCTACACCTACCCGCTTTCTGCAATTGATTTATGGAGCAAAGCCTGCAGCTGGACAACGAGCGTCTACAGCGAAAACGAGCTTTTAAACACGCGCAATAAAGACGGCACCTACAGTGCACCGGCGCTGTTTAATCCTAAAGCCATAACCCCGGCGCTGCGGCCGTATGGATGCACGCTTTACAAACTCGGAACCGCAGCCGAAGACGACATCAGCGTAACGTTTTCAAGCGGAAGCGCACAAACGCGCGTCTACATCGTAGCGACAGACTAGCACGCAGTGAATTGCATACTGAGCGCGACACAAAGCTTCCCCCGGCGCAAAAGTCAGCGCCGGCTATATGCATTCCGAGAGCCGACTCCTCTTGCGCTGCATTTTTAAGGAAACAGAATAGCCTAGCAGGACAAAGAATGATATAATTCAGCAACTTAGCCCCGCTGGGGCAATAAAAAAGAGGTTGCAACAATGATTACCTGGGAAAATCTTTCTAAACTGGATTCTTACAAAAAATTACAGTCACTGGCAGGAGCCGTCACTCTTTCTGACGTGCTTTCTGGAGACGCGGGCGCTGCACGGGTGGCACAGTATCAGGTGCCAATGGCAGCCGGCCTTACCTACAACTATGCGGCAAAGCAGGTGAACGAACAGGTGCTCGACGTGCTTAAAAAGCTTGCTGCAGAAGCTCAGCTTGTCGAAAAATTTGCCGAGACCTACAACGGCGCGGTCATCAACACCGGCGAGAAGCGCCTTGTCCTGCACCATCTGACACGCGGCCAGCTTGGAAAAGACGTTATCGCAGACAATACAAACAAGCGCGACTTCTACGTCGCCCAGCAGAAAGCCATCGCTGACTTTGCAGAAAAAGTGCATGCAGGCACCATCGCAAACGCAAAGGGCGAAAAGTTTACGACCGTCGTGCAGATTGGTATCGGCGGCTCTGACTTAGGCCCGCGCGCCATGTACCTTGCCTTGAATGAATGGGCAAAGGCAAACGGAAAGAGCAAGATGAGCGCACAGTTCATCTCTAACGTAGACCCCGACGACGCAACCGCCGTCTTAAAGAGCGTCGACCTTGCTCACTCACTTTTTATCCTCGTCTCAAAAAGCGGCACCACGCTTGAAACGCTGACCAACGAAGCATTCGTAAAAGATGCACTCAAAAAAGCAGGCTTGGACCCGAGCAAACACATGATTGCTGTCACAAGCGAAACAAGCCCGCTTGCCCATAACTCAGACTACCTTGCAGCCTTCTACATGGATGACTACATCGGCGGCCGCTACTCTTCTACGAGCGCTGTCGGCGGAGCCGTGCTTTCACTGGCATTCGGAGCAGACGTCTTTGCCCGCTTCCTTGACGGTGCCGCCGCTGCCGACAAAACTGCAGCAGAAACTGACCTGCTTAAAAACCCGGCGCTTTTGGACGCCCTCATCGGCGTATACGAGCGCAATGTACTTGGATACCCGGCAACCGCCGTACTCCCCTACTCTCAGGCATTGAGCCGCTTCCCGGCACACCTGCAGCAGCTGGACATGGAATCAAACGGAAAGAGCGTAAACCGCGCAGGAGAAAGCATTGACTACGTAACCGGCCCCGTCATTTTCGGCGAACCGGGCACCAACGGCCAGCACAGCTTCTACCAGCTCTTGCACCAGGGAACAGACATCATCCCGCTGCAGTTCATCGGCTTTGCAGAAAACCAGACCGGTAACGACGTAGTGATTGAAGGCAGCACGAGCCAGCAGAAACTCTGCGCAAACGTCACCGCACAGATTATGGCATTCGCCTGCGGCAAAACCGACGAAAACCCGAATAAGTCTTTTGCCGGTAACCGCCCGTCAAGCATCATCTACGGAAAGCAGCTGACTCCCGAAGCATTGGGCGCACTGCTTTCTCACTACGAGAACAAAGTAATGTTCCAGGGCTTTGCATGGAACCTGAACAGCTTTGACCAGGAAGGCGTGCAGCTCGGAAAGACGCTTGCAAAGAAAGTGCTCGCACACAACACAGACGGCGCACTCAAAGCATACGCTGAATTGCTGAACATCTAAACGAGAGGTTCACATGAAAGTTCCCAAATTAAAAGCAAAGACGGTAGTTGGAGCTGTAATCCTGCTGCTTATCGTTCTGGCAGCGAGCGACTCTTTCTGCGTTGTACAGCCGAATGAACGCGGCGTGCTTGTCATACTCGGCACCGTGCAGGAAGCCGTACTGGAGCCGGGCGTGCACACAAAAGTGCCGTTTCTTTCTCAGGCACGCAAGTTCCGCATTGAGCCAAAGTCTTCCGAAGTAAAGTTTACTGTCGGGCAGGATGGCGCAATCACCAAAGACATGCAGACGGTCGGCACAACAGTGTCAGTCCGCTGGATGTACGACACAAGCCGCATCATGGACATCGTCAAAGTGTACCGCGACGACCGCATGATTACCGACGCAATGCGCGACAACGTAAAGGCTTCTGTCAAAGAGACGACCGGCCGCTATTCGATTTACGAACTTGTCGAGCAGCAGAACAAAATCACTGCAGAGGTGGCAAAAGCTGTGCTAGAACGAATGGCAAGCTACCCGATTCAGATTTCCCAGACGACAATCACAAACTGGGACTGGAGCGATGATTTTGACAAGCAGATAAAGGAAACGGCAAACCGCACGCAGCAGGTTCGTCAGGCAGAGCAGGAAGCGAACATCGCCGAGGCAAAAGCGCAGGTAAAAGTTCGCGAGGCAAACGCAAACCTTGAAGCAGAAAAGCTGAATGCAGAAGCCGTGCGCGTAAAAGCACAGGCAGAAGCGGACGCAAAGAAGCTTGAAGGCGAAGGCATTGCCTCCTACAACCGCTCGATTGCACAGAATCAGGCACTCGAAATCCGTCTAAAAGAGCTTGAAATAGAGCTTGAGCGCGCAAAACGCTGGGACGGCCGTCAGGTTCCGGAAGCAGCCTATGTCGTTCCCGGAACAGGCGCCGTCGTTCCCCTCACAACAAAACAGTAGACTCTTGGGGACGAGTCCCCAACCCCCTGATATGGGGGAGAGAGAAACCTCTACTGCGAAGCGTTGTTTCTCTCTCCCCCATACCCCCTCTCTTTTCCAGCACGCTTTAGGGGTTGCACCCCTAAAAACCCTGCTACGACTCTTCGTCTTGAATAATTCTTCTTTTTTTGTTTTTTTGCTGCAAAGCGTTTTTTTCAAGTCTCGGCTGCGCCCCCGCGCAGCCAACAAGCCCCTAACCCCCCTGCTACAGCTATATCTTGAACAGTTCTTTTATGTTCTTATCGACAAGCTTGCTTAAGTGCGACGGCGTCGTATTTCGTCTGGTCGCAATAAACTCATAGGTATAGCGGATATTCAGCGGAGTGTTGATTTCGCCGCGCAAGGGAACAGGTGCCAGATACGGTGAGTCTGTCTCCAAAAGGATGCGGTCGTCAGGCACGTACTGCAAAAGCGCAATCATATCGTCCATTTTGGCTTTTTTGGTGTAGGTCGTGCCGCCACCGAAAGCAATGTACCAGCCGCGGTCGAGGAATGCTTTAGCCTCGCTAAGCCCATAGCTGTAGCAGTGAATGACGCCGCGGTCGTAGCCGGTCTCGCGAATGCATTCAAGCGTCTCGCGGAAAGCGTCGCGGCTATGCACGATAAACGGCAGATTCAGCTCCTCGGCCAGCTCCAGCTGCATCTGAAAAAGCTCGCGCTCTCCCCAGAGCAGCTCTTCGTCAAAATCTGCCTGGTCACGACCGTCGGCACCGCTCGGGTTCCAGTGATGGTCAAGCCCGCCCTCGCCTATGGCAACCAGCTTTTTTGCAAATTCCCCGCCTTCAGAGCGGAACTCTTCTATGCTTTCCCGCAGCGTTTCCATGCAGGCATAGCGGTCGCGGATTTCGTCCGGATCCGGCCAGATGCCGGCACTAAAGTATATCGCCTTCTGCGCATGAGCGCGTACATTCACGTCGTCAATCAAATCAAGGCTTTCCTGCACGCTTGCAAGTCGGCTCATCAGGTCATCGCATCTCGTGCCGATGTCGAGTCCAAAAGCGACATCATTCTTTGCCATCTTTGTAAGTACATCTGCGCCATAAACCGCTGCTTCATCTGTACCAGTACGGGCAAGATCAGAGACAAAATGCTTAAAATGAAAATGTGTGTCAGAATACATGGCCGATATTGTATCGCAATCCCCATGCGCTTGCAACGACTGCATAAATCCGCTATACTCCACGTACTGTCTCATACAGTGATGCCGGGATGGTGGAATAGGTAGACACAAGGGACTTAAAATCCCTCGGAAGCGAAAACCTCCGTGCCAGTTCGATTCTGGTTCCCGGCAAAACAAAGCCCGCGTTTAACGCGGGTTTTATTGTTTTTAGTGAGTTTTACTGCATCTCAAGCTTAAGCATTTGCCATGGCTTTAAGTTCAGAAAGCATTTTCGGTAAGCCCTCGGCCATCGTTTCATCACTAAACTGACAGGTGCCGACTTTTTCATGCCCGCCGCCGCCGTATTTAAGCATAAGGCTTCCCACATTCACCCGGCTGGTCTTGTTCAGGATGCTGTAGCCGACAGCCGCAGAACAGCCCGCGCCGCCGCGCCCGCTTACAATCCATGCGCTGATGTTCTGCTCGGGATACATGCTGTAAATCATAAAACGGTTTCCGGTGTAAATCGGATCTACGCCCCGCAGGTCGCTGATAATCAAATTTCCTTCCACGACAGTGTGCGCCTTAACCATCTCCTTAAACTTTTCAGTCTGCTCTTTGTAGACTTCAATGCGCTCCTGCACGTCTGGTAGCGCAAGAATCTCCTCGGTCGTCATATCGCGGCAGCAGTGCATAAGCTTTTCCATGAGCGCATAATTCGGAATCGTAAACTGGCGCCAGCGCCCAAGGCCCGTGCGCGGGTCCATCAAAAAGCCCACTAAAATCCAGCCCTGCGGATTCTGAATCTCGTCAATCGTAAGGTTTCCGGAGTCAACCTTGTCGACAGCAATCATTATATCGTCGTAATTAGGGAAGCGTTCTTTTCCGCCATAGTATTCGTAGATAATGCGCGCGCAGCTGGGCGTTATGCGGCTTTCACCCTTGTACTGGCCGGCAAGAGCCAGACGTTCGTGCTCGCTTGAGTGATGATCAAACCACAGGCCGCAGCCTTTTACATAGGGCACATTTGCAAGGCAGTCGTTTTCGTCAATCGGTACGAGGCCGTCCTGCAAGTCCTTGGGGTGTGCGAATTTCCAATGGTCTACAACGCCTACATCGAGCAAAAGTGCGCCGCAGACCAAGCCGTCAAAATCAGAACGTGTAACCAGTCTCATAGCCATAGAAAAACCTCAAGATGATTTTAACACTGTTTAGCGCAGAACGCAAAGAAAAAAGCACGCCGTTTTAGCGTGCTGTATATTGCGAATTGTTGACCTTGAGCCTTGAATCTATTTTACCTGACTGTACAGGCCGGCCATATCATTTCGCCAGAAGGAGCGCTCTGCATCGCGGCTCTCCCACTCAATTTCTTTTTTTATCGTAAAGTGCCTCATGTCGTGAATATTATCGAAATGCAACACTGCAAACTTGCCCTGTCCGATATAGGTGATTTTGTCGTTCTGTCCTACAGTCTCAGTCTCGGCCAGTCTGGCCAGAACGCAGTCAAAATGCACGGGAGAACCGGTTCCGCGGTTTGCGATTGCCGTATCGATGTCTTCTATCGGCTTACCGCAGATTTCGCAGATTTTTGTATCGGCACGGTATGCGCGGATTGCATCTTCGTTTTCTGCTATTTCTTTTTTGGTGATTGTATTTGCAAACTGCCGGACATATTGCGGCCGCTGTTTCTGCTGGCCTCTTTCTGCATGATTTTTCTCGGCACGGTTACGCTCTTTACGCTCTGAACGTTCATTACGTTCAGTTCTTTCGTTGTTTTTTTCGTTTCGATCCCGGTTTCTGCCCCAGTTACGGCCTTTTGAACGGCGGGAATTGTCATTGCGCCCCATACATTTTCTCCTGCTGTGTCAGCAAGGGTTCCGTATCTTCTACAAGCCGCCTGCTTAACACAAGTGCGATCCTCTGAACAGCATACTCGACGTACGCCGAGTCATGAATCTTTCTACGCAATTCAATAACACGCGGTGAATACTCTGAAGAAGAAATAATCGGCTTTGCTGTTGTCATAGTCGCTCCGAAAATGCATTCTCAATATGGTACACAGCTCCAAAACCCGGCATATCTACAACTATTACATCAAACCGGACGATGCTGTTATTATATCTTCGATGATTTAACAGAAACAATTTAGCAGTTTCTACAATTCTTTTCTGTTTACGACCATCGAGTTCATGAGAAAGCGTTTCCAGGTTGCCACTTGGTAAAGCCTTTACTTCAACGAACACAATCGTATTATCAATTGCCGCAATTATATCAATTTCGCCTGTTTTTGTCTTCCAGTTACGGGCGATTATTTCGTATCCATGAGATGAAAGCCAGTCACAGGCCTTGTTCTCGCCATTCTTACCTACAGATTTTCTTGTATCAGGATAGGGATACTTCACTCAAGGCTGCCTTCTTTAGTTTTGTGAAGGGGGATTGGGCAAGGGAGGAATTGATGAGGCCGGCTCTTCAGGCTCATCCGGCTCGCATTCAATCACCACAGAGCCTTTTGAAACACTTTTTTCAGTGGCATCAAGGCGATGACCACAACTGAGCAGGGCAGGAACTTTCCAACGGACTATAGCCTCTTCGTGGTACAGCTTAACCCGCTTACCTGCAGAGATAAACATATTTACGCCATCTTCAAAGTATACATCATCAGAAAAACGAGAGCCTACCGTAACGGAAGAAAGCGGGATAGGCTTCAACTCTTCAGTATTCTCTTTTTCCATCTTTTGTTTTCTCCATCCTTGCGACAAAAGCAAATATCCCTGCAATTACGGTGTAGGTTTCCTCAGGAATAATATCCCCTACACGCTGAATCGAGAGGACGTCAACCATCTCCCGATTTTGTACAATCGGAACCTTATGTTCCTGTGCGATGGATATGAGTTTTTCAGCAAGGAATCCTTTTGCCGAAGAGGTGATATAAGGAGCGTCAGCTTCCGGAGGATACCGGAGAGCAACGGCTTTCAGGACATCACCACTCATATACATGCCTCGTCATACTCCACTGTAACCGGCTGCCCGATACAGCGTTCCAGTATTGCAGAAAGCCCCTTTGCATAACGCTTACGCTCAGCAGGCAAAAGGGCCGGTTCTTCAGAAAACGCAATTCTGGAAATTCTCTGATTATAATAATACACCACAAAATGCTTTTTTTCCATGTGATTTTGCATATGGATGGTAATTCTGCAAAGTTTTTTAGAATCTGCATCCCAAAGAAGCAAAATTACACCTTCATAGCCGGCATAATCCCACACAAACGGAAGCTGAATCAAGTGGCGGTGTGCATCCTCAACATTCCGCTTCCTCGCAATCTGATTGCAGACAGTCATGGCGCCAGGCGCATTTAGGGATGAAGAGGCGTCAGCGGAAGAAACATACTCCGAAACAAACTGCTCCGGATTACTCAATATGCCCTGGCACACAAAATCGCCTGTCAGCTCCCCGGAAGCTTCTGCAGGAAGCGAGGGCTGCACATCAGGAACAAGTTCCGCTTCTGCTGGAGGCGGAAAATCACGGTCGTTGCCGCCCTGCTTTGAGCCCTTGCCGGAGCTTTGCCGGTAACAGTTCCGGGAGCCACGCCGCTCCTTATCTTGCTGGTCGGCGCCAGAGTCTTCCGATTCCTGCCGTCTTTTCTGCCGGCGGCTATTTTCACCCCTTCCGTCTAAAACCGACTGCACGGCTTCATCGGAGCTTTCTAGCCCCTTGTCGTCAAGAATAAGGCACAATTCGGCAGCCTCGCTGTCAGAAAAACGCAGGGAAAGCGCATACGCCTTTCTAAGCTGCTCCGGCTTTAAGCGTATCCCCAAAGCCTGAGCAAAATGTACCAGGCGGAAAGCTTCCGTGTTTTCTGGAAGCCCTAACGAAGACAAAAGCGCCTGCAGCTGCCTTTCTGGCGGCAACGCATCAGCTGTCGACTGAAGCACAAGCGCAATTTCTTCACCTTTAAGCTGTATGCGCGCACTAAAGACCTGGCCGGCCGTCATAGGCTGTTCCGAGCGAACCTGCAGCTTGCGGCCCGCAATGCTTACCGTATAAGATGAGCCGCCGTCATGGGAAAGCACGCGCGCCTGCACGACAGCACCTTCCCGCAAGGATGCTGAGCGGCTTTGAGAAATACCAGCCTGAACGCGATGAACCTGGCCCGAAGCCTGCGTTTGCACAGCCATACATACCACCTATAAAAAAACCGCCCCTTGTGGGACGGTTCCTAGCATAAGCTTGCACTACACCAGCGCAGGTGCGCCGGTGAAACTGTCGGTCAGCTTAACTGCTTTCCAATTCGCCGAGAGGCGGTTGAACCACACGCCTTATTTGTCAGCAGGAGCAGCCTGATGGTCAGCTTTGTGCTCAGCATTGATTTTTGCTTCCAATGCTTTTGCGTGCAGCTCTGCAACTTCGTTTGCAGCCTTTACGCGAGAAACAGCCTGTGCACCAAGCAGTTCCTTAACTTTAGCAGCCTTACCAATCTTCTCGCGGATGTAGTAGAGCTTAGCACGGCGTACTTTGCCCGGGCGGGTAATTTCAACCTTGATAACGCGGGGGCTGTTAACCGGGAACACACGCTCAACACCAACACCGTAGCTGATCTTGCGAACAGTAAAGGTCTTGCGTGCGCCTGAGTTCTTAAAGCAGATTACCACGCCTTCATACACCTGAATACGCTTTGTCTTACCTTCAATAATTTCAAAGTGAACTTTTACAGTGTCGCCAACGCGGAACGCAATGTCGCCCGGCTTTTTCTGCTGTTCTTCGATGGTCTTAATCAGATCCATTGTTTTAATCTCCTTTAACCGCTCCACCATCGCCTGTTTTTGCAGCTCTCGCCGCTTTAGCTCTGGCTTTGCGCCTCTTTCTGGGATCCAGATGCTTTTCAAAGCACTGTTCCGTCAGTTCCTCAATCATTTTTTCGGCTTCTGTAGTGAGCTGTCCCCGCATTCGAGCCGCGGCAATCAAATCAGGTCTGTTTGCCAGAGTCTTCTGCAGGCGCTTTTTCAGACGCCACTTTCGGATAAGCTCATGGTTCCCACCGGTTAAAACCTCAGGTACTGCCATGCCCCTGTATACAGCTGGACGAGTGTACTGGGGATATTCCAAAAGTCCGTCGGAATAACTCTCTTCATCCAATGATTCCGAAGTGATGACGTCTTCTATCAGGCGGTATACCGCATCAATAATGACCGTAGCAGCCACTTCACCACTCGACATAACGTAGTCTCCAATGGAGATTTCGTCGTCAACGTATGAATCAATAATCCGCTGATCAATACCTTCGTACCGGCCGCAGATTAAGACAAGTTCGTCTTTCCGGCTCAATTCCAGCGCTTTTGCCTGCGTAAACGGCTTACCGCTCGGCGTCACATAAATGACGTGTTTCTTGTAAGCCTGCACGCTGTCAAGCGCTCGTCCCAGAGGCTCTGCCATCAAAAGCTGTCCGGCACCGCCTCCGTACGGTTTGTCGTCACATGTCTTGTGATTATCAAAGGCAAAATCCCTGATATTCACCAAATCGTAGGCAATAATTCCCCGTTCAACCGCTTTCGCCATGATTGAGGCTTCAAAAAAAGCGCGCGGAATCTCAGGAAATAAGGTCAGCACATTAAATTTCATGGACTTACTCCAGAATCCAGAGGTGCATCAACTCCAGAGTCCTGTGTTTGATGTCAACTTTACCGATAAACTCGTTGATAAACGGTACCAGTACCGTTCTTACTTTGCCATCGGCCGTATGCACAACATCATCTGACAGAACGCCTGAGTTCTCGGCAAGGGCGACCTCCAAGAGGTTTCCAGTACCGCCTTCCAATACGTCTGTGACCGTTCCTACTACAAAACCGTCTTTGCCCTGCTTATACACAAGGGCACATTGCTTTAAGTCTTCGACATACCACTCGTTCTTATCTAAAGGACAAGCTTTGTCGCGCGGCACCACAATCTCCCAGCCGTTGACCTTTCGGACATCTTCGGGGCTGTTGATTCCCGCCAGTTTCATAAACAAGGTTGTCGGACAAATCTCAACATTCTCCACTGCGTACAGTTTTGAAACGCCGGTCTGACCGTTCCTCAAAGTTACTTCGGTAAGAGAAGCAAAATGCTCATATTCGCCGGAAGCACTCTCTACTTTAAAATTACCCGTCACTCCATGAGAGCCGCGGATAAACCCGATTACAAACTGTTCCATACCAAACGCCGATTAGTCTAAAATTTCCAGGCTATAGCGTTTACCGTCACGGTTAGCTGACGCTGCCAGAACAGTACGCAATGCTTTTGCAATACGGCCATACTTGCCGATAACCTTACCAATATCACCCTGGGCAACACGAAGTTCCAGAACTGGACCGCGTTCACCTTCGGTTTCATTTACCGAGACTGCACTGGGATCATCGACCAATGATTTTGCAATGTATTCAATCAGGTCTTTTTCCATTCCCCGTTTACTCCCTGTAAATTATTTGGTAATGCCTTTCTTGCCAAAAAGCTTCTTGACGGTGTCCGTCGGCTGAGCACCAACACTGAGCCAGTACTTTGCGCGTTCCTCGTTGAACGCAACCTGATTGCCTTCCGCAGAAATAGGAGCGTATGTTCCGATTTCTTCGATAGTTGTACCATCGCGCGGCTTGCGGGCATCCTGAACTACGATACGATAGAAGGGGCGCTTCTTGGTACCGAACTTCTTGAGTCTGATTTTGACCACGTTATTCCTCCAGAATAGAATTGAAGCACTAGCATATACGTTTTAAGGATTTTGGTCAATGCAATGAGGTATGCAATACGGTGCCTGCGCCCGCATTACCGGCGGCGGCGGTCTTCGTGCGTCTCGTAATATTTTGCCTTACAGGCATACATTGCCTCATCGGCACGGGTAAACACGCTGCGGTAGCTTTTGTCATACTGCTTGTTAAACACTGCAGAGCCCTTGGAAACGGCCAGATCCGAAATATACCGCTCATTGTCCCGGTTCAGCTGCGCAAGGTGCTCATCGAACAGGGCAATCTGACCGGAAACAGTCTCTTCCGTTACGCCTTCTTCGATAACCACGTATTCATCGCCGCCGGTGCGGAAAATGCATTCTTCCTTAAAGACTGCCTGCAGCGCACTGGCAGTGTCTTTTATAAGCATGTCTCCGTATTCATGACCGTATGTGTCGTTTGCTTTTTTTAATCCGTTAACATCAAATACAAAAACCGCAAAATCAGCCATGTCCTCGCTAATCCGAAGGTCAAGCACCTTTACCCGGTCCAGATAGGCGGCCTTGTTACGGCAGCGGGTCATGGCATCGCTGTATGCCTGCTTATTTATAAAAGTGATGTATTCCTTCAGCTCGACGGCGATTTTGTTGATGCTGTCCGCAAGAAGCCCCAGCTCGTCCTTAGAGGTAACGCTTACCGACGTGCTCAGCTCGCCCCGCGCAATCCGGGAAGCCGCCGCCGTAATTGTCTGAATCGGACGAATCAGCTGCATTGCAAAACGGTTGACGACAAGCCACGTACAAAGCAGCGTCAGCACAAACAGCACAATCATCTGATAGCTCATTTTTGAATACAGCTCGCGAAGCTCCACCTCAGGAACTGACACTGCCAGCAGCATGCCGTTTTTCAACCGGTTCAGAACTACCCGATACCGCTCGTCCTGCCAGTTATACACATATGCTTTTTCGCTACCGATATATTCGGTAGAAAACAGCCGCTGAAGCTCCGACGTGTCTGAAAACTCCGCCAGCTGGGACGCTTTAAGGCCGCCGGGAAAATCCTTGTGATACAAAAGGTCGCCGGTATCACTGATGAGAAAGCCAAACGAATTCTGGTAATTCAGATTATCGATTATGCTGCGCACCATCTGGACGCCGACATCCATTCCCACCACGCCAAAAAACGTACCGCCGTCATACAACGGAATGGCATAGGAAACAGTGCTTGCATCATACTCAGTATTGAAATTGGGATACGGGCCGGTCCAGGCGGCGTGTCCTAAATCCTGCGGCTTGTAATACCAGGCAACATGATGTAAATCACTGGCACTGTATTTTGTCACATCGTAGGGAACCCGTATGCACAGCTCATCTCCGGGATTAAGCAGGTACAGCGTTCTGTCAGCGCCATACACATGCACATCCGGGCTAAAGAAAAACGTTTTTGCACTAACCGCGATTTTGGCAGAGTATAAAGCCATGGCGCTTAAGTCAGAAAGGAATGCATCGGCATAGGCTTTTTCGTCACGGAAGCGTTTTTTGTCGATATGCGTCTCGATATACGAGGCAAGGCCCTTAACGGCCAGCTCCACGTCTTCAAACGCATCGTTTAATTCAGAAACTTTTTGCGTAGAGACAGCCTGCAGCGACTGCCCGATATGATTTTCTACAGCAATAAAAACGTAATAAAATGCAAACGCAGAGACCAGTGCAAAGATGAGAAAAACTACCCCGATACAAGTTCCTACAAAACGAGTCCGAATTGACCTCATAACAAAAACCCCGCGGCTATCCTTTTATAACTCCGTTGCCGCCCATTTCCTTTACCTGATAGCAGTATTGCGCAGCCCGGTAATAATTCTTTTTTATTGAATCGGCAATACGGACTTCCGTGACGCCAACAGAAACGGTCACCAGATTGTCTGCCGCGACATTCTTGCAAAACTGCCGGCAGACGGTATAGGCGTTTTCCAGCGGCAGCTCAAACAGGACAAGGAATTCATCACCACCCCAGCGAAGCACCATACCGTGATTGTTCAGAACATACAGCATATGCTGGACGACAGACACAAGTGCAGCGTCTCCGTTCATATTGTCGTTAGCTTCTTTAAAGAAGTCAATATCAAAGACAGCGATGCTGTGGTACCGGGTCGTATTAAAGACACCACGCTCGCCGTACATATCCTTGAAAAAGTTTCGGTTTGGAAGCCCTGTAAGCGAATCAACATGCGTTTTACTGCCAGGGAAAATCGAGCGACGTCGGTGAATACTGCGGCTGCAGATGATAAAAACGGCTTCAGAACCTATCAGCAGAAGCAGTGCAAACAGGTAGTACCAGTGCCGGGAAAAGAATGAAACAATCTTGCCTTCCGTACGGAGGACAAAAAACACCCCCAGCTCAGATACCCAGCGGACGGCGACATAGCCGGTTCCATGATAGCGGTGGAAATAAAATCGCTCCCCGCCGTTCTGATGCGGCAGCACCAGATATGCAAGAGAAGCCATGCTGATGTCGCAATAATTTGAATCGAGCATGACAAGCCCGCTCTCATCAGTCAAATCGATTTTAACATTGTACGCCTGCTCAAGGTCCTGAATATCAGTAAGCAAGTCCTTTACATATATGCCTATGCTGGCAATACCGAGCACCTTGTCATCAGACTTGATTGCCTGATTCAGAAAAAGCAGCGAGCCGTCCGGGCCGTTTTTGTCACGCCAGACCGTCGTGTTGAAATTCCTGTCACCGGCAACAAAGCGCAGGTACCAGACGTCATCGGGGTCAGTCGTAGGCGTTATGACTTCAAACAGCCCGTCGTTCCGGTAATAGCGGTAAGATGAATCAGAGATAACGCAGGGAATTGCATCCTGGACGGGCGTTATCATGCGGGAAAGGTAATTCTGCATCAGGTCGACATTCTGCCGTTCCGTACGGGAATTTTCGGACTCCAGTGCCTCAATCAAAAGCTGGTCATTTGCCATCGCCCTTACGACCGAGAGCGTCTCCATAATCTTCGACAATGAAGAACTGTACATTAATGCCGTGAGTATTTCGTCCCTATCCTTAAGGCGCTTCCTGAACTGATATACAAACAGGTCATGAGCAAAAACAAAGCTTACAGCAACAAAGGCAAGAATGCAGACGGCCGTAATGGTGCTAGATTTTTTCATTTCCGTATTTTCCTAATTCCTCGTTTTAACGATGCAGTACCATTCTGAATTATGGTACCACAGTTTCACGCAGTCAGCAACATAATTTCCACCAGCGCACACACACGATACGCCCCCCCACATACACATGCACTCCCCAAGCCGGGGCATGTCCCTCGGCAAGCGCATGTCACACGCCACCGGCATGTACGGTAAGCGCTTGCACGTCAGCCTCGCATGTCCCTCGGCAAGCGCACGAGCCGCCAGAAAAAAGCGCTGCTTCCGAAAAAAAGGCCCGTCAGTCTGCCTCAAATTCTGGAGGAAGCGGCGCTGAGACCGTCATCAGCGTACCTGTCAGCGGGTGCGGAAACGTGAGCGACAGGGCATGCAGGTGAATGCGAGCGGCCGGAGAGCCGCCATACAGCGTATCCCCCAGAATCGGAAGTGAAACGGAAGAGAGGTGCACGCGAATCTGATGCGTGCGGCCGGTCAAAGGCCGGGCTTCTATATAGACACGGAGACGTTTCGCTTCCTGCCGCACGGAAAGCACAGTAAAGTCCGTGTGCGAAGCAACGCCGCCCTTAGATTCCGGCACCCGCCCCCATGCCGCCGCCTGGCTTTTTCCGCTGATACGCCCCATAGGCATTTCTACCGGGAATTCCGCACCTGCACGCACCGGCTTTCCGGCAGCAGAAATCAGAGAGACCGCCCGGTACACTTTCCTTGCAGTATGCTTTTCGAACATGTCGTGGCAGGCGGCGTTAACAGAGCGCTGTTTTGTAAAGAGAATGACACCGCTGGTTTCCCGGTCAAGCCGGTGCATGATTCCGGCATAGGGCGGATTTCTTAACGCGGGATTTTTTTTCCAGAGGTAGCGCACGACAGCTGCATGCATATTATCGCGGCTGGCTACCATTCCAGCTTCCGTCGGAAAAAGCGAAGGCTTATTCACCACGATAATCACGTCGTCTTCGTACAGCACGTCAGAATCGGTAAGCTCAAAGCTGATGTCGCCGGCATCTTTCTCATAAAAAAGCTTTTCTTCGTCGACAGAAACCGTCACGACAGACTTTGTCTTTATGATGAACGCCGGAAGCCTGCGCTGCAGTCCGTCAACCTGCACAGCCCCGGCGACAATAAGCCTGCGGATTTTGCTGTTGGAAACAGGCTTACCAACCAGCCGGGGAAGCTCCTGGCGCAGAAGCTCATCAAGGCGAATGCTTTCGCCCGCCCCTGCCCGACGAATTGTATATACCGCTGACATCACAGCTCCTCCTGTGTACGCCCGTCCGGCATGCCCGAGGTTGTACGCCCGTCCGGCATGACCGGCTCAGCCTGCATGTCCGACACTGTATGCATGTCCGGCATACTCGGCTTTGTATATCGATAAAACTTTGGAGCGGGAACCCCAATCTGCCAGCGGCCGTTAAAAAAGCCGTTTTCGTCAGCGACAGGCTCCACCCAGATAACACGCGGCTTACCGGCCGGAAAAGGCGCCCGCGTATCGTACACGAATGTATTTGACGTCCACGCCTTCCCCGCTTCCAGGCCGGCATGCGACTTTGCATAGTCCTGCTGCCGGTCGACCGGTGTATAGACAGAAATGTTGTACACGCCCGGCTCTAAAAGCAGATGCACGACAGCGCCGCCAGAAAAGCAGCCTGTAAAATAGCCGTGCAGCTTTTTCGGCTGCCGGGAAAAAGCAGGGCGCGGAAGCTCATAGTACCAGTTGTACGACATGTGCCGGATTTTACTGGCAGCATCCGCGCCCGACTCGTCAGTGACAGAAATCAGGCAGGGAATGCCGTTCAACTCGCCGTAATTTTCCGGCCGGTAGATTTCCAGCGAAAAAAGCGGAAACTGCAGGCAGCATACAAGCAGCAGCAACAGCCGTTTCATCAGGCGCACCTGCCCCCTGGAGTACATCAGCAGAAAAGGACGCCGAAGACGGCACCTGCGGCAACGACAAAAATCGGATGCACCTTTGTCTTAAAAAGCACGAAACAGGCAAGCAGATAAAACAGCGCATTCGGAACAATCAGCAGATGCTTCCATGTTTCCGGCTCGGCAAATACCGAAACAGTGCCTGCAGGAACAAAAAGCAGCGCAAGGATAAAGACTTTAGCCGCCGCAACGGCGATGATTCCGGTGACAGCGGGGCGCAGCGTACTGAAAGCAGCTTTTACGCCGGCCTTATTCTGGAACCTGCTGAAAAACCGGGCGATAATCAGAATGCAGATAATCGAAGGCAGCACCTGTCCCAGCGTCGTGACAATGCCGCCGCCAACGCCATACAGCTCGGTGCCGACATAGGTCGCCATATTGACACCCATAGGTCCGGGCGTTGACTCAGAAATAGCGACCATATTGTAAAACAGCTCGTTTGTCACCAGATGGAAATGCTCAACAAGCACTTCCTGCATAATCGTAATAGCAACAAGCCCGCCGCCGATAGTTATCAGTCCCACATAAAAGAAAATGCAGAACAGGAACGGAAGGGAAACAGTTGTATCAGTCATGATGTTCCTCGTTGTCCTTGCGGTAATCGCCGCGGAAGCCTGCAATACATACGCCAAGAATGCAGCTTCCAAGGATGATAAAAAGCGTATTCACCTTAAAAATAAAGATGAGCACAAATGACAGCACGAAAAGAGCCGCTGCCAGCACGGTTTTTACCGATTTTTTTGCAAAATTATACACAGCATAGGTCAGAAGCGCGGCTACAGACACGTTAATGCCCAAAAGCGCCTTCTGCACCCAGAGAATGTCGGAAAAATTGCTGATGAAGCTTGCGATTATCGTAATTATGATAATCGACGGCGTTACGATTCCCAGCGTGCCGACAATACCGCCGATAATTCCGGCGCGCTTGTAACCGACAAAAGTCGCCACGTTAACGGCTATAATGCCCGGAGTTGACTGTCCGATGGCAAAGTAGTCCAAAAGCTCGTCACTTTCGACCCAGTGCCGCTTCTGCGCAAGCTCCCGGTCCAGAATCGGCAGCATGGCAATGCCGCCGCCAAACGTACAGGCGCCGATTTTAAAAAAAGCGGCAAAAAGATTCAGTAAACGAGACAAAAGTCCGTCTGGAGATGATTTCATTTATTCAGCTCTCCCGTAAAGTGTAGTCATGCATGCAAGCGCCTCTGCACAAGCGTCGGCACGAGCGCCGATGAGCATATCATGTTCCATGCGCCAGCACCAGTTCCTGCCGCTTGTCGAGGGCGTATTCATGCGGGCTTCGCTAGAAAGCGCATACAAATCCTGCATCGGAATGACGGCAAACTGCGCGACCGAAGACAATGCAAGCCGGACAAGCGCCGCGCAGAGGGAGCCAGAGCGCATCATGCCGGCCGCGTCCTCCTGAGAGCAGGCTTTTCCCGTTACGTACGAGGCTACAAGCGCAAGCTGCTCGCCCGGCAGCGACTGGAGCCAGCCCTGCGTCGTGTCGTTGTCATGAGAGCCGGTGTACACAACGCAGTTTTTGCTGTAGGTGTGCGGCAAAAATGCATTTACAAGGTTTCCGCCAGCGTACTCGGCAGTATCAAAGGCAAACTGCAGGATTTTCATGCCGGGTAAGCCTGCGCCGTCGCGGAGGCTGCGCACTTCATCCGTAATGACGCCCAAATCCTCTGCAATCAGCGGAAGCTCTCCAAGCGATGCACGGATTGCGTCAAACAGAGCGCGGCCGGGGCCTTTTTTCCATTCACCTGTAACCGCCGTAGCGCTTCCATAGGGAATCGACCAGTAGGCCTCAAATCCGCGGAAATGGTCTATGCGCACAAAATCTGTCAGCGTAAGCATCTGCGTAATGCGCGAAATCCACCAGCTGTAGCCGTCTTTTTTCATCGCCTTCCAGTCGTACAGCGGATTTCCCCACAGCTGGCCGGTCGCGCTAAAGTAATCCGGCGGAACTCCGGCAACCGCTTTCGGCACGCCGTTTTTATCAAGCTGGAACAAACGCTGGTTTGCCCAGACATCGGCGCTGTCAGGAGCCACAAAAATCGGAATGTCGCCGATAATCGAAATGCCGTTTTCGTTGGCATAGCGCTTAAGGGCCTTCCACTGACAGAACGCAAAGAACTGAATCACCTTAAAGGCTTCGACGTCCTGCTGATGCGACGCATTCCATGCAGCGACAGCTCCTTCCTCGTGGCGCGCAAGGCCTTTTTCCCAGTAGACATTCCAGGAGCCGGCAACAGCGGATTTTGTACGCTCAGCTTCTTCAGCCGCCTTTGCATCATAATAGCCCTTGATGCTCATAAAGGAAGCGTAATCTTCAAGCCAGAAGGCATTTTCAGCGCAGAACTGCCCGAAAGCTTCGCGGGCAGCCGAAGCGGCATTTTCCAGAAAGAACGCGGCGCCCGCTTTAAGGACAGGCATTTTCCACCAGACGACAGCCCCGTAGTCAACAGGCCCGGATGCACTGATGTAGGAAGGTGGAACGGCCGAAGCGGCATCAATCCAGCCTTTTTCCGCCAGAAGCGGAAGGTCAATCAGCAGCGGATTAAGGGCAAACGTCGAAAAAGACTGGTACGGGCTGTCACCGTAGCCGGTAGGCCCAAGAGGAAGCACCTGCCACAAAGAAAGCCGGGCTTTTTTCAGAAAATCAACAAAAGAAAAGGCCGCTTTTCCCAGCGTACCGATTCCCGGAGAGTCCGCGAGCGATGTCGGATGCAGCAAAATGCCTGCAGAGCGTAAGCTATTCATGCCAGTATTGTAAGCAAGAGGCGCGATTTTTTCAATAAAGCTTGGTACGGGCGAACGAAAGCAGCGGGGCGACTCATCCGGCAACGGGCTATCCGTGGTTCCGCTACCGCTCCATTCCTCACGCTGTTCGGAACGCTTCGCGCCACTCCTATCCCGCGCAAGCATTGTACTGCCAGAAAAGGCGTAAAGGCGCTTATTGGCGCAGGTACGCAAGCAGATGAGCTGCCAGGTTTCCGAGGGAGATAAGATCTGCGGAAAAGGCGCGGAACGAGGCGGTAAGCTCATCCCCATGCAGGAGCAGCTCCAGAAGCGCGGCATCGTCGAACGTACCGGATTTGTTGTAGGTAAGCCAGCAGCGTTCAAGCGGCGCATACAGCGCGGAAGGAATGTATGGCTTAAGCCGGTCAAGCAGCGCCTGCACCTTTACGGTCTGGTACTCGTCTTCCTGCGGATATGCGTGCCACAAAAACGGGACGCCGCAAAGGCATGCACGCGAAAGGCTGTCTTCGCCGCGCACAAAGTTAAAGCCCGCGCAGGAAAGCACCTGGTCCCAGTCCTGCTGCGGAAGGAATGGCAGCGCTGTCGCCGGAAACGGCTTTGCGGCTTTTTCCCAGGCGGCAAAAAACGGCGCTGCGCTCTTTCCGGCGGCAACAAGCGCATGCACGGAAAAAGCGGCGTCTCCCGCTTCCCGCCGCATGCGCTGGGCTTCTGTCAGCGCGTGCACCACCGGCGTAAAATCGCGTTCATAGCTGAATATCGGTACAAAAAACGGCTTCGGTTCGGACACAGACGCGCCTGCAGCACGCACAGCAGAAACTGCGCTTTCCCCGGCAGAAGCGTTCCCAGCGCTGCAAGTAGCACGCACTGCGCTTTCCCCGGCAAAAGCATTTCCCGCGCCGCGACAGCTACCTGCGTCAGCAGCTAGCAGCGCCTGCACCTGCGCCGGAAGACGCCGGCTGGAAAGCGCCTGCATAAACGGCTCGTCGAGCGTAAGCCCGCCTGTCTTTTCCGTAAAGCCCGGCATAAAGTTCACTTTTTTTACATATATGCTTCTTGTGCCGCTTTTCAGACAGTGGAAATCATCAGCATACGGTTCGGCCGTCAGGTATTCAACGTTCAGAATGCGGACAACGTGCACTTCCGTTGCAAGCGGGTTGGAGCCAAACAGCAGTTTTTCAAGCCAGTCCGGGCGCCCGCACTGGAAGCACTCAAGGATAATGTCCGGCGCCTCCTCGGTAAAATGCGCCGTGCAGACGCTATCGGCATTCCAGTCAAACACCTGCCAGGCTCTTGCAGCGCTCGAAGTGCCGGACGCAACCGGAGCGGCTATTTCCTGCACGCTCGCGCTGTCGTCAATGGCTGGCGCCATGCTTTTAAAGGCGGCCAAATCACTCACGATAAGGCGCAGGCGCAGGCTTCCGTCAAGCTCAGAAAGCGCGCGGGAAAGACGGTACACAAAACCGATGTCGCCGTAATTATCAACAACACGGCACAAAATCGTTATATTCAGACTACTCATATGACTCCCCTGCCTTTAGAAACGGATGCCAAACTGAAACGACGGAACGGCTTTTACGCTCGAGGACAAAGCAAGTCCGTGCATCGAGTTATGGCGCAGCGCATTATCAAAAGCGCGCTCGTTAAAGCCGTCAATGCAAAAATCATAGCTTGCAGCGCCAAAGAACAGCACGCGGCGCCGGGGCTTAAGCGCAAGCGAAAAGCGGACTGAAGGCACAAAGTAAAAGCCCGACTCGTCATCATCATTGGAAAAAGGCGTATCAAAATCCTGCACGAAATGACACAAGCCTTCAGTTTCCAGCTGCACGGCGCCCCAGAGCGTCTGCCGGGTTCCCAGTCCCGCCGTCAGCTGCAGCGTGTCATACAGCGCGTTTGAACGGTGACTTACAAGCGCAGTTCCGAACAAAGCCGGCGCCCCCAGCTGAATGCCGCCGGAGAGCACCCAGTTTGAGTTCATGCCGGTCTCGAACAGCAGGTTAACATCCCAGATAGAGGATAAATCAGCCTTTTTGATATACGCGCCGGCAACAGCCCCCTTGATTTTTTCCGGCTCCACCATGTGCTGCGCAAGGTTTTCGCGGCCGGCAGAGAACCGGTATGCCATTCCTTTATGCAGATACACCCGGCGCTTCTCCTCAACAGAGCGCAGGATTCCGCCGGCATCATACTGCTCAAGGCGCACGCTTACCGGCGTCGGCACCAGGCTCGAATGATACAGCACAACGGTAAAGTCAGCATTTCCCGGAAGGCCGATAACCAGCGAAGCGGGCGTCAGCTGCAGAGCCGCCGCCGGCAGCGTAATGCTCTTATACACGACTCTGTTATCCAGAATCTGCACAAGGACGTTCCCGTCTTTATCAAATACGGCGCCCTCAAAACTGCCGCTTATAACGAGCTGGGAACTGCCCATCGTCGAAAAAAGCTCGTCTTCTTCCAGCGACAGCATATTCGCAAGGTACATTTCGTTTGCATGCATATCCAGCGCGGCAAACGAAAGCCGGCCTAAAAGCCCGTCTGTCGCCGAGTTAAGCCAGGTGCCGAGGAGCGGGCTGTCCTGCGTGCTGTACTCCAGGATATTCCTGTCGCCGGAAAACACCTTCCGCATAAGCCGCTCAGCCTTGTTATGCAGTCCCAGCGCGCCGCTGTAATAGCTTGCGACATTTTTGTTCATCTGCGAGAGCATCCGGGTAACCTGCACCGGAATGAACGGGCCGGTCCCGAAAGGCTCGTAGTTTCTAAGCAAAAGCTTCTGATACACGCTGTTCACGCGCGGAAACAGCTTTTCCGCATACAGTGCAGGATCTGCATTCCAGTAATTGACCATGGCCCTGCAGCGGCCGTATTTTGTGAACTGCCAGCGGTTACGGGAAAGCGGCACTGTCGGCACAATGTCCTCTTCGTTGATGATGTTCCAGATAAAGCCGTATTTTTCCGAAGAGGCGTCTTTGTCTGTCGTCACATTGGGCGTCGCAAACGTATACACATAGAGGTTTTCTGGAGTGAACAGCCGGTTCTGAATCAAAAGGGAGCCGAGCAGGTTCGCGACAGCAGCGCCGCGGCTGTGACCGGTCACCAGAAAACAGGCACGGCTCATATCAATGTGATTTTCGAGCAGGTAGGTGTAGAATGCGGTCAGCACCTGCTGAGTTGCGCGCGTAAAACCGGAATGCATGGTGACGACGCTGTTTTCCGAACTGGTAGCGCCGATATCCAGATTGGAGATCCATTCATTGGCGTTAAGCGGCGTTCCCCTGATGACAACGCAGACAAGCGTGCGCTTTCCGCCTGCAGTCTGAATCTCGCGCCGGGCAAAACTGAACGCGCACTGGTCGTTTCCCCAGACAGGATCTGCGTAGTCAACATCGTAGTGATAGTCAATATTCTCGCGGGAAAAGCCGAGCGCACTGTAGCAAAGCGAAAGGCTGTCAGTAAAAGAAGCCGCATCGACAGCATCGTAGGAAGCGGCGGAAAGAATGCAGGCAATACGCGCGATGCCGTGATGATAGGCTGTCGCAGGCTTTGCGCAGAACCAGCTTTCGTCCCATGCGGCTTCCAGCGGAACCGGCTTTTCGGTAGCCGTCACGAGGCTTTTTACCGGGAAAGTAACACTGTGACTTTCAGCTCCAGCGGCATTTCCGGCAGCAAATACGGCTGCAAAAGAAAGCCAGGGAGCCAGAATCCTGGCAAACGGGCGCATATCAGAGCGACGTGCTTGTTCCGGCAGTATTGGACAGCGCCTGTGTTTCTGCGCTGTCGAGCGTAACTTTCAGCTTTATGTCCTGACCGTCGCGGTGAACGGTCAGCATGACCGTGTCGCCGGGGCGCTTGCTTTCTAAGGCGCTGGTGTATTCGGCGTAGGTGCGCACTTTTATGTTGTCGACACCCGTAATAATGTCGCCGCCTAAGTAAATGGTCTTGGGATTAAAGCGGCTTCCGTACTGCACCGCCTGCGTGCCGCCCTTAAGGCCAGCCTTTTCTGCGCTGCTGCCGGATTTTACCACGCTGACAAGCACGCCATAGCTGATGTCGAGGCGCGCATACTGGGCAATGGAGCTGGTCATCTGCACCGGCGTTATCGCGATAATGCCGCGGTGAACCTTGCCGTATTTTAAAAGGTCGTTTACAACGCGGCGCGCCGTAGTGACAGGGACCGCAAAGCCGACGCCCGCGCTTGAACCGGAATTGGAAATAATCATCGTGTTGATGCCAATCATTCTGCCTTTCGTATCGAGCAGCGGGCCGCCGGAATTCCCCGGGTTAATCGCAGCGTCAGTCTGAATCATATTGCGGATAATCACGTTGTCGCTTTCCTGAATCGGGCGCCCCAGTCCGGAAATAATGCCGGTAGTCATCGTGCGCTCCAGGGCAAACGGGTTTCCGATGGCGATGACTTTCTGCCCGACTTTAAGGCTTTCGCTGTCGCCAAAATCAATCGTCGTAAGCTTTACGTTCTCCGGCGGGTCAAACTTAAGGACGGCGATGTCGCTGTTTACGTCGCGCCCGACAACCGTGCCGTCGTAGGTAGAGCCGTCGTAGAGAGAAATGCTGATTTTGCTTGCATTGGAAATGACATGTACGTTCGTCACAACGTAGCCGCGCTTATCGATGATGGAGCCGCTTCCAGAACCGCCGTCCTGCACGACCGGCTCAAAAAACCAGTTGAAGCCCTGCACCTGCGTGGTGATGTTCACAACCGCTTCGTTGCATTTTTCATATACGGAAATATTCTGCTCTTCGTCTGTCGTATACACGCTGTCGCGAACGATCGTTCCCCGCCGCTCCGTGCCAACCGGGGATTCAAGAGAGCCGGCCGTTTTGTCAGACTGCTGCACAAGTGCGCCTTCAGGAGCATCTTCGCTGACAGCTTCGGCATTAGCTTCGAAAGTCGCCTGAGCGCCATCTCCGGCTGTTTTTACCGGAATCTTTCCTGTTATAAAGAGAAAACAGACTGCTGCGACAGTCATGCCGAAAACAGCTCCAGCTGCAGAAGCACGTACCAGGTGCCGGCGTGTATATAATTCCATGACAAAACCTCGTTACCCAAAAAAGTATGCTGCATTTACCAAGATTTTTCAACGGATTTTTTTAATCCTAAATTAATCAATTGACTATACACTTATACGAGCATGGAGGTCTCTATGAAACACACTCATCAGATGTTGTTATGCGCAGTCTCAACAACACTTTTAGCAGCAGGTCTGGTCAGCGCTTAACCGCGATGTTTGACCAGGCCTCGAATCTGCTCTTTTCTTCCGATTCCAGTCGCAGCGTTTCGGTAATGCGGTTGCACAGCTCATCCGGGCCGAAATACTGCACGGGACCGGGATGCTGGTAACATGTCTCGATTGCCCAGCGGTCACGGTTTTTCGCAAATTCGTTAAAGGCCGCGCCGTTCAAGTCTACGAGTGATTTTGCGATAACCGGCACCCACTCACCCTTGCGTTCTTCCATATTCATCATCATGGTAAGCGGAACGCCGCCAGCGCTCCATTCCGTCGAAGGCCGCGCAAGATTTTTTACGCAGGCAAGGTAGCCGTTCGCGCCATTTGCAATCAGCTCGAATGCAGTAAGCCCCAGCGCATAGCAGTACGTCGCATCAAAGTTTGACGGGAACGCGGACCGCCCCTCGTAGCCGTAGAACTCAGCAATCGGCGCAAACGTACCCTTGTACGTTCCAGCGCCAGTCATGCCTTCAAGATAATCCCGAATCAGAATGATAAAAAGCTTTTCAATCTCAATCTGAGAGACAAGGATATTTCCGTGCGGGTCGCGAAGCCCCAGAAACTGCTCTGCAAGTTCTGCAGGCAGCTGGTCGAGCGTGTGGTACGCTTCCGGCGACAGCTTGGTAACAAGCCATTTCTTTTTCAGCTCCAGCGTCGTAAGCGCCGTAAACACATGCTCATATTCCTTCCAGTTACGGTTCAGCTCGGCAATCAGGTTTGCCGTCTCAGGAATAAACTCGACAATACCCTCGGGAATCAGGATGACGCCAAAGTTTTCGCCATTCTCTGCCCGGCGCGCAATAATCTGGCAGATGTCGTACAGAATGCGCTTTAGGGACATGTTCTTTGCCTTGATTTCCTCGCCAATCAGGCAGATGTTCGGATGAATCTGCAGGGCGCATTCAAGGGCGATGTGGCTTGCGCTGCGTCCCATAAGCTTTACGAAGTTCCAGTATTTGCCGGAAGACTTTGTGTCGCGGGCAAGGTCGCCGATAAGGCTTGCGTACACTTTTGTCGATGTGTCAAACCCAAAGCTTGTCTCGATGTGGTCGTTTTTAAGGTCGCCGTCAATTGTTTTGGGAACGCCAATAACCTGCACCGGCACCTGCTTCTGGGCAAAAATCTCGGCAAGCAGCGCAGCATTCGTGTTCGAGTCGTCGCCGCCGACAATTACCAGAGAGTCAAGGTTAAGAGCCTGCACGGTTTTGATGGTCGCTTCAATCTGTTCTGCCGTTTCGATTTTTGTGCGGCCGCTGCCGATGATGTCAAAACCGCCGGTGTTGCGGTGGAAGTCAATCTTTTCTTTCGTGAGTATTTCGTAGTCGCCGTTCAGCAGGCCCGCAGCCCCGCCGTGGAAGCCCACAAGCTCGGAGTCTGGATTGGCTGCTGTCAGCCCGTCAAAAAGACCTGCAAGCACGTTGTGGCCGCCCGGGGCCTGTCCCCCGCTCAAAAGCACTCCGCAACGGCGCTTTTTTGAAGCGGCAGGATTTTCGCCTTTCGTAAAAGTAACGGCAGGCTTACCGATGGTTTCTTTATAAAATTCACGCACTTTCTGCTCGTCGCGGGGCGGCAGGGAAAGCGTGCTTGTTTCCAGTTGTATTTCTGACGCCGGTTTGGTCAGAATTTCAGGAAGCACGGGTTTGAACTCATACCGTGCCTTTTGTAATACTGAAATGGTATCCATGTGGCTCAGTATGCTGCATTTTCAGCCATTTTTCAATGTAAATTTCATATTTTTAAATATCGCCGGCTTCCTCGTCCGAAAGCTCCACATAGTACAGCTCATGCCTGCCCTCATCGACAGAAATCATCGCATCGCCCTGGCTCGACTCGCCTTTTTCGACGTGAAGGTGATACAGCCCCGGCGCAAGGGCGTTTATCCGTAGCGGCGTGTTCCCCTGATATTCGCCGTTTAAAAAGACAGCGCAATTTTTCCGGGAAGCGCGAATCGTTATGGCAGTTTCTTTTTCTTCCAGCAGTTCTGTCTGCTCGCTTTGCAAGAGCGGAATAGTCTTACCGGTGCCAGCGGCGACAGTTGCACAGGCAGCAAAAAGGATTCCTGCCAGCGCCACCGACAGCACGCCAGCGCCTGCTAATGCAAAAAATCGCATCCCCCCGCTACAGCTACAGTTCTTCATAGCTCATACTATCATCCGCCTCGTCCGGTGGCAACAAACCGTGCTCAAGAAAACTAAAATAGCTGTTTTTCGTAATAATCAAATGATCCAAAAGGGCGACTCCGACAAGAAGAGCCGCCTTGTACAGCGCAGTCGTCGTTGCAACATCCTGTTCGGACGGCAGGCAGAGCCCGCTTGGATGATTGTGGCAGAGCACGATGGCAGACGCCCGCTCTTTAAGCGGCTCGCTGAAAATCTCGCGCGGCCGGAGCACGGCAGTATTTCCGCTTCCAACGCTCAGCACCCGTATGGAAATCACTTCGCGCATGCCGTTCAGCGAAACGGAAACCATATGCTCTGTCGGCTGCATGGCGTACTGGCGCACATACGGAAGGACATCCCTCGGCTTTTTTAGGATAGCCTGAGGCGTCCGGTTCATTCTGCGCCCCAGCTCCAGAGCCGCGGCAATCGTCAGCGCCTTAGTCTGGCCGATTCCCTTGATTTTCTGCAGCTCGCTTACCAGCTCCGGCGGATTCGTTTTCAGGATGACTTTTACAGCCTGCTCCGCAAGTTTTTCAATCGGAACAGACTTTGTGCCACACCCGACAATAAGCATAATCAGTTCGGCTTCACTGGGATACGAAAGTCCGTTTTCCAGCACCAGATTCCGGACATCAGGTTTTTCACTCATACCAACCTCCATATCTATATATAGGCTCCGAAAGGCACTTTTTTTCACTTTTTTAGGAAAATATCGCCGAAAAAATGCCGATAATCAGCCTATGAATACCGTTTCTGCCCGTTCGCGCCTGATTTGCGCATGTTCCGTCTGCGCCTGCTTCCTCTCCCTGCTGTTTTTTTCCTGCGTATCTTCCAGTGTACCGAAAGCAGAATACGGCGAAATCTGTTCACGAAAGCTTTCGTTTTCGGGCATAAAAACGCCCGCGCAGCTTACCGCTTTTTTTGCCTCTCATAATCCCGAGTATCCCAAAAAGCAGATACGTAAACTTGCCAAGCTGTATGTGGCAGAAGGAAAAGCCGAACGGATTAACAGCGATGCCGCCTTTGTGCAGATGTGCCTCGAAACCGGCTTTCTTCGCTTCGGGAACCTGGTGACAGCCGACATGCACAACTACTGCGGTTTAGGCGCCATGGATGCAGAACACCGCGGCGAACGCTTTAAGACAGCGAAACTCGGCGTTCGCGCGCACATCCAGCACCTGCACGCCTATGCAACCGACGCGTCTGTTCCGCTTACCAACAAACTCGTTGACCCGCGCTACAGCTGGGTGCATAAGGCAAAGTACGCTGCAACAGTATTCGACCTTGCCGGCCAGTGGGCGACAGACCCCGCATACGGCGAAAAGCTGAACAAGCTTCTTTCCGAGCTGGATGCATACTAGGCACGGCTATCGGACAGGAGCGCATGATTCAAACTTTATGGAGCATAACATGAGCATGACAAAATACACGTTTATTGCACTGGGGCTGCTTTTTGCACCGCTTTTGGGTGCGGGCGCGGCGGAAACGACAGCAAAAGCTGCCGCCGAAAAAGCTGCAAAAGAAGCTTCTGTCACTGAATCCATCGCATACCTTACAAAGACAATCCCAGCTCTTACCGAACCGCAGGAGAAGCGCTCGCTCTATGCATTTTTAGGCGGCGTGCAGGAGCAAGCCGGGCTGTATGCAGACGCTGTAAAAAGCTACGCGCTGGCAGCGGGAATAGCAGCTGGAGACGCGCCCGGCATGAGCAAAAAAAGCGCGGAACAGCTGGTGCTGGACGCCGTACGGTCGGCGCTTTCAAGCGGAGACACCGCCACCGCCGACAGCTACTTAAACAGCGCCGTCCGCTCCTCAAAAAACGAGCAGATTCTTGCCCATGTAAAGCTCTATGAACAGTGGAGCGCGCTCTGCAAAAGCACTGGAAGCGCCGGAAACGCAGAAGCCATCGCCATGCTTAAAACCTACAGCACGCTTCCTTCGATGAAGGCCGTGCAGCCGCAGGTGCTCCTAACGCTCTGGCACATCACCGGCGAAAAAAACTGGGCGAACACGCTTAAAAAGCAGTTTCCCAAAAGCCCGGAAGCGGCAATCGTACAGGGAAGCGCGCAGCTCCTTCCGGCGCCGTTCTGGTATTTTGTGCCAAGAGTCGGAGATGCGGTGCCCGAAGTAGAACAGGCCGCCATCAGCGAAAGTACAGGCCCCGCGGTAAAAACCGCAGGCGAAAGCGCAGCTGAAAAAGCAAGTGCCGCAAGCGAAAAAGTGGTAAAGCAGCAGCTGGGACTGTTCCGCGAAGAAGCAAACGCAAAAGCGCTCGTAGAAAAGGCAGGCGCAAAAGGCTTTAAGGCCTACATCACGAGCGAGGTGCGCCCGAGCGGCAACAAGTACTATCTGGTCGTTGTAGACGAAAACGCAGCAGGCACCATAGCAGCAGAACTTCGCAACGCAGGCTTCGACTGCTATCCGCTGTTTTAGGAACGGCGGAAAAGACGGAAAAGGCGCCGCATGCGGGTGCCCCACAGTACGCACCCTCAGGCCTCGATCACAGCACGCGCCTTTAGTGCGCATAATTGTACAAATCCCCTGATTTCTATATAATCGCCCATTATGAGTGATAATCAGACTGTAACAACCGCTGCGGGCGAGCGCCCCGCACGCGAACTTTGCCACTGGGCTGACCAAGTGGCAGCAAAAATCATAAAGGAGCGCGGAGACCTTGACCTGTATACCTGCGCATCCGGCATTACCCCGAGCGGCACCGTTCACATCGGAAACTTCCGCGAAATCATCACCGTCGACTTGATTGTCCGTGCCCTGCGCGCACGCGGCAAAAACGTGCGCTTCATTTACTCTTGGGACGACTACGACGTATTCCGCAAGGTGCCCGCAAACATGCCCAAACCCGAAGAGCTTGAAAAATACCTGCGCTTCCCGATTACCTTCGTGCCCGACACCTTCGGCCGCGACGAAAACTATGCACGCCACCACGAGGTGGACATTGAAACACAGCTTCCGCGCGTCGGCATTCACCCGGAATTCCTCTATCAGGCAAGCCGCTACCGCGCACACCGCTATGCCGAGGGCATGAAAAAAGCCCTGCAGCAGCGCGACCTTATCAAGTGGTGTCTGAACAACTACCGCGACGACGAGCATAAGATGAAGGACAGCGACGTCTACTGGCCTATCAGCGCGTTCTGCTCAAAGTGCAACAAAGACACGACCGAAATCCTGTCCTATGACGGCGAGTACGGCGTAAGCTACAAGTGCACAAGCTGCGGCAACGAAGAGACCGGCGACCTGCGCACATCGAGCTGCTTTAAGCTGGGCTGGCGCGTTGACTGGCCGATGCGCTGGAACGAAGAAAAAGTCATCTTTGAGCCGGGCGGAAAAGACCACATCAGTCCGGGCGGAAGCTACGACACCGCAAAGCTTGTCTCTAAGAAAGTATACGGCTGGGACGCACCGGTCACGATGAAATACGACTTTGTTAAGCTCAAAGGCGTTCCCGGAAAGATGTCTTCATCAAAAGGCAAAGTCATCTCTCTGGTTGACGCGCTTGAAGTCTACCAACCGGAAGTGCTCCGCTACATCTTTGCGATGAACAAGGTCGACCACGAGTTCTCAATCAGCTTTGACCTTGACGTTATCACCGTGTACGAAGCATACGACCGCACCGAGCGCATCGCTTGGGGCATCGACAAGGCAAAGAGCGACGACCTTTTCTTAAAAGAAAAGCGCGTCTATGAGCTTTCTCAGATTGAAGCCGGCATGCCCGCCGTGCAGCCCTATCAGGTGCCGTTCCGACTCTTGACGACGCTCTTGCAGACCTATTCTGGCGACATCGATGCCGTGATTAAGTCACTCGGAGACGTAAAGCCGGAGCAGGAAGAGACGCTGCGCCGCCGCTGTGTCTGCGCCTGGAACTGGATTAAAGACTGCGCGCCCGACCACGCCCCGGATATGTGCTTCTCGCTCAGGGCAAAAGGCACCCGCGCCGAGCTTGCCGAAGATATGGCAGCTGCCGTCAAGAAAGTGCTTACGGACGTCGTGCCGGTTATCGACACCTTTACGACCGATAAAGAGTGTCAGG
>JAILRG010000042.1 GCA_024698325.1 Treponema sp.
CCTAAAAAGCCGGTGATTTCTGAATAGATGCGCTCTGCTTCACTCTGGAAGCCTTCTTTGCGCTCAACATAGATACGAAACATGTGTGCATTGTAATGAAATAGGGGTAGCGTTTCAATGTAAAACATCCGCTTACAGGCCTCCATAAAAGCCGCTTCCCGCGGGCTACAAGCGACATTTCCAAAGAGCAGTATTCCCGGCAGGCAAAAATGCGCTATACTGCCGGCATGAAGCTCGTCAGATTCACGCTTGTCCTTTTTGCGGCTCTTTCTTTTTTCTCCTGCGCCTCGACCCGAACCCGTGCCGAAAACGCAGTGCACCTTACCGACAGAAAAGCGATTTCCCTGCTCGCGCCGTCTGCAATCAGCCAGCCGGTTGACTGCGTGCAGACCATCACCGCTGATTTTCGCGGCAAGCAGATAACGGCGCAGTGTCTGCTGCTCGCCGATGAAAGCCAGATTTTCATGACCGTGCTCAACGAATTCGGCACCACGATTGCAAGCCTTATTTACAATGCAGACGGTGCTTTCCTTGAGTCCAGCCTGTTTCCCCGGCAGGATTTCAGCCAGTACATCATCTTTGACATACAGCTCTGCTATTACAAAAGCGAGGCGCTACGACAGGCGCTTGCAGCGGCAGGACTTCGCTTCGAGCTCCACAATGCCAGCGATGCCCGCGAAATACGCAGCGTCTTCGACGGCAAGACCGAAATCATCCGCATCGAAAAAGACAGCGGCAGCATACAGTGCACGAACCTGCTCCGCGGCTACCAATACACGCTGACAACGCTCCAATAACAGCGCTTGCACTGCCGGCTCTTCGCGCGCCGCCCACAGCCCGCCTTGCTATCCTTTAAACGGGCGTTTCTGCTATGCTTTCAATATGATGAATGAAAACACTGACAAAAAGGTTCTGGTGACCGGAGCTTCCGGCGGAATCGGACGGGCAATTGCACTGGCAGCGGCTCAGGCGGGCTACGAAGTCGTCGCCCATTACAATCACGGAAAAGAAAAAATAGATGCGCTGCTTGCAGATATTGCGGCTGCCGGCGGAAAAGCCAGCGCCATCCAGTTTGACGTTGCCGACAGGGCAGACTGCGCCTCAAAACTCGAGGCCTGGAGCGAAGAAAACGGCGCATTCTGGGGCATCGTCCTGAACGCAGGAATCTGCCGGGACAACGCCTTCCCCGCGCTCAGCGATGAAAACTGGGATTCTGTCATTCACACAAATCTGGACGGCTTCTACAATGTGCTCAAGCCGCTGGTCATGCCGCTCTGCCGCAAGAAAAAAGGCCGGGTAATCACCATCGCCAGTGTTTCCGGCGTCATGGGAAACCGCGGCCAGGTGAACTACAGCGCAAGCAAAGCCGGCATCATCGGAGCCACCAAGGCGCTTGCAGTAGAACTTGCCAGCAGAAAAATCACCGTCAACTGCATCGCACCGGGATTTATAGAAACGGACATGATTAAAGACGCGCCGGTAGAGCACATTCTGCCGACAATCCCCATGGGAAGGGCCGGTAAGCCGGAAGAAGTTGCAGCGGCAGCCATATTCCTGCTGAGCGAGGGCGCTTCCTATATAACGCGGCAGGTCATCAACATCAACGGCGGCATCATATAAAAGCTGCTGACAGATAGCGCTAAATCTTGTTTTCGTCCATCAGCGTAAAGGCTTCTTCGCGGGCTGCCGGGTTGGTGGAGAAAATACCGCGGACGCAGCTGGTGGCAGTACGGGATGAATCTTCCTTTATACCGCGCATGCCCACGCAGCTGTGAATGCCGCTTATGCGCACGGCAACGCCCATGGCGCCCAGGCGGTTCATCATCGCATCCGCAATATTGTTCATCCAGCTTTCCTGCAGGTTCAGGCGGCGGCCGTACATTTTTACCATGCGCACAATCTTCGAAAGCCCTACAATTTTTTTGCGCGGAACATAGGCGACATCTACACGGCAGTGCATTGGCGCCAAATGATGCACGCAGTTGCTCCAGGCATTGCAAGATACGACGACAATGCCGTGCTCATATCCGGGCTTCGTTTCGGAGCTGTCAAACTGCTTCTGCGTGTCATCCAAATCGTCGGCCATATTCGGTGAATTGACCGGGAACACCGTATCAAGAAAACTCGCCGGGTCGGTGCGGTAGCCTTCGGTCATTTCTGTCCACAGGCGCAGGTAGCGGCGGGGCGTTTCCTTCAGGTTTTCATCCAGCTCCACGTCCTCACTCAAGCCAAGCATTTTGCGCAGCAGATGTTCCACCATGCGCTCATCTTCAGCGTTAAATATATTTTTTGTGACGACTTCCTGCTCTGTCACCTCATAGGTACGTTTCATAGCCGAAGCATAGCAGACCGGAAATGTAAAGTCAAACATTTGCCCTAACCGGCAATCTTTGCTAGAATGGGGCTCCACACAATAGCAGGGAGATTTTTTTCCATGGATTTTACGACAAAAAAAGGTCGCCGCGTGGTAGTAACTGGCGGCGGAATGGTAAGCGTTCTGGGAAGCAACTGGACTTCGGCGCTTGCAGCATTGAAAGCAAAAAAGAATTTCGTGCGCTATATGTCTGACTGGGATGAAAAATTCCCTTTGATGAATACCCGCCTCGCCGCACCGGTTGATTTTGAAATTGACCGTGAAAAATATCCCCGCAAAGCAATCCGCGGTATGGGCCGCGTTTCGCAGATGTCGCTTGTCGCAACCGATACTGCGCTTGCTGACAGCGGACTGTTAGGCTGTGAAGAGATTACGCAGGGGCGCTGCGGCATCGCATACGGCTCTTCGATGGGCAGCGTAGATTCCCTCATGGAAATGTACTCAATGCTTGTTACCAACGACACGAGCAAAGTCGGCTCAACGACCTACATCAAGGCAATGCCGCAAACCTGCGCCTGCAACCTCGAAGTGTACTATCATCTGACAGGGCGCATCATCACGACGAACACCGCCTGTACTTCCGGCTCGCTTTCAATCGGCTATGCCTACGAAACAATCCGCGCAGGCTTACAGGACGTGATGATTGCCGGCGGCGCTGACGAGTTCTGTACGATGGACGTCGCTACATTTGACACGCTGTTTTCCACCAGCACCAAGAACAGCACGCCCGGCCTTACCCCCAGTGCTTACGACGTAAACCGCGACGGGCTTGTCATCGGCGAAGGCGCCGGCACGCTCATCCTGGAAGATTACGAGCACGCAGTTACGCGCGGCGCAAAAATCTACGCGGAAGTAGCCGGCTTCGGCACAACAACCGACGGCACACACATCACCAGCCCCAACCGGCCGACCATCGCCCGCGCCCTGCAGCTCGCACTTGACGACGCAGGCATCGACGGAAGCGAAATCGGCTACATAAACACACACGGCACCGGCACGACCGCCGGCGACGTTACGGAAACCGGCGCCACCTGGGACGTCTTTAAGCGCGCCGTTCCCTGCAGCACCGTTAAAAACTACATCGGCCACACGCTCGGCGCCTGCGGTGCAATCGAGTCATGGCTTACAATCAACATGCTGAACGAAGGCTGGTTCCTGCCGAACATCAACCTGAATTCCGTAGACCCGGCATGCGCCCCGCTCGACTACATCACCGGCGACGGCCGCACCATTCAGACCGACTACGTCATGAACAACAATTTTGCGTTCGGCGGCATCAACACAAGCTTAATTTTTAAGCGCATATAATTTCAGCTCAGTAAAAATCAAAGGATAATAGAGGATTGATTCTTATGAAAAAACACGTACTTGTAAGTGCAGTTCTGTCAGTGTGTGCGACACTTTTCGCACAGGAAGCGCCCGCTTTTTCTGACCCGAAGGCTGTCGTCTGCGACATCAGCGCCATTCCGGGCAAGGCAAAAGGCGACATTTGCGTCATAAATGCAACGCACGAAACAAACCTTGCTGTTTCCGTTTCCGTATACGACGCAAAAGCAAAACAGTGGGTTGAGTACGGCACCGGCACCCTGGACGCAATCGTAAGCACCGCAACTGTCAGCTCTTCCCTCCGCGGTAAGCTCAAAAACTATGCCTACGTCGCAGCAGTTCCGGCAACAGACAAAGAGGTAAAGGTTCTCTTTTCAAAGGTGAATAACAATCTGTGCATTTCAGTGCTGTCGCTCGAAGAGCCAAGTGAATACGCGACCGTCATGGACGTCTTCTCTCTGAACGGTACGTTCAAGAACACGGTCATCCTCGACAACCAGACTGAAGACGCAGGCGTCGGCTTTGACATCTACACGCAGAAAGACAATTCAGACACCTGGTTCAAGGTCGGCACCGCATACACTGCCGCAAGCAAGGAACGCTGCACCGTCACTGTCGTCACCCCGGACGCACCGGAAACCTACCGCTACTATGCTGTCATCGCCCACAACGGCAAAGACTACAGCTACGAAGCAAAAAAAGAAAACAACGCTCTGATTCTCACCGCACGCTAACCGGCTGCCGCTGAAAATCCTTTCATACGCCGCCCTGCAAGCTCACTTTTCCGGCAGGACGGCTTTTTTATGCCTTATACAATAGATTGAATCCCGCCTGCCTTTTCGCTAGAATAAGCACATGAAAACTTCTCAATTCTACATTTCTACCTTGCGTGAAGCGCCGTCAGAGGCTGTCATCGCAAGTCATAAACTGATGCTCCGGGCCGGCATGGTGCGCAAGCTTGCAAACGGTCTTTATGCATACCTTCCCGTTGGATTACGCTCTCTCAATAAAGTACAAAAAATCATCCGCGAAGAACTGGATAAAATAGGTGCGCTGGAGTTTAAGCCTACCGTTATTCAGCCGGGCGAAATCTGGAAGGAAAGCGGCCGCTGGGAAACAATGGGCGATCAGATGCTTAAGGCAAAAACTCGCGGCGAACAGGATATGATTGTAAGCCCCACCGCAGAAGAAGCATACACCGCCATCGTACGCGACGGCCTTACCAGCTACAAGCAGCTTCCGGTAAACCTGTATCAGATTAACACCAAGTACCGCGACGAAATCCGCCCGCGTTACGGCGTTATGCGCGGCCGCGAGTTCATCATGATGGACGCCTACACAATGAACGCCGATGACGCTTCTCTGGATGAATCATACAAGGCATACGAACAGGCATATTTCCGCATCTTTAAACGCCTTGGCCTTAAAATCATCCCGGTAAAAGCTGACAGCGGCGCTATGGGCGGCTCCGGCAGCGAAGAGTTCATGGTCGAAAGCCCGATTGGCGACGACACGCTGATTCTCTGCGACAAGTGCGGCTATGCGGCAAACGCCGAAAAGGCAGCCTGCGCTTCTGACAGCACGCCGAATGCAAAAACTGAGCTTCCCTACGAAGATGTGGCAACACCCGGCGTTTTCTCCATCGAAGACATGGAGAAGTTCTTTAACCTTTCCCCGAAAAACTTTATCAAAGCGCTTATCTACCGCGCCGAAAACGTCGGCTTAGACTTAAGCAAAGACGCAAACGGAAAGCAGTTCAAACTCGTAAAAGACCAGGCCGGAAACTACTACCCGACAGCATACTTCTGCGTGCTTATCCGGGCCGACCTTGACGTAAACGAGGCAAAGCTCGCTTCTGCACTTAAGGCAAGCGCCGTAACGCTCGCAAATGACGAAGAGGTGCTTACATACGCAGGCGCACCGCACGGCTTCGTAGGCCCTGTTACCGCAAAAGTTCCGCTCATCGTGGACCTGTCAGTCGTAAGCACTGACAAAGACGGTTCTTTTACAGCAGAAATGCACGATGCCATAACTGGCGCCGGAAAAGAAGGCTTCCACATCAAGCATGTTGAGCCGCTGCGCGACTTTACGCCGTTCCTGAACGCAGATGTCCGCCTGGTAAAAGCCGGCGACAAATGCCCGGTCTGCGGCGCTGAATTCCACACGACCAAAGGCAACGAGCTTGGCCACATCTTTAAGCTCGGCCAGAAATATACAAAGAGCATGCACGTCACCTTCCTCGACGTTAACGGCAAGGCTACAACGCCTACAATGGGCTGCTATGGCATCGGCGTTGACCGCACGCTCGCTTCCATCATCGAGGAGCATAATGACGAAAAAGGCATTATCTGGACTATGAGCACCGCACCGTTCCAGGTTTGCATCGTTCCGATTAAGTACGAAGGCGCAATGAAAGAAACCGCCGACAAGCTTTACGACGAGCTTACCAAGGCCGGCATCGAAGTGCTTTTGGACGACCGCGCAGAGCGTCCCGGCGTTAAGTTTGCCGACATGGAGCTGATTGGCATTCCGCTCCGCATTACTGTAGGCGAAAAGAACCTGCCGAACGTGGAGTTTAAACCGCGTGCAGCAGCCGAAGCAGAGCTTGTTCCGGCTGCAGAGGTTTCTGCAAAAGCCGTTCAGTATGTGCAGGAAGCGCTTGCCGCACTGAACGCATAAAAGCCGCCAGGCAATAAAGACAATAATCATCTAAAAATATCTAAAAAAGGTTGTTTTAAGTAGCGTACATTGTCATTTGTCCTTCCAGTGAAAATGACAGTGAACGTATACTTGGACAACCTTTTCCCGCCTTGCAAAGCGCCCCGTCTGTCACCCGCAGGGTGAGCTTCTTCTCCGCCCATCTGTTCCATTCCCATTCTGTTCACGTTTTCCGCCATTTTCTTTCATTTTCCTTGACTTTTCTGATTGTTTTCTGATTCTATTCTTGCTGTTTTCTTAAATCGTGTTATACTTTTTTATAAAGGAGCACGTATGAATCTTGGAATAAAGCAAAAAATCATGTTTTCAACCATTGGGCTTATTTTTGCTACAGCCGCTGTTATTACACTGTTTAGCTACAGGAAATCAAGCCAGGAACTGACAGAAGCTGTCGAAACCAGCAACTTAAGTATTGCCCAGACTGTCGCCGCCGAAATCAAGGCAATCAACGAACGCGAATTCAAAATGCTTGAAACACTTGCGAACCTGTCATACATACAAGATACCAGCATCGATATGCACGACAAATGGCTGCTGGTAAATACAGCTACAGGCGGAAGCAGCAAATATTTCGGCTTCGGCTTCTTTAATGAAAAAGGCATTGGATACGCAACGACAGGCCAATATCACGACATGCACGACCGGGACTACGTCGCCGAGTCAATGAAAGGCAACCGCGCTTTGATGGATCCAAACTGGTCTGCCACAAACGGTCACCTTTGTACATTCTACGCAGTGCCTGTTAAGATTCCCGGCGGTAAGCAGATTGCAGAAATTTCTGCCGTTGTAGACGCGACAGATTTGTGCCACACGATGGCGTCCATTACTGTCGGTAAGAATTCGCATCCCTTTGTCATCAGCCGGAAAAGCGGTAAATACGTCGCCCACGAGGACAATCAGCTGATAGCTGACGAAAAAATTGTTGAAAATGAAGTTTCCAATGGATTCAAACCGATTATCCGGGAGGCAATGACCGGAGGAACAGGCACCGAAGTTTTTTATGACGAAGTTGCAAAACAGAAATATGCAGTTTCCTATCGCCCGATAGACGGCACAGAATGGACCGCAATCTGTTATGCGCCATACAATGATTTTTACAGCGGCATAACCGTACTCTTAAACGCCATGCTTCTGATTACAGCCATCGCGCTTGTGTTTGCAAGCATGATTGCACTGGCAGTCGTCACCGCAGCCGTAAAGCCGCTCCACCGCGTAAGCAACGCAATCAACGACATCGCTTCCGGCGAAGCTGATTTGACAAAACGCCTTAAAGCGGCCGCAAAAGACGAAATCGGCGACGTTGTCGAGGGCTTCAATGCCTTCAGCGCCAAGCTCCAGACCATCATCGGTGACGTCAAGCACTCCAAGGACGAACTTCTGGTCGCAGGCGAAGACATGACGGCAATCTCCCAGGACACTGCCAGCTCCATCACCGAAATCATCGCCAACATCGAGAGCATGCACAAGCAGATTGAAAACCAGGGCCAGAGCGTAAGCCAGACTGCCGGTGCCGTTAACGAAATTGCCTCCAATATCGAGTCCCTCGAGCGCATGATAGAAAGTCAGTCTTCTGGCGTCACGCAGGCGTCCGCCGCAGTCGAGGAGATGATTGGTAACATTTCCTCCGTAAACGCCTCCATGGACAAAATGGCTAAATCATTCCATGAACTGCGCGCAAACTCACAGATTGGCTTTAACAAGCAGCAGTCCGTCAACGAGCGCGTCCAGCAGATTGAGCAGCAGTCCGCCATGCTGCAGGAAGCAAATGCCGCCATTTCTGCTATCGCCGAACAGACGAACCTGCTTGCGATGAACGCCGCCATCGAGGCCGCCCACGCAGGAGACGCAGGAAAGGGCTTTGCTGTCGTTGCAGACGAAATCCGAAAGCTTTCAGAAACTTCCACATCCCAGTCCAAGACCATCGGCGACCAGCTGAACAACATCAAGGAATCAATCAACGAGGTCGTAAATGCTTCCGGCGAGGCAAGCGCTGCTTTCGAGAGTGTGTCAGAAAAGCTTGAGGAGACAGACGCGCTCGTCATGCAGATTAAGTCCGCCATGGAAGAGCAGAACGAAGGCTCACAGCAGATTACCGACGCGCTCCACAGCATGAACGACAGCACCGTCGAAGTCCGCACCGCATCCGCAGAAATGGCTGAGGGCAATAAGATGATTCTCGCCGAGGTACAGCATCTGCAGAACGCCACCACCGCCATGAAAGGCAGCATGGAGGAGATGGCAATAGGTGCGCGCAAAATCAACGAGACGGGTGTTACGCTCAACGCGATTTCGGGCAAGGTGCAGCAGTCCATCGTCGAAATCGGCACTCAGGTTGACCAGTTTAAAGTGTAGTGCTCGCAGTGCTCATAAAACCCTTGCAGGGCGTGGAAAAATGCTCTTTGCGGCTTTTTCCGCTGCCTTTTCCCGCCTTGCAAAGCGCCCCGTCTGTCACTATACTAACGACAATATGAAGAAATTACTTTGTTCTTTAACAGTGGCGCTTCTTGCAGGCATTCAGGCCATTGCCCTACCTGATATTACTCAGTTTATTCCCGACGTTTCCGGTGAATATGTTTTTTATCAGGACACCACTTTTGAACGCAAAAGCTACACAGGCTTTGTATTTTACAACGAAAGCACCTACGGCGTTCGCTACTACGCTCCCGAAGTTTCTGACAAAAAAAAGCCGCTGCCAGAAAAAGATATACAGCTGTACTTTACGATTGATGCCAGCCAGAATCACTTTGAACCGACAGGCGAGCGCATTGCCGGCACCGTCACCCCCGACGATACCGATATCATCAATTATCTGCATGACATGATGTACGAGCTTACCGCCCGGCGGAAAAAGGCAGGAATCGTATCGGAGCCAACAAGCGTAACACAAAACTTCCAGCAGTTCGGCGGAGACGTCACCCTTTCATTCAATCCCCTCGTACCGCTTTTTAATCTTGAATCCATTACAACACTAGACGGAACAGCCGTTTTCTCCGTCGTCACCACAGGCCAGCTCTCCGGAAACGGCGGCAACAGTTCAGACACCAGCTTTACAGATTTTAAGGGCTTTCCTCAGAAAGTCGCTGACAAAACACACACCTTTAAGCCGAGCAAAAAAGCCGTCAAGAGTGATTTTTCCTACAGCAAGGACGAGCACTTTACGCAGAGCATCAGCCTGGACGACCAGTGGAAGCAGTATGCAGACAACTTTTTCTTCCTTGGAAAAAATGCGCTCGTAACATTCGACGTCGCCATTCCCCAGGCCGGCTCATCAAGCGAAATGGCAAAACACGGCTACGCACCGCTGCTTGCGCGCTCTTTTGCACGCTCCGGCCCCAACAGCTATGCCGATTGGACAGCGCTTACAATCACAAAAACCGGAAACCGGACCATAATCCGCATCCCGGTGTACGAGCAGACCGCCAATAATCACATGCAGACATTCAAAATAATCGATGAATACAAAGACGGTTCTGCAGCATTCCTGCTGCTGACAGTCTATGAAGGCGCCTACGAAAAGAACAAAGCATACTTTGAGTCCGTGCTTAGCTCTTATTCCGTAACCGCACAATAAAAAAACGGCCACATGGCCGTTTTTTTATTGCTCGAATCTCCTAGAAACTTGTCCGCGAAAGCGGGCTACCAATCCAAACACCTTCGCTTCCAAGATACTCTCTTTTTTGCCCGTCAATCAAAATCTGCACGCCGCTTACCGTGCTGAACTCCGTCGCCGTAAACACAATCTGCATCAGCTGGCCGAGGTACCCCTCAACGCCGACCGGATTGTATTCAAACTCCTCGCTAAAATTCAGCATCGCAATGCCATTTCTTACGCTTGCAGAAAGCAGTCGGGTTCCCTCGGGTATCAGCGACATACAGCCCTTCGCCCGCTCTGCCTGATTCGGTCCGGCAAGAAGTTGCCTGATATTCGCACTCAGCGGAGAATCGGTCTTCGTTATGCTCCTGGTTATCAGTTTTCTGGAAACAGCTCCGTCGCCTTCGATTACCACAAAGTATAATTTTGCATTAGTTGTAACTGGCGCCGGCTTCGGCTTTTCCTGTGCAGGCGCTTGCGTCATCGCAGGTACAACATCAGTTTTGCCTGCGGCCGCTACTGGAGAAACTGTTTTTTCCGGCTCAACTGGAGCCGGCTGTGTTTTTTGCTCCGGCTCAGAGACTGTCACAGGCACCGGCTTTTGCACAGATTCAGTCGCAGCGGACGGCTCAGAAACCGCAGGCGCGGCAGGAGCTGCAGTATAATCAGGCTCCCGAACAGGACTTTGAGGCTGCGCACGTTCCTGCGTATTCAATGTTATTATCGTTTCTTTTACCGGAGCTTCTTCCCCGGCACTTTTTTCTTCATGCTTTTCTACAAATTCAGGCGTTTTAAGCCCCAGCCGCTCAAAAGCGTGGGTAGTCTTCAGATTCGAAACTATATCATCCTGTTTAACAAGAAAAATAATCAGAATAATGATGAGGCCAATAGCCCAAAGTGCAAAACCAATGGCATTCTTTTTTTTACTCTTCTTTGTAGGCATAGCATTACTATAGTCTGTCAGTGCAGAAAAGTCCATATTCCACACCCCTTATTCCTCTTGAGAGATGTTCCGCAAAAAGATACACTTTGAATAGATTAACTGCCGGAGGGCTTTAGTATGAATGAAAAAGAATTTGATCTGATTACATTCGGCGAGATAATGCTGCGACTTTCTCCGCCTACAAATCAGCGCATTGGCCGCTGTGACTCCTTTGAAAAACACGCTGGCGGAGCAGAACTGAATGTCGCTTCCGGCGTCTCGCTTCTCGGACTGCGCACCGGTGTTATTACCCAGCTGCCGCACAACGATATCGGCTTCTTCGTAAAAAACCGCATCCGTTTCTCCGGTGTAAGCGATGATTATATCATCTTTGACGACAACCCCGACGCACGCCTCGGCATTTATTTCTACGAAAACGGCGCCTATCCGAGAAAGCCAAAGGTAATCTATGACCGCCGCCACTCTTCCATCTGGAAGATGAAACTTGAAGATGTGCCGGAAAGCGTCTACAGCGCAACCCGCATGTTCTACACGTCAGGCATCACGCTTGCCCTGAATGAAAACCTGCGCACCATTGCAGTAGAAATGATTAAAAAGTTCAAGGCAGCAGGCGCAAAAATTGCCTTTGACGTAAATTACCGCGCAACGCTCTGGGACGAAGATACCGCACGCGAAACAATCAAAAAAGTGCTGCCGCTAGTAGACATTCTGTTTATTTCAGAAGAAAGTTGCCGCCGCATGTTCGGTAAAGAAGGCACGCTGCAGGATATGCACCGCGAATTCTGCCGGGATTTCCCCAATATTCAGTACATCGCCTCTTCTGAGCGCGAAGTGATTTCGCCCAAAGTACATTCATTTACGTCGACCGTCTACAGCCACGAAACCGACACGTTCTATACAGAAGAACCGTACAAGAACATAGATGTCGTAGACCGCATCGGTAGTGGCGACGCTTTCTGTGCCGGAGTTTTGTTCGGCCTATTAAAATATGCCGACGCACAAAAAGCAATGGAGTTCGGTAATGCAACCTGCGCTGTTAAGAACACAATCTTCGGCGACCTGCTGGTCTCAGACTTTAACGAAATCAGCAGCATGATTGCCGCACACCATACTAAAGGCAAGCAGAGCGAGATGAATCGGTAAAAAATTTGACCTCCATGTCAAATTTTTTACCAACGAGAAGCCTTGCTTCTCGCCGTGCATTTATTTGAGCGCATCCATGCGCCAGGTAAAGACGCTGGGCATGGGCGATAGATACACAAAAAAGGAGCCGGTTGGCTCCTTTTTTTATTGGTTACACCGCTCCACAAAGGCGGCAATATCTGCACGCACTTCTGCGGCACAATCATCAAGCAGGATTTCGTGACGGCAGCCCTCGTACAGCTTATAGGTGCATTCCTGCACACCTGCCTGTTTGTACTGCCGGCAAATGTCTGGCACTGCTTTCCCGTAGTTACCGACCGGGTCATCGCTTCCGGCAATCAAAAACACTGGCAGCGTTTTTGGCGTTGCAGCAAAAGCTTTAGGCTGATTTGCATCACGGTTAACTTCCATCAGCATTTTGTAGCCGTCCACACTGAATAAAAAGCCGCAGTACGGGCTTGCAACATAATCGTCCACATTTTTCGGATTACGCGAAACCCAGTCATAAGGCGTGCGTACCGGCTTAAAACAATCATTGTAAGAACCGAAGCTGCTTTTGTCGATAAATGCACTCTTGTGGTCTTTGCCAAATACAAGGCGCAACAGTTTTAGCACGGTAAGCCCAAGCGGCACTTTCGGGTCTTTACTGCCGGTACCACAGACAACGAGGCTTGCATAGTCTGCGCCATATTCGGCGGCACACAGGCGTACCACAAAACTGCCCATGCTGTGACCGAAAAGGTGAACTTTTAGCCCGGGAAAATCGCGCTTGGCGATTTCTGTCATCTTATGCGTATCTTCCACAAGCGTTTTGCGCTGGTGCGAATCCAGAAACAGCCCTAAATGCGCGTCATCGGGAACGCTGTCTTTGTGCCCGACGTGGGAGTGAATGTACACCGCATACCCTAAGCCGCACATAGTTTCAGCAAGCGCCTCGTAACGCTCAGCATATTCTGCCATACCATGCACCATCTGAAAAATTGCCTTTGGGGAGGCTGTCGCTGCAGGCGCAGTCTCCAGTGCAGACGTTGCTGCCAGAGAACCATCTGCAACGTCCGGAGTATACTTAAAAAAGCAGATACGGTCACTTCCGTTCGTGCTTTCAAAAAAAAGTTTTTCCTTGTGCATATACATCCTCTCCAAGTTCCATCGCATTTACTGCGCACGCATGGATGCGTGCAGACAGCAAGGACGGGAGCTTGCTCCCGTCAGATTTCGTTTTGCATGGAGGCAAAACGAAATCAATGCTCTATCCAGTTACGGCTGCGGGAGACAGCCTTTTCCCAGCCATGCAGCAAGCGTTCGAGTGTTTCGCTGTCCATCGAAGGCTCTAAAACAGTTATTTTGCGCGGTACAGAGCGAATCTCTTTTACATTCTTAAACATGCCGATTGCAAGACCTGCAAGCTGCGCTATTCCAAGAGACGTTATTTCTTTCATCTCTGGTCGCCGAATGGGAATCTGCAGGACATCACTCTGAAATTTCATCAGGAAATTATTGCCGCTCGCGCCTCCGTCCACATTAAGCTCTGCAAGGCGTATGCCTGTATCCCTCTGCATGCATTCCACTAAATCCCGGGTTTGAAATGCAATGCTTTCCAATGCAGCACGGATTATATGCTCGCTTTTGGTTCCCCGCGTAATACCCATAATGCACCCGCGGGCATACATATCCCAATACGGTGCACCCATTCCCGTAAAGGCAGGTACCACATACACGCCGCCGGTATCTTCAACCTTACAGGCATGATATTCAGAATCGGCGCTGGATTCAAAGAAATGCAATTCATCTTTCATCCACTGAACGACTGAGCCGCCGGAAAACACGCTTCCTTCCAGCACGTACTGCACGTTTTTTTCATCCGTACCGGCAGCAATCGATGTTAAAAGTGCATTTTTGCTGACACACGGTGAATTACCTGTATTCATCATAAGAAAACAGCCGGTACCGTAGGTATTCTTTGCCTGGCCTTTCTCAAAACAGCCCTGCCCGAACAGGCTTGCCTGCTGATCCCCAGCCATTGCCGCAATGGGTATAACGTTATTCAGAATATCCGCATTTCCAAAAATATGGCTTGAAGGGTACACTTTCGGGAGCATGCATTCCGGAATATCCAGTATATCCAGTATCTTTTTGTCCCATTCCAGCGTGTGAATATTAAACATCATGGTACGGGACGCATTTGAATAATCCGTCGCGTGTATTTTTCCCTGCGAAAGCTTCCAGGCAAGCCATGTATCAACGGTGCCAAACAGCAGCTCTCCGCGTTTTGCACGCTTTCTCGCGCCCTCCACATTGTCGAGAATCCATTTTACCTTGGTGGCAGAAAAATAGGCATCGATTAAAAGGCCTGTAGCCTCTTTTATGTACGCTTCATGCCCGGCTTCCTTTAGCTGCTCGCAGATTTCAGCAGTACGCCTGCACTGCCACACAATCGCATTATACACCGGCTTACCGGTCTTTTTTTCCCAGACAATTGTTGTTTCCCGCTGATTGGTAATGCCGATTGCAGCTATTTCATCAATCGAAAGGTTATTCCTCGTCAGCGCTTCAATCATGACACCGTACTGCGTCGCATATATTTCCATCGGGTCGTGTTCAACCCAGCCTTCTTTTGCATAAATCTGCGGCAGTTCCCGCTGTGCAAGGCCGACAAGATTCTGTTCTTTATCAAAAATGATTGCGCGGGAAGACGTTGTTCCCTGATCCAGAGCAATAATATACCGTTTCATTATGAATCCATTATAAAGCCGGAAAATTTCATCGTCAACTAAATAGTATAATCCTATGTGTACGTACCCCCGCCCTGCTGTTACTAGTTCTTTACTTTACTTTTCTCTTTTTTGGTTATATACTATTTATATAGTAGGAAATATAAATAATGAAGATTTCGACACGAGGAAGATATGCGCTTCGGTTTATGATTGATTTAGCGCAGCACGGAAACGAAAATTACATCGCACTCAAAGATATTTCCCAGAGACAGGAAATATCAATTAAGTATCTGGAACAAATCACCTCTCTTTTGAGCAAATACGGGCTTTTACTCAGCGTCCGCGGACCTCAAGGCGGTTACAAGCTCGCCCGCGCACCCGAGGAATACACCATCGGCCAGATTCTACGCACGACAGAAGGCAACCTGGCTCCAGTCACCTGCCTCGAAACCGACCACAACGAATGCCCGCGAAAGGCCGGCTGCCCGACACTGCCCTTGTGGGAAGGACTGGCTAAAGTTGTCAACAGCTATCTGGACAGCGTAACCTTAAAAGACCTGATTAAATAGCTGCTATCGGGCGCGGCACTCGTACAGAATAATTGCCGCTGCCTGGGCAACATTCAGGCTTTCTATCTGCTGACCGTCGCCTGACTGCACGGCGCCAGCAGGAATCGTAACCAGCTCATCGCAGTTTTCTTTAACAGCATCAGAAATGCCATGCTCCTCGTTACCAAGGACAATCAAAGCTGGCTTTCCTTTTGAACGCACGGGAATTTCACTTATTGGAATTGTTCCATGCACATCCGTGCCAAAACGCACCATCTTGCCCTGCATTGCGCCAAGCAGTCTGGTGATTGAGCGTATGCAGTAAATATGCACATATTCCATGCCACCCTGCGCTACTCGGTAAGAGCTTGTCGTTACAGAACTCTGCGCCTCGTCAATTGGAATGATAACGTTTTTGATTCCAAAAAAGGCTGCGCTGCGGACAATCGCTCCCAAGTTGTTTGCGTTACCGACGCGGTCCAGAAGCAGTGCGCTTTCTTTATTGTGCAGCCATTCGTCCGTAATGTCGGTATTAAGAACCGGGATTTCTGGCTGTGCAATCATGGCGACAACACCCTGATGATGAACGCTTCCGCAGAGCTTTTCCAACTCCGACGCATCGTCAACAGCATTGTACGGCCGCTTATTTTTAGCCATAAATTTACACATTTCGCCAAACACAGGCGCCCGGTCTTTTGTAAAATAAAGCCGCCGTACGCTCTGCGGATGCTCTTTAATCAATGCTTTTACTGCTTCAAAACCGCAGACGGCAAGTTCATTTGTTCGTGTATTTTTCATGTGGATAACCTGTGGAAATTGTGTATAAATCGGCTTATTTTAGTGCATAAGCCAGCACATGCCTGTGGATAACTCGTGGATACTATAGCATAAAAACAAAAAAACGGCACCCGAAGATGCCGTTTTTTTTATGATTTAGCTGTCAGCTATTTAAGCAGACGGTTAGCTTCGGCAACAGCACGAGCTTCGTCTTCCCATGCCTTACCGCCTCTCTTGTTGTAGAAATCAGCTGTCCATGCTTTCCAGTTAGCCTCGGTCAGATCGCGAGTACCATTCAAGAATTCAAGAACACCCTGTTCATAGAAGCGTTTAAGGTCAGCATTCGGCTTCGGCAGCAGAGCATTACCGACGTTCGGTGTCCATGCCTTAGACTGCATTTCACGGAGTGCCTTAAGAGCAGACATTTCTTTCTTAGAAACAACTGTTGTATAAGTCGGGTAGCGTGCGCCAAGTTCGATGTCGCTGTTGTAGTATACCAGGTTGCGCAGCTGTGTGAGCGGCTGCATCTCAGGCTTTGAGAAGCCCTTAGACTCATCCGGAATACCCTTTACAGTCGGGATACCGTTGGCATCGAGAACATAGTTAACGCCTTTCTGACCCCAACCGAGCAGATAGTAGCCTTCGTCTGAAGACATCCATTCAAGAAGTTCAGCAATTTTCTGCATCTTGGTAACAGTCTTACCCTGCAGTTTTGCCTTTGAACCAGCTGTCTGTGAAGACAGAGCATACATACGGTAAGCTACAGTGTATGTACCGCATGATGATTTGCCTTTCGGTCCTACCGGCGGATCAATGATAAGGAAGCTGCCGTTCGGGAAGTTCTGATCGAACGGAGCATAGTTTGATTCTGAAGCGTAAGCAGCGTTCTGCTCGCGGAAGATACCGAATTTACCCTGTTTCCAAGATGCGCGGAAGTCATCTTTCTTGTATGCAGTCCAGTTCGGATCGATGACTTTCTCGTCAACCATCTTCTTTACATACTGCATAGCTTCGAAAAATTCCGGCTTCATGAGGTTAAGACCAAAACCGGCTTTTGTCAGGTTCCAAGTACCAGCAACGCCGAAAGCACCCATAATCGGGTCAAAGCGGCGGCCAAGGCCTTCGTTTACATCGCCAACTTCGAGGTAAGCACCGAAGCCCCAGGTATCGTTCTTGCCGTTTTCATCAGGGTCTTCCAGAGTAAATGCCTTCATTACCTTAAAGTATTCGTCAGTTGTTTTCGGAACAGACAGGTTGAGCTTTTTAAGCCAGTCTTCGCGGATAAGCACGCCTTCATTGCGGGCAACTGAACCAGGCTGTGCAAGTGCATAAGATTTACCGTTGATTGTTGAGAATGCAATAGCATCTGCATCGTACAGTTTCTTGGTGCGGTTCGGCATCATCTTGTACATTTCGCTAACATCAGCAACCAGTCCCTGCTTTACGAGCATCGGGAGAACGCGGTCTGATACCATGAAGATATCCGGAAGAGCGTTGCCAGCACCGGCAGCGTTAATCTTGGTATCCTGGTCATTTTCACTTGAGGGGAGAGCTGTCAGGATGAGGTTAATTCCCAGCTTCTCTCTGATAATCTTGTAACCAATCCAGTCTTTCGGCGGCGGACCGGCTTCAGTAACAGCTGCACCATACCACAGTTCAACATCAACTGTACCATCTTTGTTTACTTTCCACGGTTTTGCTTTTGCAGCAAAAACTGGACAAGCAACAGCAAGAATCAATGCTAACAATACAAGATTCTTAAGCACGTTTTTCATTTTTTCCTCCTTAGTTTAGAAAATAAATGAATACAATTTATTATTACCGGCCGCACTCAGCAACCGGCATATATCTAAAATAACATTAACCCTTAACAGAGCCAAGCATCGTACCCTTTGTAAAGTACTTCTGAATAAACGGATATGCAATTACCATCGGAATTGCTGACATAAAGACTGACGCAGCCTTAATAGCAGCAACAGGCGCTTCGCCAAAGGCGTTTACTTCAACAAATTCGTTCATACCGGAAGCCATCAGGATGTTGCGGAGCAAAATCGGAAGCGGCTGCAGGCTTGATTCATTTAAGTACAGAAGCGGATGCATAAAGTCGTTCCAGAAGCCGACGCCGTAGTACAGCGCAATCGTCAGGATAATCGGCTTTGAAAGCGGCAGGATGATAGAAAGCAGGATGTACCATTCTGCAGCGCCGTCAATTCTAGCTGATTCCATCAAAGAATCCGGGATTCCTTCAAAGAAGCCGCGCATAATCAGACAGTTGTAGGTACCGATAGCGCCCGGAATAAAGACTGCCGCAATATGATTTGTCAAACCCAGATTGTTCACGACAAGGTAGGTAGGAATCATACCGATGTTAAACAGGTACGGAATCAGAATAAAATAGTTCAGCAGCTTGCGTCCCGGCAAATCTTTTACTGACATACAGTAAGAAAGCGGAACGGTCAGGAACAGAGCGGTAAAAACACCAAACAAAAAGATTTTGAGTGAGTTCCAGAAAGCCATGATAAAGCCGGCGTTACCCAGCAATGCTTTATAGGCGCTTGTGCTCCACTTCCACGGGGCCAGGAACATACCTTCCAGGTTATTTCCCATAAAAGTATTCGGGCGGAATGAAAGAGTAATCGTACTCCACAGAGGAATCAAAATAGCCAGACCGATGACTCCGAGGAACACATTAATAAAAATGTAGAACGTGCGGTCTCCGGCGGTAAGTTTTACTGTCTTAATCTTTTCCATAGTTCATTACCTCTAGATTTACAGCAGTGATGAATCTGCAAGCTTTTTGACAACCTTGTTAGAGAACATAACAAGCAGCATACCAATGATACCTTTGAAAATACCCACTGCGGTTGCCAGAGCGAACTCAAACTGCAACAAGCCCTGACGATACACCCAGGTATCGATAATATCAGCGACAGAATAGACCGGAACTGAGTACAACATGAACATCTGGTTAAAACCAGCATCCAGAACGCGGCCAAGCTTAAGCAGAACGACAGTAACAATAACCGGTTTGATTGACGGAATCGTAATGTACCAGACACGCTGTACGGCAGAAGCACCTTCGACCATTGCGGCTTCGAACAGAGAAGGGTCAATGCCCATCAATGCCGCAATGAAGATGATTGCTGCCCATCCCATCTCTTTCCATGCATCAGAAATAATGACAATGGCAGGGAATGTTTTGGTGTTCGTCAAGAAATCGACTGCTTCTCCACCGAAGAATTTGATGATATCGTTTACCATACCATCGCCGGGAGCCAGCAGGGCAAGCAAAATACCGTACATAATAACCCAAGAAAGGAAGTGAGGCAGGTAGGCCAGAGTCTGTACGACTTTGCGAAGCCAGTTTACCGTACATTCATACAACGTAACGGCAAGAATAATAGAAAGCGGAACAGATACGCACAACTTAGCAAGGCTATACAAAAGAGTGTTGCGCAGTAACTCTCCAAAATAGAATGACTGGAAGAAGCTGGTAAAGTTCTTAAAGCCAATCCACTGGCTTCCCCAAACTCCGTCCATAGGCAAAAAGTTTTTGAATGCAATCTGTCCATTCACAATTGGACCGTATTTTAGTACCGCATAGTACACTACTGGAATTACCAGCAAAGCATAGACAGAAAAGTGTCTTTTGATGTCTTTCCAAAGGTCTTTTTTAGGCGCCTTGGGAACAGTTGTTGATTGTTCGCTCATATTTAACCTCACTCTGCATAGTATAGCAAACCATTAAAAAATTGCTTGTATCTTATTGGATAAAACCGCACTTTAGGACTGTTGTTTTATCCGTAACCTACCTGGTGGAATACCGCATATCTTCTTAAATACACGGCAGAAGTACGCCTGATCCTGAAAGCCCGACTTTTCCGCAATCTCATAGATTGTGTCGTTCGTTTCCAGCAACAGTTTTGTCGCCAGGTATATGCGGTACCGGTTAAGGTACTCCCACAGCGACAGCCCCAACTCCTTATGGAAGATGCGCGTCAGATAATCTTCACTGACATGCACGGTATCTGCAAGCTTCCAGCGCACAATCTGCTGCGATGCATTCTGATTCAGATACAGAATCGCCTTCTTAACAAGCGCGCCCGTATGCGGCGGCAGGATTTCGTCCCCGTCGAGTATCGCGCGTATTCTGCTATCAAACTGTTCTGATTCTGCAGCCCCGCGGTTACACAGAATAATGCGCGGGTGAGAGCACAACAGCTCCACATCATCCACGGAAGAAACCGCATCGGGCAGAACGAGAATCGGAACCATAACGGTCTTTACGTTCTGCCGGATTGTAATAATCGTCGCTTCATCAATCTTTTCAAAGACAATGAGTGACGGGGTAATCTCCCGCAGGATGCTGTCAAAGTATTCCATAGATTTGATTGAGACGCTGTTTTCTTCCGTCGCCCAGGTGCCGTAGCGGGTATGCTTCGCCCCGACAAAAAGCACCGAAGTCTGCGTCTGCTCCTGCACCTTCTGATTAAGGATTTCGCCAAACGTATGGCCAAGCAGGACCGAACTGAAGCAGAGGAGTGGAGCGCGCCAGAGCTTTTCGTGATGACGCAGCCCCTTAACCTTAATCCAGTCATTTATAGGAGCCTCATCCGGGTTCCAGTACAAAAGCGCCACTTCTCCAGATTCGCTGACAGCTTCAATAGCTTCTTCATTCAAAGTCTGAATCTTTGTGTTTACGATGGTTCTGTCGGCAGAAAGCGCAGAAAGCGAATAAATTGCCGGATCCGCATGCGTTAATTTAAGGGGCGGCTGGCCCGCAAGGTTCGGCCACGGCAGGATAATCGTCACGGAGCGATCCGTTTTCTTAAGCTCGCCATACTGCAGCAGGAAAATTTTTTCTGCCAGCAACAGCTCCGGCTTGTGCCAGTCAAGCCGCTGAGACTCAATCGTTATGTGCAGGCCGTCGTAGCTGTCAGAAATCCGCCGTATGCCTGCGCTAAAGTCCAGAATCGTCTGGAGCGCATTTTTAAGCCGCATAATGTCACCGAACAAGAGCGGGAACGGCTTATCCAGAATATAGCTGTTGGCAGGCAAAATCTGATTAACACTGAACAGAACTTTGTTCATCGGTAAATCATTCACCTGGGTACGCGTCAAATCTACCAGCGTTTCTGTTTTTTCAAGCTGAGAATCTATCTGCGATTTTAGGAACAGCAGCTGCTCCCCAAGAATGTCGCTGTCTACAACCCCCTGCTCAATATTTGTTTCCATCTGAGTGAGCTTTGCAGATATATGCTTCAGAGGATCGCACAAATCATTACCGACATTTGCAAAAAATTCTGTCTTTGCAAATTCAGCCTGCTCCGCAATTTCTTTTGCCGTCGCCGCTTCCTCAAACAGGAAAATGCTCTGCAGCGTACTGCTGACAGCCGAGCGCAAATCTTCGTACACAAGGCCACTGCAGTTCGAATAACTGCAGATAAGGTACCCGAGAGGCTGATTTTCCATAAACAACGGCTGAATAATAAACGCGCCTTTGTCGAAATCAGACTTGTACTTTGCCGGAATCAAAAGCTGCGACGAAAAGAGCATTTCGTCTTCGCGGATTTCGCCGGAAGCAGTAAAAGAGCCTGCATATTTGGAGAACGTCTCGTTTTCGTACAGAATAATTGTTGTCGAGCTGATGCCGATACCGGGAAGCGCCCGCGCAAGGACATGGATAAGCGATTTTCTGTCGTGAACCGAAAGCAATTCACCTTTCAGCGCATTTACCGCCGCTGCAGTCCGGGATTCCTTGTACTGCTTCCGGGCGGCAACCTTTCCCTGTATCTGCGGGATAATGATGTTTACGCCCCGAAGAATCCGCTCCAGAGTGGCCTCTGACAGGCTGTTTGCATTGCGCAAAATTGTCTCTGCCGCAAACAGCCTTGAGATGTCGCCGCTACGCTCAAAATAGTCAGTCAGGCAGGTCGTCAGAAAAGAGAAAAACTCTGTCTGCTTATTGGAAAAAAGATAATCACCCAGCCGGCGGATACGCAACGCCGTTTCTTCCGAGCATGGCGCAAACGCTTCGGTAATGTCGTCAATAATCTGCTGCTTTTCCTTGGCATGAGCAGGGGTGCCGGACGTTGCTATCCAGGATTTTAGGCTGTTACAGCCGCAGCTTTCCCGGACAACCTTGTAAGCTGACAGCGAACAGTCATCAGGGCGCTCATTTGTCAAAAGCACCCGCTTTATCATTTTGTAGGCTGCAAGCCCCATCTGTTCATACGGCATGTGCACCGTAGAAAACGGTACTGTCGCAATCCGGCTTTCGACAGAGTCATTAAAGCCGCCAATCATCAAATCCCTTGGAACCTGATACCCTCTCTTTTCCAGCCAGCTGACAGCAGAAAAAGCCATCATGTCGCTGGCAGCAATCAGCGTATCAAAGTCCTTACCCGGAACAAGCTTTCTTTTCTGGCAAAGCTGCTCGATTGCCTTATCGCCGTCCGACCATGCAAAATTATCGCTAACCAGAATGTCGATATTCTGTTCCAGGCCCGCTTCCCGCATGGCTTCTTTATAACCGCGGTACCGATCCTCTGCAGACGTATGATTTGTCGGTCCGCGCAAAAAAGCAATGCGTTTTGAACCGTGTACGGTTATGAAATGATTTACGAGGTCTTTCATGCCGTCATAGGCAGTAAATGCGACCAGAGGAAAATGCTTAATCTTCTGACCGATTGTAACCATCGGCATTGATTCAAAAGATTCGTGAAAGGCTGTCAGCTCATCAAGAGAGATAGTTCCGCCGATGCTCGAAGCCCAGCTGATGATTCCGTCGAGATTTTCAGGATTGACGAGTGAATAAATCCGGTTTCGCTGAGAATCTGCATTACTGGCTGAAGCAAGACGACCGCCTGGGAAAATGAACAGCGAGCCGTTTTCCTGCAGTGCATCTTCTGCCAGCCGGGGCCACATGCCAATTGAAGAGCCCGTATGTATTGATGCGAGAATAAAACCAATGCGCTTGTGCGCAGTCACATTTCTCATAAAACCATCCTGATAATTCATCTTATAACGCAATAATCCTTTTTTCAATATTTTTTTTCTTAAATACAACGCTTTAATCCATCATTATAATAAAAGCGATGTAACAATTACGGTTTTTGCCAAAAAGGTGTCACTTCTTGCTATAGAGATTTTTGCCTTAAAAGCGTATACAATTATTCAGACTGATATAATCTTTGTATGAACTTTCGGAGGTTCTGAATTATGGCTCTTAAGTCAATTAAAGATGTAATGAAAACTGTAAAGCGCCCGGAAAAAGTGCTTCAGTTTGGTGAAGGCGGTTTCTTGCGCGCATTCGTAGACTGGCAGATTGATATCGCCAACGAGAAAGCAGGATTCAACGGCAACATCGTTATCGTACAGCCTCTGGAAAAAGGCATGATTGACGCAATGAACGCACAGGACAACCTGTACACAACTGTTCTGCGCGGCATGAAGGACGGGAAGCCGACCGTAGAGACTCGCTGCATCAACTCAGTCAGCCGCTCAATCAACCCGTACACAAACTATGACGACTACATCGCGCTCGCTTCCAGCCCTGACCTTCGCTTTATCGTGTCAAACACAACCGAAGCAGGCATCCGCTTTGACGCAGAAATCGACGGCGTGCCGGTAACACTCGACCAGAAGCCGCAGAAAAACTTCCCGGCAAAAGTGACCGCATTCCTGTACAAGAGATTCCAGGCTTTCAACGGCGACCGCTCAAAAGGCATGATTTTAATTCCGTGCGAGCTTTCTGACCAGGCAGGCCTGAACCTGCGCATCAACATCCTGCGCTATGCAGAAATGTGGCAGCTCGGTCCGGACTTCATCAACTGGTTTGACGAATCCTGCGATGTCTGTTCATGTCTTGTCGACCGCATCGTTCCGGGTTACTTTCCGCTCCTTGCAAAAGAAGAAAACGGTAAGACTCAGGCAGAAAACCTCTGCGAAAAGCTCGGCTACGAAGACAAGCTCCTCGACAGCGCAGAGCTGTTCCACTTCTGGGTTATCGAAAGCAAAAAGAGCCACGAAGACGAGCTGCCGCTTGTTAAGGCCGGCCTCTCTGTCAAATGGGTGCAGAACATGGACTACTACCACACCCGCAAAGTCCGCATCCTGAACGGCGCACACACTTCTTCTGTTCTGGCTGCATTCCTCGCTGGAAGCAACTACGTGCAGGACATCGTCTGCAACGAAAAAGTTGGAAGCGGCTTTAACGAACCGAACGCAGCTGCAAACAAGTTCATGCATGACGTTATCTTTAATGAGATTGTGCCTTCAATCGACGGCGACCAGGAAGACCTGAAAAATTACGCAAACGACGTATGGACCCGCTTCCAGAATCCGTTTAACCCGCACCGCCTTATCGAGATTTCGCTTAACAGCGTCGCAAAATACTGGACACGCTGTCTGCCGTCTGTAACACAGTCAATCAAGAAAAACGGAAGCGTTCCGAAGCTGCTTGGCTTCTCAATCGCAGCCCTGATTGCCTTCTACAACGGTACCGAAATCAGGGACAACGCAAAGGGACAGAAATGCCTTGTTTCTAAGCGCGAAGACGGCGAGTACGAGAACCTGGACACACTGCCGGTTCTAGAGTTCTTTGCAGCCCTCAACAAAGAGACAAAGGACGCAAAAGTCATCGCTAACCGCGTACTGAGCAACGTCGAGTTCTGGAAAGAGGATTTGACCAAGTACGCAGGCCTTGAAGCAGCTGTCGCCGGCCACCTGGCTGATATCCAGTCTAAGGGAATGAAAGCAGCATTGGCTGACATTGTAAAATAAAGGAAAGACGGGATTGCGTGAGTTTGGCAAAGCAAACGCTCCGCAACCCCGGTTAATCCGGTTCGCAGGCGAGCGCCTGTGACTATTACAGCTCCCTCCGTAAGCCTGCTTGCGGAGGGATTTTTTATTGACAACGCTTATTTTTCAATAACGACAAGGTTTCGCTCGTGGTCGCTTAAAAACGGCACGGTAAGCGGCCGCACGGTATAGTTCGGCATGTTTTTTCCGAGCGCCTGCATTTCTTCGGCAATTTTATCCTGCCGTGCCTTGTATGCTGCAAGAACACCAGCAGGTTTTAGAATGCGGCGCAGGACATGCATCATCTTTTTTTCAAGCGGACGGAATGCGCGGAACACCACCAGATTAAAACGGTTCTGCTCAAGGCGTTCAGCCTGGTTTTCTTCTACAGTTACGTTCTGTAAGCCAAGTTCGCGGGCGCAGGTTTCCAAAAAAGCACACCGCTTACTCATGCGCTCAACAAGCACAAAGGGCTGCTCAAAAAACGCTGCTGCAAGCGGAATACCCGGTAAACCCGCTCCGCTTCCAATGTCTGCAGCAAGAAAAGTCTCGGCGCCCGCAGCTTTCTTTCCGCTGGCAGTAATCGAAGCGACGTCTTTTGCTGCGGCAAGGCTGTCTAAGATGTGGCGCACCGCAATATCATCGTGCTCATCAGTGTTTATAAGATCAAACTTTGCATTGTATTCCTGCAGCAGGGCTATGTAGCGTTCAAAAAGCGGTTCAAGCTCCGAAAGCGGGCGCACCGGAATGCCGGAAAAGGCATCGGCAGAGCCACTGCCAGAAAATCCCAGCGCGACAAGTCCTTCATGCAGAACATTGTTTGTATTGGATTGAGTTTCCATTGTTTCCCCTAATTGTCCATTGTCAGCAGCAGATCGCAGTTCCAGCCGGCGTCGGAAATATGCATAGTCACCAGGTTTCCGGTGCGGGTTGCCTGCAGGCTGCCGTGTTTTGAAAGCTGGTACAGGAACGAGTTTTCATTCAGATAATCCTGAGAAAGCGAAAGCGCGACATTGTAACTAGTCGTGCCGCTTTTACTTCCTGTAGCGCGGAACAGCAGGTAAAAAGTTTCGGCACGGAGCTTTCCGTCTGCCGCGTATTTGCGGTCGCCTGTCAGCAAAAAAGACCCGTCGCTTTCCTGCGTAGAAAAGTACAGCTGCCGGCAGCTGGGAAGCACGTCGTGTCCGTTTACCAGAAAGCGCAAGATTCGCGGACTTGCAGAAGCGGGAATCGTGGCAGAAACAGCCTCTGCACCTCCCTGGCCGCTTGCAGCAGCGCTCTCCTTCCGGGCGGCCACTTCCTGCTTTATTGACGTAAGCTCATTTAAAATCTGCTGGAGCATGAGCGAATCAGCAGAAAGCGTACTGCTTCCCGCCGCCTGCGTAAGCTTGCTGTTGTTTACTCCCAGCAGGCTTGAAAACGAGCCTATAAGACCACTGCTCTGCAGACTGTTTAAGTCGCCGGCAGAAAGAATTGAAGAGAGCTGATTTGCACTCTGCGTACTAGCTGCAAGCGAAAGATTCTGCAATGTAGCTGCGTTCTGGTTTGTCTGTAAGGTCGGGCTTTTCGGCGCCGTCGTGTTTTGCGTGGCGGCACCGGTGCTCGCAGCAGCCCCGCTTGTGGCAGTGCCGGCTCCAGACTTCGTGCCGTCAGCACCTGTTGACGAACTTGTTGTGTTCTTACGGGGAAGCGTCGGTGCATAAAAACCGTCTGAGCCGGGAACGTAAAACCCACCGCCGATGGAAGGCGTAGAAACAGACGGCATCCTGGGCATTGTCGGCGTTACAAGCGTGGAATTATTCGCACCAGCTGAGGAAATCGGTATCCAGCCTTCAACAGGCTGCTGAGAGTTCTGCTGGCCGGACTGTGCCGCCGCAGCCCTTCCGAAAATCAGCAGAGACAGCGCACAAAAAGCACAGAGCGGCTTTCTCCGCTTACAGGTGCTCAAGGCTCTCCTCCACAAGCTGCAAACGCTGCTTGAGCGCTTCAATCGTCTTTTCAAGGCGGTTCTTTTCTTTTTCAAGCTTTTCGCGCGGGTCAGCGCTGCCAGCTTTTTTCTTCATCAGCTCGCGCACAGTGTCCGGCGTTTTTCCGCCCAAAATCTGCTGCTCGGCAGAGGCGCGCTCGTCCGGCTTTTTAATCGCGGCGACTTTTTTCATGTTGTCAAAACCAAGCGCCGGATTCACAGGAACGACGGCAACCTTGGTGATGTCTCGCGCCGTGTTGCGCGGCAGGCACAGGATGCGGTCAAGGTAATCTTCGTAGCGGATGTTCGCCTCTTCGCAAAGCTCGTGCGCCTTCACCAAAAGCTTTCCGAATTCCTGCATCAGCTTGCCGTTTGCTTCAACATAGTTCGTGCGGATGTTTTCCGTCAGCTCTTTCAGCTCCGGGTAATCATCAAGATTGATTTTGTAGATGCCGAGCGCTTCAGCCTTTTCAAGCAGTTCATGGAACTTTGCCCAGAAATCGGCCGTGTGTACCTTTGAACCTTTAAGCGGAAGCTGTCCGCCAGTCTCGTTATACCGCTGTTCTGCCAGCAGGTGATGCGTATATTCGTGAATAGCCGTATAGATGAGCTGCATGTCGCTCTTAAAATTCTTGTTATGCAGAAGGATTTCGCGTGTCTCTGGCTTATACAGGCCGTTTACGCGAGTGCTTTCTTTTCCGGTCATCGTCACGGTAAAGTCAAGCTCGCTGTTTTCAATCTGTAAAAGAATCTGCTTAATCTGTTCGTTGTCCATAGCGGCTATTATAGGCGATTCAAGCGGTAAAAACAACAGCGCAGAGATGCTCCCTCAGGGATTCCGCATTATAAGCACGACAAGCATTGTTTGCATGACAGCTACCAGAAAAGCACGGGCGGCTACGCGCGAGTTTGCTACGCAAACTCGTAACGAAAGCCACGCTTTCGTCTCGTCGGGAATTTGTATCGGACTCACTCGCATTCGCTCGTTCGCCCCCGACAAGCTGGCTCGCGCCCGTTCTGCTTTTCTTCTCGCTGCCGGACAGGAATGCCGCACTTATACTGCGGATGAGCAAAAACAGCCGTGAGGCAGGTTCGCTCCGTCCGAACCGCCTTGTGCGAGCGAGCAGCGAAGCTGCGAGTCTAACACCCGATTCGCACAACCGCGGTTTTAGGACGGACGGTTCTGCCGGAAGGCTGTTTTTGGCTTTACGATAGATGTATAATGCGGAATTCTTGGATGCTCCCGGCTGTTTACTGTCGGGTAGGTCGTTCTTCCTGCCAGTCTTTGCTGCTTATAAAGAAATGGTCTCCTGACCTCCCGTCAATTCCTGTAGCGAATTCAATGCCGTCTTCGGGCCGCTGTTCTTTGAAATTTGAAAATGAGTACCAGAACGTACATTCCACATCGTTATCGTCATTATCAACGTATTCAGAAGGGAACTCGTAGAAAAAGAAATAATTGCAGTCCTCCCGTTCGATTAAGGAGTTTGCATCGATAGGAAGCTTAATTCCACTGTAATACCAGGCAAAGTTTTTCGACGCCTGTATGAATTCTTCTTTTGTCACTTTTCTTTCCTTATGCCTTGAGGTTTTTCAAATGTACACTTTTTTCGCAGCAACGGGAACCGCTGTAGCCCGCCCCTGTCTTGTAAGCCTTTGATTTTTTCACACATAATACGTAGGTTTATCTATGCGCACGCTTTCTGATTTTTACCAGTCGGTCTTCGGCTGCAAGGCATACAAACTTTCGCTGGACGCAGGCTGTACCTGCCCCAACCGCGACGGCACCAAAGGAAGGGGCGGCTGCATTTTCTGTTCCGAGCGCGGAAGCGGCGATTTTGCTTCCGGCGGCGCAAAGCCGGTCGCCGAGCAGATAACGCAGGCAAAGGCGCTTGTCGAAAAGAAACTGCGCGGTCGGAGCGGCACGCGCACCGGCGTATACATCGCATACTTTCAGAACTTTACGGCGACCTACGGAGACCCGGCGCGGCTTATTGCTTTGTACCGTCAGGCGCTTTCCCAGGAAGGCGTTGCCGGTCTTGCCGTTGCCACCCGCCCCGACTGTGTAAGCGACGAAATTCTTGCTGCCCTTGCAGAAATCGCCCGCACGCATTTTGTGCAGATAGAGCTGGGCTTGCAGACAAGCAACGAAGCGACCGGCACGCTGATTAACCGCTGCTACACAAACACAGATTACGCAGATGCCGTGCGCCGAATCCGAGCTGCCGCCCCGAACATCCACATCGTGACGCACCTGATTTTCGGCCTGCCCGGCGAGACCGAGCGCGACATGCTGGAAAGCGTGCGCTTTGTAGTGCAGGCAAACGGCGGTGCCTGTAGCTGGGGCATCAAGCTGACTTCGCTCTACGTCGTCACTGGCACAGTGCTCTGCCGCATGTACGAAGAAGGCCGCGTGCAAGTGCTTGAAAAAGCGGCGTATTTCAGCCTTGTCAAACAGGCGCTCGCCCTGCTCCCCGAAAACTGCGTAGTGCACCGCCTGACCGGCGACCCGCCCAAGCGCACCCTCGTCGCTCCGCTCTGGGCAGCAGACAAAAAGCGCGTGCTGAATGAGCTGCGGGCGCTGTTGTAATGCAGTAATATCTTTAGCATAAAAAAATCGATACATAAGGATTAGAAAATGGAATTACGGAAACTCAACACGCAGGATGCCTACGCTCAGTGGGAATATACGACAGCCTTGCCTGCGGATGAAAATGGTTTTACAAACCCCTATACGGGTATCTCCTATGACGAGTATATCGAAAAAGCACTGCCGACATTACTGTCACACGAGCATCCGGTAGATATGCCGGACTGGTTTGTTCCCGAAACGTATTATTATTTGTGGGATGGAGATTGCCTGGTCGGTGAATTCAGAATTCGGCATCATCTGACAGAAGTATTAAAAAATGGCGCCGGACATATTGGCTACAGTATTCGAAAAGACAAACGCGGCAAAGGGTATGGAACAATCGGTTTGAAGCTGACGGTTCAGATAGCAAAAAACATTATTCCGGAAGATGAGATATATCTGCGTGTGAACAAGGACAACATTCCCTCTCAGAAGGTTATGCTAAATAATGGGGCATATATAGCGGGAGAAGATTCTGGGCATTTATTTCTGAGAATCAAGAAATAGTAAAACCTGCGCGCAGACAAAATTCCTGACTGCTATGTTACCGCTTTTCCAAAAATGTAGTACAATGCAGTAAAGGATAAGGCTTATGATGTACCCATTTATGACATTAAACGACGATACGGAAATCACACACTCGGAAATGCGAAAAGACGGCACTGTAGAAGTCTATGTCGAAACTCCAGACGAAAAAGATGGATTTCACAACGCGAAATGCATTCTGCCTGCACAGAAATGGCAGGATGTTTTTGGTTACTCCAAAAACGAAATGTCATATTTCCGGGAACTTATAGATTCCACAGCTCATTTGATTCTTGAATTCTCACAAACTGGGGGTATATTGAATGCCGCAAATTTTTAATGTCGGTTCTTATCTGAAAAATCTATAGGTGACAAATTGAAACTCCTATAATAAAATAAAGAAGGGGTTAGAAAGTGCCATTACTGAGTGAATTTGAGGGAATAAAAATTTATATCTATTGGAATGATCATATGCCGCCACACTTTCATGCTGAATATAACGGTGCAGATATTCTTGTTGATATAAACTCCGTTTCAGTTCTAAAAGGAGTTTTCCCGGCAAATAAACTCAAACTTATTTTGGCATGGGCAGAAATTCACAAATCAGAACTTTTAGACAGATGGGAAAAGGCAAAAAATAATAAAATGCCTGAGAAGATAAAACCTTTGGAGTAGTCTATGGAAGTTGTACAAGTTTACCCGCAGGACAATTACGATGTCGTTCTCTATTTTGTTGACGGAAAAATCAAAAAATACAATGTTTCTCACCTTGTCGGGCAAGGTGTTTTTAAGTGCCTTGAAGACATCGATTTTTATAAAAATAATTGTACTGTGTTAAATCATACTTTGGCATGGACTCTCGACGGCAAATATGATTCTTCTAATTGCTTAGACCTCGACCCTTATGTTCTTTACAATGACGGAACCGAAATAGCCGACCCTCTGCAGGATATTGCGTAATCCCATTCTTGCAGTTATTTCTATGCTTGATATGCCAGAGGCTACAGCCACCGCGATACCGGTAACGCAAAGCGGATGATTGCCTCTGACAAATGCAAACGGCATTCTGCATCCAGCACGATATGCGCAACAATGTAGCCGATGACAGCAAGCTCCACGACTGTAAGCAGTTTGGTGAACACAATCTTTGTGCGCAGGCCGCAGGAATATTCAAAGCTGATGTAGATAAGCAGGCAGAACGCGATAAAAATCAGGAACTTATCAGCCACAAGCGAACAGGCAAGAATCGACATGGCAATCATCAGCACAGAGACGATTTTGCGACCACTGTTTTTTGAGTGAAGCGCCACAAAAAGCTTAAAGAGCGAAAACAGCACAAGCGCGGCTGTGATAAACAAATTGCGCCAGACGAGCAACGCAGCTTCATCAACGCCGGGTCTGTAAATTGCAATCAGTTTGAAGTATTCGCCTTTCCATGAAAATGCTTCTGCAAAAATTGAATCTTCACCAAATTTGTAGTTTGCAAATGGCAGTAGCTCCGGCTTTATTGCAATCACAACGGCAGCAATAAACAAAAGGCTTGCAATCACATCTATAAATGAAAGCATAACAAACGCTGCTTTTTCTTTAAGTGCCTTTCGCCGTCGCTTTTTGTAGGATTCAGCGGCATTGGCAGGCGGCTCGTCAGAAACAGGCTTTGCAGATTCTTTATTCGTGTCAGCCGCAGCTTTCGCAGATTCAGCCTTTTGCTTTGGTTTGCGCTTTAATTTTTCCGACATTGCTGCAAGTTTGTTCAGCACGCCGTCAAACACGTTGCGCGCGGCTGCAAACGGCATGTTCTTTACAAGCACGCCCAAGTCAGTCTGCGGAACCGTGCCTTGTGCAAAGCCGTAGCGCAAAATGTCGCAGAGTGTAGTGCCTTTTTCGATGGCGAGTGCTCTGAAGAAAAATGAAAATGTTGTGTCTGCGGATGCTATTTCAAGCCGCAGCATTGAGCCTTCTTCATGTATGCGGAATTCTGCCTGCGGAGAAAGCTGTTTTAATACAAAGCCCGTCACAGGCTTTTCGTCTGCTGGAAGCCGCCAGCGCACCGCCTTATCGGAAATCACGAAGCCGTGCCGCATAATCGGGCTTATCCAGACTGCACACAAAAGCGTCTCGTCTGCAGCGGATCCGAACAGGCTTTTTATCCATTGCGCGGAATTTACGGCAAAAGTTTTCTGCAAATACAGGTTTTTGGTGGCAATCAGTGGTGCTTCCATGGGCAATGCTCCTTTAGATTTAAGCATATTTTACACCGTGCATCCGCCAAAAACAAGGAAAATACACGATGTATCTACTCCGCTGCGTTCCAGCAGCAAAAATACACGGGATATCTGCTCCGCTACGTGCCAGCGGCAAAAATACACGGGGTATCTGCTTCGCTATGTTCCAGCCGCAAAAGTACATCATGTATCTGTCCTGCGCTTATCTGCGACCAATCTGCGCACATCCGCGTTCATCTGCGTCAAAAAACTGCCGCCCATGCCCGAGCCTTCGCATGCCCGTCGCCTTCGAGTGCTTATCTGCGACCCCGCATTGCGCCGCACCGCCGTTACCGCGTATAATCTCCGCATGAATATCTGCCTGTTTACAGAAGAAGAAGTAAGGCGCCCCCTGGCAAAGCGGGACGAGCGCACACAGCATATCATCAAAGTCCTGCACAAGAAGGAAGGCGACTCTTTTGATGCCGGCATTATCGGCGGCAAGGCGGGAACAGCCCGTATTACCAGGATTGTGCCGAAAGGCGAGCCGGGCGAGGGCGAGCTTTCTTTTGAGTTTACGCCCGAAAGCGACGGAAAGCCGCTCTATCCGCTCTCACTCATCGTGGGCTTTCCGCGGCCAATACAGCTGCGCCGCCTGCTGCGCGATGTGGCAGGGCTTGGTGTGTGCGCCGTACACCTGACCGGCACCGAACTGGGGGAAAAATCCTACATGGAGTCGACGCTGGTGGAAAAAGGCGCCGCCTACAATATGCTGCTCGATGGCACTGCCCAGGCAGCAAGCACCCACGTGCCCGACCTCTTTATGCACAAAAGCCTTGCCGACTGCCTGGAAGCCCTAGCGCTTACGGAAGCAACGTCCCTTATCACCCTCGATAACGTAGGCTCATCAACCTCGCTCCGCGACTTTCTTGCTTCCCAAGCGGCCGGCGGACACGATGTTGCCACAGCGGCAGACAAGGCTCCGGTCATTGCGGCTATCGGAAGCGAACGCGGCTGGACTGAACGGGAACGGGCGCTGCTTTCTTCGCGCGGCTTTACCCGCTGCAGCATGGGATGCCGCATACTCCGCACCGAAACGGCCGCCACCGTGGCCTGCTCCCTGATTCTGGACGCCATGGGAAAACTGAGCTAGCCGCGACGCAATGCAAGGCACAGCAAGGCAATACCTTTTTTTGACAATTTCAAGAATTCGTGTTATCATCGGAGGCAGTACGTAAGTATACGCAAATATTTCATTTAAAAACGTGCAGTGCTTTCAAGCGGTACAGGCTGCTGGAGGCGCAAGGAGTTTTAGATGAAACAGAACCCGTTTATACGTGCTGCTGTTTGCGTCTTGCTTGGCGCTGCAATGTTTGCCTGCAAAACTCTGCAGGAAGACACTTCTCAGAGTGATGTAGACGTAAAAGCCAGTAAGACAGCAACATTTACGTTTTCTGCTGACAAAACCTCAAACGCTCCTCTTGATTCGCACATTTTCGAAATTTCCGAAGATACGCTCTCTGTTGTTTTATCCGGTGACATCAGCGGCCACACGCTGTATCTGGTAAAGTCAAATCCTACAGATTCCAGCATAGACACTTCCCGGGTCCGCTTCGTCGCCAGCATAAACGGAAAGCCCACCGCCACAACAGCAGACGCTTCCCGACAGGCTACACGAAAACGCTTTTTTGACGAAGACATAGTGACTCATTTTGAGCCGCCCCAGCTGTTTGACCCTTATGCGCCCGTTCCAGATGCCTCACGCGCAGCTGTTGGCGAAGCCGCTGTAGCCGAAACAACGGAAAGTTCCTTTAAAATTGGCGACACCAGAAAAATCTTTGTCGACACAGATGAAGCCATCAGCAGTTTTGAAGAGCAGACAGCGACGCTCCTTGCAATCGGCAAAAACTGCTACGTCTGGGTCGTAGACGTGCAGGCTAACCGCGCCGCAGAAATATACGCTTCCGAAATCTGCCGCAGGTTCGACAGCATGTACCGCATGATAACCAATGTCTACGGCACGGAAAGCGACAGGATGTATGTATTCAACGGTTCAAACTTCTCCCTAAAAGATATGAAGAACTACAGTGCGACCGGCACCCGCATAAACATCGTGCTTTCGCGCTTTGTCAGCACTGGCGTTGTCGGCTACTTTTACTGCAAGGACTACTTTGCCGGCTATCATCGCGGAGATGCACGCGCCTGTTCCAACAACGGAAAGTACGTTTACATCAACACTCGCTATCTGACGACACCGCGCAACAGAGACATGGCTTACAGCACGCTTGCCCACGAGTTCCAGCACATGATTATGTACGGCCAGAAAAACATCAACCGGGGAGTAACGGCCGCCGACTGGTTCAACGAAATGATGAGCATGATTTGCGAAGATTTAATGCAGGACGAACTGGGAATTGCAGATGCGCAAAGTCCCAAAAACCGCCTCAATCGATTCGCTGCCAGCTACTACTTAAGCGGCGCCTCCGAATTCATCAGTGTAGACGGTTCCCGACTGCCATCGTACGCATCGCTTTACGGATTTGGCGCATACCTCATCAGAACATACGGCGGAGCAGCTTTCGTCAACAGTATTATGAAAAACGCATACTGCAACGAACAGGCTATCGCCGCCGCCGTAAGCGAGATGACAGGAAAGCAGATCAGCTTTGCGGAAATCATAAAGACATACGCGCTTTCCTTTGCTCATGACGGCCTGATGAACCTGAATCAGAAAGCCGCCGACAGCCCCTACTACGTTCCCTTTAAGGATGAAGTAAGCGGCTATGCCTATCCGCTGGAACCAATCAACATGCTCGACTACCTGCAGAAAGGCAGCTTTAACGAATACGGCATGAAGTTTTTCTCTGCTGAAGAGCGGGCCGCACTGCGTCCCAACGGATTTACCCTGCACAACTTAGGCGAAATCACCAGCAACTCGCTGACCATCACGTTTAATGACACTGGCGCCGCCGGCCAGAAACTGCTTCTTGTCGTGTCTGACTGAGCCGGACAAAATCGCACCAAGTCAGCCTTTCCCCCGATATAACATCTTTTTATGGAGGTTCAGCATGAGTTTTAATGAATATTTACAGAAATCACGCCATACTAATTGTATGAACACAAGAAAGAATCAACATTCTGAATTAGAAGTCGTTTTCGCACTGGTACTGACAGCGGCCGTTTTCTTGTTTGCCACAAGCTGTACAAACATTTCCTCATCATCTGCTTCCACAACCAGTTCGACAAAAAGCGTTACGACATCCCCGACGGACTATGCTGTCGGAGACACTAAATCAATCTACATCGACATGGATGAAAACATCAGCACATTCAGCAAAAGCCAGGCAACACTCCGCGCAAAAGGCACATACTGCTACGTCTGGATTATCGACACATACTACGCAACCACTGCCAGCGGCGCCCATGTTAACACCGCTGTCGCCGAAAAAATAGCAGCGCAGTTTGATGTAATCTACCCCATGGTGCGCAACGTATTCGGAAACGAAAGCGACACCCTGCTTACAGGCTCACTTTCCACAAAAAGCTCTACTTCAAGCACGGCATCTTCAATCAGCACAGCTTCCGGCACGCAGACCGCAACCTATACCAGCACCGAAAGCCCGAACATCATTGAAATTGCAAACAGCACAAAAACGCTTACTGTAAGCGGCCTTACAAGCGGACAGACTGTGTATCTGGCAAAAACAAACGTAACCGGAAGCACTGTAGAGTCAAGCAACGTGCGCAAGGTAAAAACATCTGACTGCAGCGGCATTACGCTTAACACGGCCACATCTTCGAGCACAAATTCCTCCTCAAGCTCTTCCGGCAGCAGCTCTCCAACCCGCGACACGGTTTCCGCCCAGCGCTGGCATTGCGCCCTGTCGGAAGCAGATTTACCGGAAATCACATTTACCGAAGAGGCAACAGCTTCCCGCGCCGCAACCAGCAGCATGAGCAGCACCTGCGACACCGGCACCATGGTAAACATCGTGCTGTATGACATCGCCGCCGACTACAGCGAAAGCGCCACGTCAACAACAGGCGTCGCTGGCTACTTTTATTCGCGTGACTACTACACCAACGCAAGTGCATCCAACAAAGGCAAGTATTTTTACGTTGATTCGGCCTATGCGAACGAAGACATTAACGACATTTATTCAACGCTTGCGCACGAGTTTCAGCATATGATTCACTTTGGCGTAAAGAACATCAGCCAGGGCGTTTCGTCGGGAACCGCATTCAACGAAATGCTTTCCATGCTCTGCGAAGACATGATGGAATGTTATTTTGAGGATAATCTCGACGGCTTTAGCTTATCTTCGGGACCTGCACAACGTCTGCCCTTTTTTAACGCCTGGTATTACGTATCTGGACTTGAATACCTGACTAGTTCGACCGCCAGCGCACTCTGCTCGTATGCTTCAAACTATGCATTCGGCGCCTGGCTGATTCGCAATTACGGCGGAATTCCGCTGCTGGCAGAAATGTCTGCAAACAGCTCTGTCGACACCAATTCAATCACTCAGGCAGTGCAGACTGTTAACGGTACTGCTTACAGCATGGAAGATCTTCTGAAAGATTTTGCCGCTTCCTGCATTATAAGCAGGGAAGACTACGGCTTTAACAAAGCAATTAGCGACGCCGGCTCATACAGCTACAGCGACGATTCTGTCAGCTATGACTATCCGCTTAAAGCGCTCGACCTGTGGAATCTGGACAGCCAGCTGGCGGAATACTACGAGCAGACAAGCGCTTCCAGCTCTGCAAGCTACTTCAAGTACGACGGCCCGACGCTGTTTGCCAGCAATCAGTTAGCTGACCTTCGCCCCTACAGCGTACATTTGCACAAAGTCGGCACGGTAACTGATGACGAAATGACGCTGACATTTTCCAGCTCAAGCCCCGAAGCCATGAGGATGTATCTGATTATCGAGTAAATCGGTAAGAATTACCTGTGTCCTAAAAGGACTTTTTCTTGCGTGTAGAGAAAAACAGCCTTATAATGTCTACATGCTTGAAATATCTGTAAATCCAAAATCTCCTATGGCAATTGGCAGCGCTTTTAAGAAGATAAGCGAAATGGTAAAGACCGGGTCTCTGTCAGCAGAATCCACGGTACATATAACACTTTCGGCAGGTCAGTATCAGGAAATACTTTCCTACAATCTTTCCAATCCGCTGATTATGGAAGCGGCAGCCGGGACAAAACCCGAAGACTGCATTATCAGCGCAGAAAACTGCGAGGCCTTCCATAAAGATACAGAAAACCGCTCGGTATTCGTTATCGGAATGGCAGCCACGCAGGTAACACTCCGCGGCTTTACTATCGAAAATACGCACATAAAAACCAGTGATGACGCCGCGCTTGGAAATCAGGCAGAAGCGTTCTGCTGGCACAACCAGAAAGGCTACCTGCTGGCAGAAAACATGCGTTTTATCAGCCGGCAGGACACGGTACACGTAAAAGGCGTAAGCTATTTCCGCGACTGCTACATCACCGGCGACGTCGACTTTATCTGGGGCTACTGCGACATAAGCCTGTGGGAACGCTGCCACATTCACACTCGCGCTGACAACAGGGAAGGGGACCGCCCCGCATATGTACTGCAAAGCCGCGCCTTAAACGGAAAGCCGGGCTTTGTCTTTACAGACTGCACATTTACTGCGGACAAACGCAGCGGCAACAGCCCCATTTACATCGGACGCTCCTCGGGCACCGGAAAAGCCGACAGCATTGACCGCTGGGACAGCATTGCCTTAATAAACTGCAGCATCAGCCCGGAATACGATGCGGCACTGTGGACAGACGAAAACGGCACGCAAGCCGTCTACCCGCCGGTCGGCACCGCATTAACCGGCTGGCGCGAATACGGCACAAAAACACCGAGCGAAAACGGCCATCTGGTAGCAGCGGATACCACCAGACGCTCCAGCCACGGCTACGTGTTGTCAAATAAGGAATACTTTGCGCATTACGCAAGTTCTTCCCTCATTTTAGGTGCTTATTCGTCAAAGTACAAAAACTAACAGCTTTCATTCCTTGTTTCACCCTCATTTATGTTTCATTATAGCTATACAAAAACAGAATGAGGGTTAGCGGAATGAAACAAATCTCTTTGGAAGATTTTGGCGGCAAAAACGACGGCGCATTTGATAATACAGACGCTTTCAGTAAGGCTTTCACAGAACTGGCACAGAACGGCGGCGGAACGCTGACTGTACATGCCGGTGTGTGGTGTACTGGCCCGGTAACACTGTTCAGTAATACGACGCTTGTGCTTGAAGAAGGTGCCGAGCTTTCTTTTATTCCAAACCCCGAACGCTATACTCCGGTCTACACCAGATGGGAGGGCGTAGAATGCTATGCCATGCACCCGCTGATTTATGCTTCCGGGCAGAAAAATGTAAAAATCACCGGTAAAGGCCTGGTAAACGGAAACGGCGAAACTTGGTGGAAGCTTCGCAACGAAAAGAAAAAGACTCAGACCGAGCCTACAGCTCCTTACGAAATCGCACTGGCAAAGCTGAATCCCAACTACAAAAATCAGCCCGGTGGCGGCGGCGGCAGGGAATTCCAGTTTCTGCGCCCCAGCTTTATCGAATTCATCAACTGTGAAAACGTAATTCTCGAAGGCATTACCATCAAAAACAGCCCCTTCTGGACAGTCCATCCGCTGTATACAAAGAACCTGCTCTTAAAGGATTTGTGCATCGAAAACCCGAAGGATGCACCGAACACAGACGGTATCGATATTGACTCAAGCGAGGACGTAAAGGTGCTTGGCTGCAAGGTGAGCGTCGGCGACGACGGCATCTGCATTAAGAGCGGAAGCGGCGCTGACGGAATCCGCGTGAACAAGCCGACACGCAATGTAGAAATCCGGGACTGCAAGGTACAGTGGTCACACGGCGGCATTGTTATCGGAAGCGAAACTGCCGCCCCCATAAGCCACATTGTTGCCGAAAACTGCGACCTTTCAGGCACTGACCGCGGAATCCGCATTAAAAGCCGCCGTGGCCGTGGCGGAGACATTTCTGATGTCCAGCTCAAGAATCTGGATATGTCAGACACGCTCTGCCCGATTGCAATCAACATGTACTACAAGTGTGGCGAAAAAGACCCGACCAGCCCGCTGTTCTCGCTGGACGCGCAGCCGGTAACAGCAGAAACGCCGCGCATTCACGACATTACAATCAGCGGCATTAAGGCGACAGGCTGCAAGGCGAGCGCCGGTTTTATCGTCGGCCTTCCCGAAAGCCCCATCACCGGCTTACGCATATCTGACTGCGTGCTTTCCACTGACGAGAGTAGTACCGAAAGTCCGATGGACAGCGACATGTTCTTTGGACTTCCCGAAGTTACCGTAAAGAGCTTCCGGGTACGCAACACGCCTGACGCAAAGTTCGAGAACGTAACGATTACCGGTCCTAAAGAGACATTTATTTATAACTAGACCGCACTGGCGCCCGCCACCTGCGCCCCTGACTTTGCAGCTCTTGAAGGCCAGTTTCGTGATGCGCTCGGCCTGCAATATGCAAGCCGGTACAGCACAAAAAGTATTTCTAATCTGACTTTTTTCAGTGCAGATAGAGAAAATGTCTATCACCCGGCCTCAGTATTTTTGACTATAACGTTGCCATACAAACTTAATCAAAGAGAGGTACGTATTATGATTAAAATGGCAACTACAGCAATCAACTGTGTATTTGACAAAACGAAGAATCTGGAAAAGTATTTCAAATACATCGATGAAGCATCAGCAAATGGAGCTAATCTTGTAGTATTTGCTGAGCAGAGCTTGCAGGGATATCTCACAAGCCTTGTAAAAATGGAAAGCTCTGATTTTATGTACCACTATAAAAATTCCGAAATCGCCGGAGAGGGTGAATGCTTTAAGGCAATCATGCAAAAGGCAAAAGAAAAAAGTATCTATGTCATCTTCGGCTATACAGAAAAAGATAAGGATAAAGACTGGGTTCTCTATAACTCAATGGCATTAGTCGGCCCGGAAGGATTGATTGGAAACTACCGTAAGGTTCACAATCCTTTTGACGAACTGCATATCTATACACCTGGAAATGAGTTCAAGGTATTCGACACCGCAATCGGAAAAATTGGTATGCTCATCTGCTATGACAAAACATTCCCGGAAAGCGCCAGAACCCTGGCTCTTAAAGGGGCTGAAGTAATCGTCATGTCTACAGCCTGGGGCTATGACAGCTTTGAGACAAAGCCCGAGGACATCGACAAGGATCGTGCCTTCTACATCTATGACCTGTACGACCGTGTCCGCGCCCTGGAAAACTGCGCCTACTTTATTTCGGCAAACCAGGTTGGCGTTACCGGATTGAGCAACTACTTCGGGAACAGCAATATCGTAAACCCGCGCGGTGAGATTGTTGCCACAACAGGAACAAAAGAAGGCATCGTCTACTACGAAACCGAAAGCATTCAGGAAGACCGCTATGATGCAATGCATCAGGGATTCTTCGGGCTTAACATGCTCAAAGACAGGCGTCCGATTGCTTATTCAAAAATTACAGAACCCAAAGAGTTCTGTGCAGACGGCGAATGTCTGTAAACCGTATTGCACAAGACACTGAGATTCATGTAGAATCCTCCTCCGTAAGGCGATGGCGCAGTTTTGTGTCCATCGCCTTTTTTTTTACGGGAGGAAAAAATGCCATCATATTCTGTTTTGATTGCCGACGACAGACGGTTGTGCCGGAACCAGCTTTCCGCGCTGCCTGTATTCAGCGACAAAAATGTCTTCAAAATAGTTGGTGAAGCACAGAATGGTCTGGAAGCGCTCGATATTCTCCGGCGCGAGAAAGTAGACATCGTTCTTACAGACATACACATGCCGAAAATGAGCGGTATATCGCTTCTTTGTGAAATCAAAAGAGAAAATCTGTGTCCCTGCGTTATTTTTGTTTCTGGCAGTGCCGACTTTGATTACGCTGTCGCCGGAATCCAGAACGGCGTTTTTGATTATGTCACAAAGCCTGTAGATGAGCATAAAATAGCGCAAAGCATCTTCCGGGCAAAACATTTTATAGATTCCAAACGAAAGCAAGAATTTTTCTGGATATCCAAGGCAGATGCCGTCATCAAGGCCATCATCAACTGTGACTGGCTCATCGATGGCGCCGTCTATAATTTTCTGGAATATATCAAAAATCAGGATTTTTCAATTACGAAGCTTGAAATCGAGCTGAATCATATTCTGGAATACATTTCCAGCAGCTGCCTTGAGGCAAGACCGTATATACGCAAGTTTTCACTGATAGAAAAAATCTGCCAGATAAAAAATATGCTTTTTAATTCACCTGACGAACTCATAGATTATGCACGGCTCAAAATCAAAGAATTGTACAGCGAGTTTAATAAATTCAATTTGAATACTGAAAACCCGGTTTTGAAAAACATCGGTACCCACATCATCGAGAATGTCGAGCAGTCCGTCAGCCTGGAAGATATCAGTAATGATTTTCTTATGAACAAAAAGTATCTGAGCACGTTGTTTAAGAAAGAAACTGGCATCAGTTTTATTGATTATGTTTCTCATGTAAAGATTGAGCGGGCAAAGATTCTGCTGTGCCGTTCGGGATACCAAGTCAATCAGGTTGCAGCAAAACTCGGCTATAAAGATGTCGCTTACTTCAGCAGATTGTTCAAGGAAAAGACCGGAAAAACGCCCTTGTTTTATTCAAAAGCGCTCTAAGCCGCTTCGGATATGGAAAAAGTCATATAGATTCTGACTAAAACCTCTTATTCTTCGTGCGTTTCTCAGTATACCCTCTGCCTGTCAGCAATGACGGGGGTCGATATGGAAACACTGAAGGAATATATGGTTGCAGCAATAAACTGCGAACCTAAAATGTTCGAAAAGGAAAAAAATCTGGCAAAGCAATATGCGCTTGTTGAAGCTGCCGCGCAGAACGGAGCAAAGCTTATTGCGCTTCCTGAAATGGCAACAACAGGTTACTGCTGGTATAACAGGGAAGAAGTTTCACCATACGTAGAAGCGATTCCCGGTCCAACAACAGATTTGTTTGGCACCATCGCCAGAAAATACAACTGTTACATCGTAGTCGGAATGCCGGAAGTAAACACGACAACCGGCGCCTACTATAACAGCGCGGTTCTTATCGGACCTGACGGCGTTGTAGGAACCCATCGGAAAACGCACGGATATATCTCTGAACCAAAATGGACAAAGCAGGGCGATCTTGATCACATTGTTTTTGAAACACCAATCGGGAAAATCGCGATGCTCATCTGCATGGACATCCACTTTATCGAGACCGCGCGTCTTGACGGTGTACGCGGTGCAGATGTAATCGTGCACATTTCAAACTGGCTTGCAGAAAAAACTCCGGCGCCTTACTGGATTAACAGAGCATACGAAAACGGTTGCTATGTGCTTGAAGCAAACAGAATCGGTCTTGAACGGACGGTAGAGTTTTCTGGCGGCAGCTGTCTTATCAATCCAGACGGAACGCTCCAGAGTTACTGCGACAGTGAAGAAACAATCGTTTACGGAACGGTGCAGTTAGATAAGGCCCGCGAGAACAAGTTTGAAAACGGCATGGAAAAATTCGGGAGCCGCCGCCCGGAGCTGTACATGGATCTTTTGCGCGATCCGTATCTGTGGAATCCACTGGACTTTCATCCGCTGTATGGGCACGATCCGCTTCCTACAGGAAAGAAAAGCATTGTGTCTGTATGTCAGATGGCGCGCTCGGATGATGCTGCAGCAAATCTGGAACGAATGCTCAGCAAGGCTCGTGACGCAGCGGCAGCTGGAAGTGAACTTATAGTTTTTCCAGAACTGTCACTCTGCTCGAAAAAAAATCCGGTTGCAGAAGGCAGCGCGGCAATAGATGCGCTGATTGACTGCGCCATGAAAAACGGCATCTACATTGTTTTCGGAGCTGCAGAGCAGGATGGCAGGAATCTGTACAATTCGGCTTTTATGGTCGGACCACACGGGCTTGAAGGCAAGTACAGAAAAATCCATCTGAGCGAAGAAGACAAGCAATGGGCAAAAGAAGGGAATCTGGGATTTGTGTACTGCAATATTCCGTGCGGAAGAGTCGGACTGATGATTGGTACGGATGCTCTGATTCCGGAAACCGGACGAGTCCTTGCGCTGAGAGGATGCGACATGCTTGCCTGTCCTTCAAGCGTTGACTGCCCGGTGCCATACGGCTTGCGCGGAACCAAGGCCGGGCACAACTACCCGATTCCAAAGGGGTATTCGACAATTCACTGGCATTTGTGGCGAGTCCGTGGCGGAGAAAACAACTGCTACATGCTTTTTGCGAATGCGCTTTCGGCAGATTCATTCGGAAGAAGCGGCATCTTTGGACCGGACACGTTCAAGTTTCCGCGCGACGAAAGAATCTGCAGCGCAGACAAAGAAGAGCTGGTGTCGATGACCGTAGATACAAGTTCCGCCGCAGATTCAGTATATCCGACCAATGTGGTACGCAGAAAGGATCTCGTTTCGATGAGACAACCGCTGTGGTATGACCCGCTGGTAATGTAAGGAGGCTAAAAAGTGGCTCGGCATTTTGCAATTACCATAGCAAGAACGTTGGGAAGCGACGGCGGTGAGATAGCACGCCGTGTTGCCCAAAAGCTCAATATCCGGTTCATCGACAAAGAGCTTTTGAGCTTAGCTTCTTCCGAAAGCGGAATCAATGAAGCGCTTTTTTCAATCATGGATGAAAAAGTGAACAGAAGGATTTTCCGCCAGAGCACGGCCGCTTACCGCGGCGAAGTGTATGATCCAGGTCATGAAGATTTTTTGTCAAACAAAAATCTTTTTGAATATCAAAGTAAGGTCCTGCGTGACATCTACAATTCGGGTGAACCGTTTATTGTGGTGGGACGCGCCGGAAGCTTTATCCTTGATGAATTCCCGCGGGTTGTAAAAGTGAGCGTAACAGCTTCAGAGCAATACTGCGTGGAAAACATCATGGACAGGAACTGCATCAGTGAAAGTGAGGCGAAAAAACTCATTGCAAGGACAAACAAGTACCGCTATGAGTTTTTCAAATACTTTACTGGAAAGGAGTGGGGCAACCCGCTGAATTACGACTTGTGTCTCAATTCGTCATCGATGGGAATTGAGAACTGCGTAGAGCTGATTGTTCATTCAGCAAAACTAAAAGGACTCTTGTAAAAGAGCGGTCATCAGAACGGTGATTAAAAAACATTTAGAGAGGTAAACGCATGAAGAGAATCACACAGGTTACGTTAGGTGTTCTGGCAGCAGGTTTCATGGCATTCACAGGATGTAATGACAAAAAAGGCGCTTCTGACAAGATTAAGATTGCAATGCTTACGGATCTTACCGGAGATTTTTCCAGCTACGGTATTCAGGCAGCTATCGGTACAAAACTTGCCGTAAAAGAAATCAATGCCGCAGGCGGCATTAACGGAAAGCAGATTGAGCTGATTCAGTACGACACGCAGACTGACAATACAATCTATCAGGAAATGGCAAGAAAGGTTTGTCTTGAAGACAAGGTAGATCTGGTGCTTGCGGGCATTTCAAGTGCATCTCGCGAAGCAATCCGCCCGATTTTTGAAGAGAACGAAACTCTCTATTTCTACAACCAGGAGTATGAAGGCGGTGTTGCAAGCCACTATGTGTTCTGCTGCGGCCCGATTCCAGAGATGCAGATTGACCCGACGGTAGACCATCTTATGAAGAACGTCTGTCCGGCTGGTGCAAAGGTTTACATCATTGCCGCTGACTACAACTTCGGACAGATTTCGTCACAGTGGGCAAAGAAGGCTGTTGAGCGCAACGGCGGTTCAGTCATCAAGACAGAATTCATTCCGCTGGGCGTAAGTCAGTTCAGTTCGACGATTGCAAACATCAACGCTGCAAAACCGGACATGATTATCTCGTTCTGCACTGGTGCGGCACACATGTCATTCTACGAGCAGTGGTCAAACAGCAAGTTTGCAGATATTCCGATTGTGACAACCTGTGCCCTTGCTATCAACGGTGAGCACAAGCTCTTTGCCCCGCCGGCAATGGCAAACGTATATGTCGGAGCGCCGTACTACGAAGAAGTAGCGACACCTGCCGCAAAGAAGTTTACGGCAACGCTTAAGGCTGAAAATCCTTCTGTGAAATACATCGGCTGGGATGCGGAAACGACCTATACATCGCTCTACCTGTATAAGGCGGCAGTTGAAAAAGCCGGCACTACCGAAGTCGAGGCTGTTATTGCGGCTCTTGAAAGCGGCGTGAGCTTTGACGGTCCTGGCGGAATGGCGGTGATTAACGGAAAGGACCATCACACAATCCGTGATATTGCAGTTGGCAAAGTTGAAAAGGACCACACGCTCAAAGTTATCGCAACATTCAAGGGTGTAAAGTCAAGTTTTATCGAAAGTCTTGGTGTTGACCTTGCCAAGGAAGGTAAGAAAGCTGCAAACATGCAGTACACACCGGAATGATGTAACAAAAGACGTTTAGCAAAACACAATGACGTGTTGAATCCAGCGCTTTGATGGGCTTCAGCACGTCATTTTTATTTTCAGGGGGTCGTACATGGATATAGTCGTTTCATACCTGTACCAGATTATAGACAGCTTCAGTTTTCTTATTCTGAGCTCAATCGGTCTGGCAGTTATATTCGGAATGATGAACATCATTAATATGGCACACGGCGAGTTCATCATGCTGGGAGCGTATATCTTTACAATCAGTGCGCTTGCCGGAGTTCCGTTTATCCTCAGCGTTTTGATTGCAGTTTTTGGTGTTACGCTATTCGGTGTCGTAATCCATAAACTTATCATCTCGAAACTTCACGCAAGACCGATGGACTCTATCGTTATTACATACGGTATGAGTCTTGTAATGAAGCAGCTGATACAGATTATTTTCGGCTCAACAATGCCGTCCGTATCAATGCCGCTTGGTTCAATAACAGTCGGCGGAAACGTTCTTTCGGTATACCGGCTTGTGCTTGTTGTGATTTCAATACTGATGCTTATTGCATTCTACATGTTTTTCAACTACACGAAATTCGGCCTGTATTCACGCGCCACAATGCAGAATCAGGAAGTTGCTAAAGCGCTCGGTATCAACACGGGATTTGAATACTCAATGACGTTTGCCATAGGTGCAGGAATTGCAGGTCTTGCCGGTGCCCTCTATGCACCGGTTATGGCTGTTTCACCGGTTCTGGGCGACAGCTTTATTATTCAGGCATTCACTACAGTGGTCGTAGGCGGCGGAAACCCACTTATCGGAACATTCCTTTCCGGAACTGTTCTCGGAATTATCAGCGGCGTTGTTTCACTCGAACAGGGACAATTCATCGGAAAGATTGCCATGCTCGTTGCTGCAATCCTTTGCATCCGTGTACTTCCAAGCGGATTCTCAGGACTTGTTGAAAAGATCCGGAAGGGGATTTGATTATGTACATAAAGCCACTTAATCGCATATTTAGAAACGAATCCGAAAATCTGGTTGCAGTACTGCTCTTTGCGTTTTTTATGATTCTGCCGGGAGTTACCTCAGCATACAAAATCCAGATTTATACAAACTTTTTCAACAGCATTTTGCTGTGTCTCAGCATTGTTTTCATCTGGGGCTACTGCGGAACATTCAGTTTCGGCCAGGCGGCCTTTTACGGACTGGGAGCTTATGGATACGCCATTCTCTCGGGAAACATGGGTATTCACTCGCTGACACCGCTTGCAGCTTTGATTGCCATTGCAATTGTCTGGCTCTTCGCTCTAATTCTCGGGTACTTCATGTTCTACGGCGGCGTAAACGATGTCTTTGTCGGTATTCTGACGCAATGTATAACGCTTGCGCTTTCAACATTCTTCGGCCAGACAGCGGGGCCTGAATGGCATGTCGGCAAGGTTCTGCTTGGCGGCTACAACGGAATCAATAAGATTTCGGCGCTCTATTTGGGCGGCTTTAAGCTCAAGGGCATCGCACTCTACTATTTCTGTGCAGTCATCGTGTTTGCGCTGGTACTTGTGTTCAAGATTCTCGAAAGAACAAAGTTCGGCTACACAATGATTGCCATACGGGAAAACCGCCAGCGCAGCAGCATGTTCGGATACAACGTGCCGAGAGTACAGATGATTGTATTCAGCATCGGCGGAGCAATCGCAGCGTTTGCGGGAGTGCTGTATGCATCATGGGGCGGCTATGTATCGCCGTCATCAATGAGTATTACACAGGCGACCCTGCCGGTAATTCTTGTAGCATCCGGCGGAAAGAAAAGCCCGGTAGCCGCAATGCTCTTTGGTTTTATCTACTACTTTGCAAACAACTTCCTTACAGGAGCCGGCAGCAGTTATTCGCTCCTTATCCTGGGACTTGCGCTTGTCATCGTAGTTTTGTTTGTTCCGCAAGGACTGTTTAAGGCGCTCTTTGGCGTTCTTGATGAAAAGATTATGAGGAGGTTCGACCATGAGTGAAATTCAGATGACTGCAAAGCCCGTTGTGCTGGAAGTAAAAAATCTGGCAAAGCGCTTCGGCGGAATTACAGCTCTTACCGACTTTAATCTTACCGTCCGGCAGGGAGACATTCACTGTCTTATCGGACCGAATGGCGCGGGAAAGACGACCGTACTCAAAATCATCATGGGGCTTATGCCGCCATCAGCAGGCAAGGTTGAGCTTAACGGGCACAATATTACAGGCATGAAGTCACACGATGTCGTCAAAAAGGGCATCTCCATAAAAATGCAGGTTCCCGGCGTTTATCCTGACCTGACACTGCGGGAAAACATGATTATTGCGGCGCAGAACTTTATTCCCAAAAGCAAGCTCTCCGCAGAAATCGACCGGCTGATTAAGCTTGTGAAGATTGACAATCTGGGGAATCCGCTTGTAAAGAATCTTTCGCATGGTCAGCAGCAGTGGCTGGAAATAGCCATGGCATTGTCCTGTAAGCCGAATATTCTGTTTTTGGACGAACCAGCCGCAGGACTTGGCCCGGAAGAAACGCAGTTTACCGCAGATTTAGTAAAAGAGCTTAATGCCCAAGGAATGACGATTCTGTTTATTGAGCACGACATGAACTTTGTCCGCGCAATCGCCAGACAGGTGACAGTTCTTCATCACGGCAGAAAATTTGCAGAAGGAACGCTTGATGAAATTCTTGCAAATGAAGAAGTCGTTCAGATTTATCTTGGAAAGCAGTAGGAGGTTGGTATGCTAACGGTAACCGGCTTGTCATCAGGCTATGGCAAGGTACAGATATTGAATAATGTGAATCTGGATATTACGGAGGGAGAAATTGTGTCTGTCATCGGACGCAACGGCGTAGGCAAAAGCACCTTCTGTAAAACCGTCATCGGCATCCTTCCCACCATGAAAGGACAGATTATCTTTGACGGTGACAAGAATATCTCAAAGATGAGCGCATACAAACGGGCAAGAGCGGGAATTGCCTATGTTCCGCAGGGACACGGCATTTTTCCAAAGCTCACTGTCGCAGAAAATCTTACCATCGGCGCCCTGATTAACGAAGCGCAAAAGGAAGAAGCCTACGACAGAATCTACACATATTTCCCGAGACTCGGGGAACGCCGCAATCAGCTGGCAGGAACTATGTCTGGCGGTGAGCAGGCTATGCTTTCTATTGGCAGGGCTTTGGTAAACAAGCCTAAAATCATGATTCTTGATGAGCCAAGCGAAGGCGTTCAGCCGAACATCGTCAACAAGATGGGAGAAATCGTCCAGAAAGTAAGCCGCGACCTGAACCTTACCGTGCTTATGATTGAGCAGCACCTTGGGCTGATTCAACAGGTCAGCCAGCGGGGATATGTCATGGATAAGGGTCAGATTATCGAACCGCTGACAAAAGAGCAGATTAATGACGAATCCTATGTAACAAAGTTCCTTTCTGTATAAAAAAATCAGGCAGGAGCCACACGGAATCTGTCTGTTTACCTCCCGGCACAGAATATCAAACGCCCCCTGATACTCTGTGCCCTTTTTATTTGTCCTGACTGAAACCCTGCTTTATCACAAAGTTTTTCAGTTACAATCGTAAACATGGCAGAGCTGAATGAACCGACAATTGAGCGCCCCCTATATATGGAAACGCTTGCTAGATTCAAAGATTCTCACATCATAAAAATCCTGAGCGGAGTGCGGATTGTACATCTGCGGGATTTCCTGACAGGAGCGTAGTTGCCGGACGGGGAGCTGGGCTGTGAAAATGGAAAATCCAGCTTTTTTTCGCGGGTATGCATGAAGAAGCTTTATGCGCTGCCCGTGCAAATTGTTGCCGTTTTTGTCATATAGACCTTTGCGGGGAAATGCACTAAAGTGTACTCTATCATTTTGTATCTTGCGGCGTACGCGCCGTTTTTATAGGAGATTTAACTATGGCAAAAGTAGTTACTTTTGGTGAACTGATGCTTCGCATTCAGCCGGCTGACTATTACCGCTTCGTGCAGGTTGATGAGATGACAACAACATTCGGCGGTGGAGAAGCAAATGTTTCAGTTTCTCTGGCTAACTATGGCAACGAATCTTATTTCGTAACAAAGCTCCCGACCCACGAAATTGGTCAGGCAGCAGTGAACAGCCTGCGCAAATACGGCGTTCACACTGAATACATCGTTCGCGGCGGTCCGCGCGTTGGTATCTACTACAACGAAAAAGGCGCTTCACAGCGTGGTTCAAAATGTATCTATGACCGCGCCGGCAGCTCAATCCAGCTTGCAAAGCCGGAAGAGTTCAACTGGAAAGAAATCCTGAAAGGCGCTCAGTGGTTCCATATCACTGGTATCACACCGGCTCTGGGACCGAACATGGTTCAGGCTTGTATCGAAGCTTGCAAAGTAGCTCGCGAACTGGGTGTAACAACTTCCTGCGACCTTAACTACCGCGGTAAGCTCTGGACAAAAGACGAAGCCCGCGCAGCTATGACCGAAATCTGCAAATACGTTGACGTCTGCATCTCTAACGAGGACGACGCAAACGACGTTTTCGGCATCAAGAGCGAAGGCACCGACACAACTAAGGGCGAACTGAACACTGAAGGCTACAAATCAGTAGCACGCCAGCTCAAAGAGAAGTTCGGCTTCAAGAAAGTTGCTATCACACTCCGCACTTCTATCAACGCAAACCGCAACCTCTGGCAGGCTCTGCTGTACGTTGACGAGAAAGATTTTGCTTTCTCAAAGCAGTACGACATGCAGATCGTTGACCGCGTTGGCGGCGGCGACAGCTTCGGTGGCGGCCTTATCCACTCACAGCTCAAAGGCATGAACACTCAGGATTCAATCAACTGGGCAGTTGCAGCTTCTTGTCTGAAGCACTCAATCATCGGTGACTACAACATGGTCAGCGAAGATGAAGTGAACAAGCTCGCAGGCGGCGACGGATCTGGTCGTATCCAGAGATAAAAAATCGCATCCATGCGATTTTTTATCTTGACAGTTTGCCGATGGCAAACTGTCCGTGCATAAATTGTGGGGGCGCATCCGTGCGCCCCTTGCTTTTACCCCGCGTCCATGCGGGGCATTTTTTTGTGTATTCAAACTGTCCGGGCATAAGTTGTGGCGCGGCTTCCATGCCGCGCTGCCTCCGTGTAATTTTTTAACGTGACAGAAGCTTTCGCTTCTGTCCGTGCATTGGTGTAAGCGCCCGGCTTTGTGCGCTTGGAGACAGCTCCATCCGAAAGGGTGGGGCTGTTTTTTAAATAAGCAGGGCAGGACACGCCTGTAGGCCGGGATTTTTTTTCGTGTCTAACCGCGACCGCGCTTTTCGACACAACAGAAAAGACTCTGGTAAACAAGTTGCGACTTGCGCGCTACCTGCACTTTTTCAGACAGACAGCATTACCGGAAGCGTTTTTACGCATGGAAAGCGCAGCTGATTTCTGCAGATACAGTGCACTTTAGGCACTGTAGGTTTTTGCGCGGTAAATTGGTTTTTCGGTGATTACTTCGAGCAGAAAACCTTTTGCACGCAAAATTTCTTCTATCTCGTCGAGTATCTCGGAACTTGCGGCTTCGACCGTATGGTAATGGTAGCCGTGCGTGATATTTTTAAGAGGTGTAGAAACTCCGCTTTTCAAATCGTCCAGAAAATGCTGAACGTCGCGGCGGCAGCGGATATTCATCGGTGCGCTTAAGGTTCCGTAGACTTTGTGGTCGATGTACACGTCAATGACTGACCCGCCGAGGTCAGTAATCGCCGTAAGCTCTTCTGCAATCTGCTCATCCGTGTGATTCACCTTAAATATGCGGCGCTGCACGACGGAGTTTGCATCAGCAGATTTTGCAAGCAGATAACCTGCGTTTGTTGCGATAATATCTGAGCGGGAAGCACGCAAAAGTGCAATATCCGTAACGATGACCTGCCGGCTAACGCCCAGGCGTTCTGCCAGAGCGCTTCCGGATAGCGGAGACTGCGTTTCGCGCAGCAATGAGAGAATTTTGTTTCTTCGTTCCTCGCCAGTCAGTTTCATCGTAACTCCTGCCCTATGACAGCATGCACCCTACAGTGCGTGCAGATTCTTAAGCGACAAGTCCAGAATAGGCGCAGAATGCGTAAGCGCCCCGCTAGAAATGTAGTTGACGCCCAAATCGGTAATGCGCGCAATGTTTTCTTTTGTGACATTGCCGGAAACCTCAACCTCTGCCTTACCTGCGATAATCTGCATAGCTTCTTTCATCACGTCATGGCTCATGTTGTCAAGCATGATGATGTCTGCCCCGGCGGCGACAGCTTCGCGTACCTGATCAAGTGTCTCAACTTCCACTTCTATCTTGCGCACAAAGGGTGCATATTCTTTTGCCATACGAACTGCATTGGTAACGCTGCCTGCAGCACCGATATGGTTATCCTTTAAGAGGACGCCGTCAGAAAGATTGTAGCGGTGATTGTTACCGCCGCCGACTTTTACGGCATATTTTTCAAAAATGCGATTATTCGGCGTTGTCTTGCGCGTATCAAGCAGTTTTGTCTTGGTGCCTGTAAGCAGAGCTGCCACCTGATGCGTATAGGTTGCAATGCCGCTCATGCGCTGCAGGTAGTTAAGCGCCGTACGCTCTCCAGAAAGCAGCACGCGAATGTCACCGCGCACCTCGCCAATCTTCTGTCCTTTGGTAACAGCGTCGCCATCTTTTACGGTAAAGCTTACCTTTGTGTCTGCGTCCAAAAGCTCAAAGGTGCGTGCAAACACGCCGAGGCCTGCGATAATGCCGTCCTGCTTTGCAATCAGCTCTACAACGCCGGGCTTTGCTTCGGGCATAACGGCATTGGTAGAAACATCTTCGCTCGAAATGTCTTCTCTAAGCGCTTGCAGAATTAAGTTGTCTGCGTTCATTTTCATTGTGATGCTGTTCATGGTATTCCTTCATTCGTTTGATTTCGTCTAAAACGATACGTTTATACTCAGTAAAAAGTGCGTCTGTATCTGCATAGCAGGCTGCATCCGGCTCGGTGCCGGTAAGTGCAAGGCGCTTAACAGATGCGATTTCTTTTTCTATCGCGCGGGCTGCAATGCGTGCAAACACAAGGCTTTCCAGAAGCGAGTTTGAGGCAAGGCGGTTCTTGCCGTGTACGCCGTTACAGCTTGTCTCGCCCACTGCATAGAGTGCATTAAGCGCGGTGCGGCTGTGTTCGTCCACGTCGACACCACCCATAAAGTAGTGCTGCGCCGGAACAACCGGAATCGGCTCTTTGGTGCAATCGTAACCGGCTGCAAGACATTCTTCATAAATGTGCTTAAAGTGGCCGGTAATCTCTTCGCGCGGGATTTTTTCCATGCTAAGCCAGACACAGGGCGTGCCGTCTTTTTTCATCTGGGCATGTATTGCCTCTGTTACCACATCGCGCGGCAAAAGCTCGTTTATAAAGCGCACACCGCCGTCTTTAGGAAGCTTGTTGTATAAAACGCCGCCTTCACCGCGCACGCTTTCGCTGATTAAAAAGGCGCGGCCGCGTGTCGTTGTGGCAGAGCCGGTTTTACCTGAAGCAGAAGCAAAACCTGTGTACAGTGTCGTCGGGTGTATCTGAATGTAGTCCGGATTTTGCAGCGCAATGCCGTGCTTAAGGGCAATGGCAAGCGCGTCTCCTGTCAGGTGCGGGTAGTTTGTTGAATGCTCAAAAAGTCCGCCGATACCACCGCATGCCCACACGGTTTCAGAAGCGCGGATTGCAAAAACAGCGTCTTCGCTCTGTGCCACAATGCCGGTGCACCATTTTTTTCCGTCTGCGCTTGCAGCTTCGGTAATATCAAGCATGACCGTCTTTTCTAAAAGGCGCACGTTTTTCTTTGCGCGCACAGACTCTAAAAGATGGCTTGTAATTTCTTTTCCGGTAATGTCTTCGTGAAACAGAATTCGCGGGGTAGAGTGAGCGCCTTCCTTGGTGTATTTAAGAGAGCCGTCTGCATTCTTTTCAAAACGCGCCCCAAAGCGGATAAGGTCTGCGATAACCTCCGGCGAGTGCCGTATCATCAGCTCTACGGAGCGCTTGTTGTTTTCATAATGACCGGCGCGCATAGTGTCCTCAAAGTAGGCATCGTAGTCAGCCTCGTCTTTAAGCACACAGATGCCGCCCTGCGCCAGGTAGGAATCGCATTCTTCGGCGCCCGCTTTGGAGATAATAACAATATCAAGTGATTCCGGCAGATTAAGCGCGCAGTACAAGCCTGCAACACCCGTGCCGACAATCAGCACATCACATGTCATGTCTTTTTTCTGATTCATAATCTCTCCAAATTAATGTCGGCGCCATGGACGGCGCCAAAAGCGCGCTATGCCAGCTCCAGCATGCGCTCAAGCGGCTTCTGAGCTTTTATACGCAGCTCTTCGTCCACATGACTTACCGGCGCGCCGTTTTTAAGACAGTCGCGCACTTTTTCCAGCGTAAGCCGTTTCATGTTCGGGCAGACCTGCTTTGCGCCCACAAAATAGTATTTTTTTTCTGGCGCCACGCGCTGCATTTCGTGCAGAACGCCGCTTTCCGTACAGACAATGTATTCTTTTGCGCTGTCAGTACGCACAAACTCAATCAGCTCTTTTGTGGAACCAAGATAATCGGCAATGTCGCATACTTCTTCCATACATTCCGGGTGCGCAATCACTTTTGCCTCCGGATGCTGCCGGAAACAGTCGCTGATAGCCTGCGCAGTGATGCTCGTATGCACATGACAGTAGCCGGGATTTAAGATGATGTTCTTGTCCGGCACCTGAGCAGCAACATAGCGCCCGAGGTTTCCGTCCGGAATGAAAAAGATGTTCTTGTTCGGAAGTTTCTTTACGATATTCACCGCATTAGAAGAAGTAACGCAGATATCAGAAAGCGCCTTTATGTCTGCCATAGAGTTTATATAGCAGACAACTGCCAGGTCGTCATATTTCGCGCGCATTTCTGCAATCTTTGCGGCGTCAACCATGAGCGCCATTGGACAACGGGCGTCAAGCGCGGGCATAAGTACCGTTTTATCCGGATTGATGATGTTAGCGCTTTCTCCCATGAAAGTAACGCCGCAGAACACAATCGTCTTATTCGGCGCTTTTTTTGCCATCTTTGCAAGATAAAAGGAATCGCCTACATAATCTGCGATGTCCTGGATGCTTCCATCTACATAATAATGCGCAAGGATAACGGCATCCTTTTCTTTACACAGCGCCTTTATTTCTTCTTTTAATGCTTCGTCCATACGGCGGACCCCTGCTTAATAAGTATGTTGGTGCATACTATCACTAATGCACAGGGGTGACAAGACAGGTGTAAAGACGTGTAAAGCGGATTATGCAAACATGTCAGTCGACGCATTGCAACTATCTTAAATATTTCATACCATGTGATTATGAACAAAAGGCTTTCTGTATTAGCCGCAGCTTTTGCGGCGCTTGCTGTAACGGTCGCGTTATGCGGCTGCTCTAAATCTAGTACTGCGTCTGTCGCAGAAGAAGCCCGGCAAAAGGCGCTTGCTTCCCGCTACATTGATGCGGTAACGCCGCATCTTATCGGCAGGCTGACACCGGTCAGTATACGCTTCAGACAGGAAGCAAAGCTTCCGCTTGCAGAAGGCGTTTCGCTTTCACCGCGCGTCCAGGGCAGCTGGCAGTTCGACGAGAATCAGGCAACCTTTACCCCCGAAAAACCCTGGAAGGCAGGCAGCAGTCTTACGCTGAGTGTAGACTGTGCGCGGCTTTTTGGTGAAGAAACTGAAAAAAGCGCAGGAGCCGGCAGCGGCGTATTCAAGCAGCAGTTTTCTGTTGCGATACCAAGCTGCGCCGTGCAGTTTGACGAAGTGCGCTTTAACGAATCCACTCAAAGCTATACCGTGTCCGGCGCAGTCGTAACCGACATTCCTTCAAGTGAAAAAGAAGTAAGCGCATTGCTCTCTGCCCGCTACGGACTTTCTAAGACGGGCCTTACCTGGCAGCAGGCTCCCGCTGGCAATACCTGGTACTTTACGGTAGACGGCATTCAGAGTGCCGGGCATGACAAGCAGCTTTCCTTCGGCTGGAAGGACAAGCGCGGCGCTGAAAAAAAGTGCTTTACAATCCCGGCACGCTCAGCCTTTTCTATCCTCGATATCAACACCTCAAAACCGAACACGCTTCTGGTAAGCTTTTCTAAGCCGCTCGATGCAGCACAGGATATAGCATCCTTTGTGCGGGCCTACAGCGAAAATGGCGCACTCATCAAGAACCTGAGCGCAAATGTGCGCGGAAACGTACTCTCGATTTTCAGCGACAGCAATTTTGAAAATGTGCGTACAGTCTCGCTGGGAGCGGGCATAAGAAGCTCCGGCGGCATTTTGCTGGCTGCCGGCAGTGACGTCCAGCTTTCAGAGCACTGGGAGCTGCCCTCTGTCCGCTTTATGAACGACAATGTAATTCTACCGACAACCCAAGGCGCCGTATTCCCGATTGAAACGCGGAACCTGACTGGCGTGCTGGTACAGGTTTATGCCGTTTACGAGCGCACGATGGCGCACTTCCTGCAGGAAAATGAGCTTAACGAAAGCGATTACCTGTATCGCGTGGGCGAACCGGTCTGGGAAAAGAAAGTTGCCTTTGACTGGAATGCTTCCATGCAGAACAAGTACATTCCGCGCGGTCTCGACATGACTGAACTCATCAAGAAATACCCGGACGGCATGTTCCATATACGCGTTTCGTTCCGACACGACCAGATTAAATATGTCTGCCGCGACCGCCATGCTGATTTCAGCTCGCTTCCGATGCCGCCCGACACGATTGAGCCGTATGAAGTTCCCGCCGTGCGCGAAAAGAGCAGCTGGGACTACTGGGAAAACAAAAATACAAGCCGCGACGGCTGGTGGAGATACGATGACGACCCCTGCCATCCCGCATTCTACACACCGCGCTATAACTCCAGCGTGCTTAAAAGCCGCAACGTGCTTATCAGCGACCTGGGCATTATGGCAAAGCGCGACACAAGCGGAAGCCTGTTTGTCACTGTTGCTGACTTAAAGACCGGTAAGCCCGTTTCTGGCGCTCAGGTTGACCTCAGAAGCTACGTCGGCACTCCGATTACAAGCGCTAAGACCGACGCAAGCGGAAACGCACTGTTCACCGATGCAGACAAGACCTACGTCGTGACCGCGCATCAGGGAAAGCAGACAAGCTACTTAAAGATTGCATCTGCCACTGCGCTCAGCACAAGCCATTTTGAGATTGGCGGTGAAAAAGCTGAAGGCGGCGTAAAAGGCGCAATCTACGGCGAACGCGGAGTCTGGCGCCCCGGCGACAGCCTGTTCCTTACCTTTGTGCTGCAGGATCCACAGAAAACGCTTCCGGCGAATATTCCTGTCACCTTTGAGCTTTTAGACCCGCAGGGCCGTGTTTCTGACACTCAGCTTTTGACGCGGAGCCTGAACGGCTTTTACCCGGTACAGACGGCAACCAAAAAAGATGCTGTTACCGGCTTGTGGACAGCCCGTGTTACGATTGGCGGAAAGAAATGGACAAAGTATGTAAGCGTCGAAGCTGTCGTTCCGAATCATCTGGACGTAAAGCTTGAAGCAGACAAAGAGATGCTTGTCAGCGACGAAAACCACTTTACCCTGACCGGCGCATGGCTGCATGGCGCGCCTACGCCCTATTACAACGCAGATGTTTCTGTCTCGTTCAGCCCCGCGGCAACCACTTTTGACGGCTACAGTGAGTATACCTTTACCAGCCTGAATACTGAGTTTGAGCAGAGAACCGAACGGCTTTGGGAAGGCGAACTTTCCAGCGACAGCAAGGCGACGTTTGAAGCTGAGCTGGATGCAGGCCGCCGTCTGCCGGGTAAGCTGAATGCACATTTTTCGAGCCGCATTTTTGAGCCTGCAGGCGGATTCTCCACACAGTCAAAGACGTTTGTGTATTCTCCCTACAGCCGCTATGTAGGCATCAAGCTTCCGAAAGGAGATGCCGCCCGCAACATGCTTTTGACCGACACAGACCACACGGTTGACGTTGCGCTGCTGACAGCGGACGGAAAGCCGGTAAAAGACGCCCGCTTGAGCTATCATGTCTACAAAATCGAATGGAAATGGTGGTGGGAAAAAGACGCCTACACGAGCGCAACGCACGTTTCTTCCAGCTATCACAGCGTAGTTGCTTCGGGCAATGTTGATGTAAAAGACGGTCGCGGGGCCTTCAAGTTCCAGGTGAAATACCCGGACTGGGGCCGCTATTATGTTGAAGTATCGGACTCAGACTCCCGCGACGGAAGCCACATTGCAGGAAAGATTGTCTACATTGACTGGCCAGGCTGGGCAGGACGTGCGCAGGAAGGCGGCACGGGCAGTGCAGCCATGGTTCCGCTGACAGCAGGCAAGACCCAGTATACAAGCGACGAGACTGCGGAAATCAGCTTTACGTCAAACGAAGCGGCGACCGCCTATGTCACTATAGAAAAAGCCGGCCGCATTATCGGACAGCAGAAGATTGATACGCAGAAAGGCAGCAATGTCTATAAGCTTAAGCTGACAGAGGACATGTCGCCGAACATCTATGTGCACCTGACACTGGTGCAGCCGCACCTGCAGACCGCAAACAGTCTGCCGATTCGCCTGTACGGCGTAATACCGGTGCGGGTAGACAATCCGCGCACTAAGCTTACACCAGTAATTACCACAAAAGAAAGCTTTGAGCCGAACAAGACTGCAAGCTTTACCGTTTCTGAGACGACCGGCAGAGCAATGACCTATACGCTCGCCGTAGTTGACGAAGGCCTTCTGGGACTTACAAACTACCACGCGCCCGACCTGCGGAGCGAGTTCTACAAGAAAGAAGCTTCGGAGATAGAAAACTGGGATATCTACCGCTATGTCATGAACGCATACTCTGGCAAACTGGAGACGATTCTTGCTATTGGTGGTTCTGACGAAGCTGTTGACGACCGCGCGCGCAACGAAAACCGCTTTGCGCCAGTGGTGCGTTACTTTGGTCCGTACAAGCTTGCTGCCGGCGAAAAAAAGACGACTGAATTTGAAATGCCCTACTACATCGGTGCAGTACGCGCTATCGTAGTGGCAGGACAGGACGGCGCCTTCGGCAAAGCAGAAAAGACCGTTCCGGTAAAATCTGCGCTCATGGTACAGGCGACGTTCCCGCGCACGCTTGGCACAAACGAGCAGGTGGACGTGCCTGTCACTGTCTTTAACGGCGAAACGACGGAAAAGACCGTAACCGTAGCGCTTTCAAGCCGCGGTATTATAAACGGAACAAAAACGCAGGAAGTCACGGTGGCAGCTTCTTCAAGCGCAACGGTCACCTTCCCGGTTGAGACAAAAGCCGCCGGTCATGTGTTCTTTGAGGCATCCGCAAAGACGGCAACAGCTACCGCAAAATCAAACGTCAGCATGGACATTGTTTCGCGCGGTGTTCCGGTTACAAACCGTACGCCCTTTACGTTAAAGCCCGGCGAATCAAAGACCGTGACTGTTCCGTCAGCCTTTGAGCGCGGAAGCGGAAACCTTCTGGCAGAGCTTTCGCCGCTGCCTCAGATTGACCTTTCAAGCCGCGTGCAGTACTTGATTCAGTACCCGCACGGCTGTATTGAGCAGATTACATCAGGCGGTTTCCCGCAACTCTTCCTGCCGTCTTTCCTAAAGCTGGGCGCCGCGGAAACAAACAAAATCAAAGACAACGTGATGTCTGTCTTTGACCGCTACCCGACATACCAGACTGCAAGCGGTGCCATGGGCTACTGGCCGGGCAATCAGGAGCCGCACGCATGGGGCACGACCTATGCCGTGCACTTTATGACGCTTGCCAAACAGCAGGGCTATGCGGTCCCGTCATCAGTCTATGAACCGGCGCTCAGCTGGCTTAGCGACAGCGCAAGCCGGTGGACTGAATACAATGACGACAGCGCAGAAGTTCAGGCATACCGACTGTTCGTGCTCGCTCTGGCCGGAAAACCGGACATGGGAGCTATGAACCGCCTTGAAAGCATGAAAGACAATACGCTGGGAGCTGCTGACCAGAGCCTGCTGGGAGCTGCTTATGCGCTTTCCGGCAGAAAGAAGGATGCAAAGAAACTCTGCGTCGCCCCGGACAGCAGCCGCTCATGGCGCTCTACCGGCGGAAGCTTCGGCTCGAATATGCGAGACCTTGCGGTTCACATGGTTGCCTGCACCTATGCAGAACAGACTGTACAGGCAGCTCAGGCTGCTAAAAAGATTGCAGAGCGGCTTTCAAGCAATGACTGGCTCAGCACGCAGGAAACTGCATGGGCGCTGTATGCAATGCTGCCGTTCTATAGCCAGCAGAAACTTGCGGGAGCTGTCAGCTACAGCATAAGCTCCGGCAGTGCAGAAAAGGCTGATACGATTAACGCAAACAGCGCAACCGTTGCGCTTCCGTTTGCAAGCCGCCAGACTGAGCAGACTGCAACCGTTACCAACACAGGCTCTGCCGTGCTCTACGGTACGCTTGCAGCAAGCGGTACGACCATTGCTGGAAGCGAAAAAGCAGAGAACAATGGCCTCAAGCTGAGCCTTGCCGGATTGAAGGATTTACGCAATGCTTCTGTCGGCGAAACAGTCGAACTGGTCGTAACTGTTGAGAATACAAGCAATTCTGACGTGGATAACATTGCGCTGACAGTACCGATTGGCACCTGTCTTGAGTTTGCAAACGACCGCCTTGGAGTAGATTCTGACAACCCGCGCTACGCCTATCAGGACATCCGCGACGATGCGGTCTACACATACTTCAAGCTCTACCGCTATGCCGACTGGGGTGAACCGAAAGAGCTTACCTTTAAGTTCTACGTGACGGTCTCTTACAGCGGAAGCTACTATATTCCGGCTATCCATGCGGAGGCTATGTACGACAACGACATCCGCGCAACCTGGCCGGGCACTCTGGCAAAAGCCGAAGTGCGCGAGATTTCAGATAAGTGATTCGTACCATCCCCTGGCAGTGCAGGCACATAAGGGCTCTTGCCCAGCTGTGCCTGCAGGCCTGCCGCAAGCGGCCTCGCCTTATGCTGGCTCTGGCCAGCAGCCTGCTTGCGCTTACTGTCGCAACTTTTGCCGTGCCTGCTGCTGTCGAAAGCGGCGCAGCTCCTTCCTCATATGCTTTATATGCCTCAGACGGCACGCTCTTAGGCGCACAGGTTGCTTCAGACGGACAGTGGCGCTTTGCCGCTGCTCCCGTGCCGCAGCGCTTTGCCGACGCCGTCATCGCCTTTGAAGACAAACGCTTTTACTGGCATCTGGGCGTGGACCCGCTTTCAATAGCGCGCGCCTTGCGCCAGAACAACGCGTCCGGCTCCATTGTCTCGGGCGGCTCCACGATTACGATGCAGACCGTGCGGCTTTTGGAGCACTATCCCCGCCGTACCTATATTCAGAAGCTGCATGAAGCTGTCTGCGCAGTCTTTTTTGAGCTGCGCTATACAAAGCGCCACATTCTGGAGCTGTACGCAGCGCATGCGCCTTTTGGCGGCAATGTAGTCGGACTGGAGGCGGCAAGCTGGCGTTACTTTGCCCGGCCGCCGACTGCGCTCAGCTGGGCAGAGGCAGCAACCCTTGCAGTACTCCCCAACCAGCCGTCGCTTGTCTATCCCGGAGCCAACAGCGAAATATTACTGAGCAAACGAAATGGCCTTTTGGCCCGCCTCGCTTCTTCCGGCAAGATGTCTGACGCCGACTACGAACGTGCGCTTTTGGAACCGCTTCCGGCCAAGCCCTATCCGCTTCCGCAGCTGAGCCGCCACTATCTGGAATACTTAAAGAAGGCGCAGGCTTCTTCGCACGGCAGACACAAACAAACGACATTCCATACCACGCTGAACACAGCCATGCAGCAGAACGCCGTCAGGTCGCTTGAGCAGTGGTCGCTCAATTTCAGCCGCAAGGGCATCCACAATGCCGCCGCGCTGATTCTGAACACCCGTTCACTCGACGTGCTTGCGTATGTCGCCAACACCGGAGGTACTGCACCAGCAGGCACAGGTGATGCCCCGCGCAATACTACGACAAATGCTGTAGACATGATACAGGCGCGGCGCAGTTCGGGAAGTCTCTTAAAGCCTTTCCTCTATGCCGCCATGCTCGACTCGGGCGAGCTTTTGCCCGACCAGCTGGTCATAGACATTCCGACCCGTATCGGAAACTACAGCCCCGGAAACAACGTGCCCAAGTACGCAGGTGCCATTCCGGCAAGCGAGGCACTAAGCCGCTCGCTCAACATCCCGGCCATCCGTGAGCTGCGACAGTACGGCATCGCGGCCTTTCTGGACGTACTTAAAAAGTGCGGCTTTACCACACTGAACCGCTCCAGCGACGAATACGGCCTTCCGCTCATCTTAGGCGGAGGCGAAGTGACGCTCTGGGAATCAGCCCGCGCCTATGCCAGACTCATGCAGACTGCGCTCGGCGACAACCCGCTGACAGCAACCGGCACCCAGAGACTGTTTCCCTTCAGTCAGGGAAGCGCCTATCTTACGCTGAGCACTCTTGCCGAAGGCGTGCGCCCGGAAGACGAAGCTATCTGGCAGAGCTTTGCAAACGCCCGCCGCATCGCCTGGAAAACCGGAACGTCAAACGGAAACCGCGATGCATGGGCAATCGGCGTTACAGCCGAGTATACTGTCGCCGTCTGGATAGGAAATGCCGAAGGAACAGGCACGCCTGACTTAAAAAGCGTCTCTACGGCAGCCCCCGTCATGTTCGACCTGTATAAAGCACTACCGCGCTCATCGTGGCTTCCAGAGCCGACCGCAGCCCTCTCGCGCGTAACCGTCTGTAGCCGGAGCGGATACCTTGCGGGCGTAAACTGCACGGAGACCCGGCAGGCAAATCGCCCGGTACACGCGCCGGTCAGCACAGTCTGTCCGTACTGCCACAAAGTCTCGCTCACGCCGAACGGCCGCTATCAGGCAACCGCCGACGACCTGACAGGCACGCAGGCAGGAAGCTACGACGGCACCATGCCCCTGATTGAAAACCGTTTTGTGCTGCCACCAGCCATCGAATACTGGTACAAACGGGCAAATCTCAGCTACCGCTCGCTCCCGGACTTTGTCCCCTGGCACAAAAGCGCGGAAAAACAGGATCTGTCGCTGATTTTTCCGGAGGAGGGCGCTCATGTCGTCATTCCGACCGAAATCGACGGCAGTGCTGGCAGCATGGTCATGCAGGCAGCAACCAGAAATGACAATACGCTCGTCTACTGGGATATCGACGGCACGTACTTAGGATGCACCGAGCGATTACATGAGTTTGCCGCCCGCCCCAAACCCGGAAAACATACGCTCACCGTGACCGACAGCCACGGAAGCCGCATCCAGCGTCATTTTGAAGTGCTTGATGTAGCAGACTAAGATACTACCAGTCTATGCACTGGCACTATAGTTTAGTATACTGGCCGATATGGCACAAAACTTACGTTAAAAACTTGGAGGAAGGTATGAACGTAGTTACAAAAGGATGCGGGATCTTGCTCGCCGCATTCACCACGCTTGCAGTCTTGCCCGGCTGCAAAGAAAAAGAATTACAGGCAACAGGAAGTGCAGGCTCTGCAGCCAAAGCAAAGGCAGCTTCAGAGCGCGTATTCAGACATCACAGCGAGACCGTGCTTTATGCTGACAAGGAAGGCAACGGGGCTTCTCTCTGTACAGAAAATGAAGACGGCAAAATGGTCTGGGCTGACGAGGCTCTGACCGGAGACGAAATCGTGCTTTTTGTGGATGTAGACACCGGTAAGCCGGACGAAAAGAAGGCTATCCGTCTGTTTGCAAACGGCAAGGAAGAAGAGATGGACTTTGTAAGAGTGCTCTATTTCGGAAAGGAATACTGGACACTTCCCATCTTCATTACCAACCAGAAGGATGCATCATCTATCCCCGCTGTCATCGAGGAAGACAGCTACAACTATTCAAGCACCGACCTGGTGAACGCCAAGACAACAAAAATCACTGCTGGCACCTTCGTCGCATGGGTAGAAAATATTGATGTTGACGGCATGGCTTTTGTAAAAATCCTTACCTACGACTGGAACACTCCCTACGGAAAGGAAGGGTACGTGAAAAAAGATGTCATCTCTCGTGACAGCCACGACGTGCTCCGCGCACAGGTGGCACAGGCTATGCTCCGCATGAAAGACTTAAAGCCCTTCGTTCGGGAAACAGTCATGGATGCCATGCTCGCAAAATTCGAAGCGGACGACCGCGACAGATAGGATTACTAGTCTAGAAACGAGGATAACGACATGAAAAAGATTTTTGCATATATAGCAATCGCCGCGCTTGCACTTGCAGGCGCCAGCGCAAAAGACAGCGTGGTCGCACTCCGTTCAGGCGCCGCGCTCTATGAGACAAAAGATGCTCAGACCGTAAAGTATGCGACGGATATCACCGCAGGCACCCTGCTTGACGCCCGCAGCTCTGACACGGTTATCAAGAATCTGTATACCAAGGCTACGACCTATGAAAATGTGAAGTTCTACGCCGTCAGCTATAACAAGAAGGAGTATTTTATTCAGATTCGCGACAGCGCAGTTGTAAACAGCGCTGACAATGTTGCTGTCGTTGCGGAGAACTCCGTGCTTTTTACCAAGCCCCACTATGCAACCTTCCGCAATGCATGGCTTGAGCCGGGCACGATTGTCGCTTGTGATAACAACACCTACTCTGAGTGGACAGAAATCACCTTCTACGACACTGATGACGGCGTTCGCCGCACCCGCTATGTGTTAGATTCTACGCTGGCTACCAAGGCAAACGACGTAAAGGCAATCCAGCTGCTTGAAAAAGCCCGCGCCCTCAAGGATGAGGGATTAAAAAAGGACTTCCTTGACAACGCCGTAAAGGCAACTTCAGCCGGCAGCGAAAAGATTGCAATGTATGTGAAAGCCGAGGTGAATGCAATTCTGGGCATTAACGTGGCAGAAGATGAGCCGGGTAGCCTCTTTAGCGATGACGACATCGTGCAGGTTGATCCATTCCCCGCTCATATTTCCACAGCGGACGGCTCAAAAGTGAACCTGCGCTCAGCTCCCGGTACGGCAGGCGAAAGAATTGGTCAGCTTGAAAACGGTACAGCCGTTACTTGCAGCCTGAAGACTGAATCAAAAGAAACAATTGAAGGTATCAATGCCGAATGGATCTATGTCACCGCCGAGCTTGGCGGAGACATCTTTGAAGGATGGGTCTTCGGCGGTTACCTGGACGAGCGGTAATGCCGGTCGGCGTTGCCGACCTTCCCGAGTTTGCGGTATTTGCTACGCGAAAACCGCAAACTCGCGCACTTCGCCGATAGGCGAATGTGCGCGAGCGGCACTATGCTGTACAGAAAGCCCGGAATCGCCTACATAATCTGCAATATCCTGAATGCTTCGTCCATACGGCGGACTCCTGCTTAATAATATGTTGGTGCATACTATCACTAATGAACAGGGGTGACAAAACAGGTGTAAAGACTTTTAACTGTTAAAAAAACGTAACCTTGCCGTTTAAACGGTCGTCTACAATAAGCTGTGCGCGGCGGACTTCGGCGATTTCACCACCTTTCCAGGGACGGCGGTAGGTGAATGTAAGGCCGGTGCTTCCGGGCTGCTTACAGGTAAAGACAAAATGTTCATAACCGCCGGCGCCCGCGATTTTTTCGGAAGCAGCGTTTCCTTTGTAAACGATGTCCTCGAGTTCTGCAACGGCAGGATTTGCGATTTCGCAGGCCCAGGAAAAACCTGTAGACGGATTCGACTCAAGCGAAATGATGCACTGCGCCGCTTTTGCTGTCGGCGCAGTTTGGCCGGGAGCAGGCTTTTTTGTTCCCGGCGCGGCGGGCGACGTACGCTCTGCCGCTGCAGGCTCTTTTGAAGGCTCTTTGGTGCTTACACAGCCGGAAACAAGACAGGCAACAGCACACAGTAAAACCGCAATTTTTACAGAAGCAAAAAACTCTCTTTTCATATCAGCTAGACCATAGCACAGAATATTGATGTAAACAAGCTGAAGACAGAAAGCACAGCTTCAAAACGGCAGGAACCGGCTAGTGTTTCCTTTTAACCGGAATCCAGATGGCGCTGTGGTAGTCCGGCGCGGACATGTCGCCTTCCGCATCGTACCATTCTATGCTGGCGTTTCCTGAAAACTCGTAGTCCGGGTTACCGGGAAGCCAGTCCTTAATAAGATTAGGCAATCTGTGAAAAGTGTGCGTATCGTAGCAGATTTGCAGGTTTTACGTAAGGGGGAGCGGCAGATTGTCTGCGCACCGCCACATCCCCGTAAAGCGAAAGCTTTATTCTGCTTCCAGCAAATTAATCACGTCAGAGCTTTGTCTTTCCTTGTAAAAATTTATTTTATTGTAGCTCCAAACCCCATTTTCTTTTACGGCGTCCACATACACAACGGAAATGCCGTTAACGCCCTTAATTTTATAAGAGAAAGTAGCCTTACCGGAATCTCCGCTTGTGTTTAAAGAACCGCTCATCATGCCAGTTTGCTTATAACCGTCGCCCAGATATTCTCTGACAGCTGCATTATTTTCAATCAACTCGATTGAATGCTTGTACGGAATGCAATTCTTAAAAGCGCCGCCGCTGTGTTTTTCACACGAGGTTCTTATCCGTTTGTCCGATTTTTGGAACACTGGACAGACAGACTGTTTTATTTCAGAATGGGCTTGAGGCAGAATATGAAGAAGATTGATTTTTCAAGTTCTACGGTGAAGGTGGCGCTGATTTTTGCGCTGGTTCTGTTGTTTCTGATTCCAATCAGCTTGATTAAGAGCTTGATTTACGACCGCAAGTCCTACCAGCGGGAGGCGATTGCTTCGATTACGGAGCCGCTTGGCGGACAGCCGGAAATTCAGGGAATGGTTATTGCCGTTCCGTATTTGCATCATGAGAAAATAGTGAACTCCAAGGGCGAAACCCACATCGAAACGGAGACGCGCTACACGATTTTTGCGCCGGATGAGTATCAGGCGAATTTTTCGGTTGCGCCATATTATCTGACGCGCGGGATTTTCAAGGTTCCGGTGTTTAACGGGACGATTGACTTGAAGGCGAGTTTCGGCAATTTTGACTATTCGTTTTTCAACATTGCGGCAAAGGATGTGCTTGAAAAGGACGCCGTTCTGATTCTGGGCTTTTCGAACACGAAAAACCTGACTTCACAACCGAAGCTGAACATCAACGGAACGGATCTTTCGCTTTCGCCCATCAAGTACGATTCGATTTCTCCGTTTGAAGCTTCCGTGTATTACCAGCTTACAGATATTTCTGTAGGAAAAAAGCTCTCGCTTACAGGCACGATTGAATTCCAGGGTGGCGAAAACATCAAAATCCGGCCGATTGCTTCGGACAATGTGATTACGATGGAGTCTCTCTGGCCGTCTCCAAGTTTTTCCGGCGGCTGGCTTCCCAAAGAGCGCGATGTTTCCGAGAACGGCTTTACGGCGTCCTGGAGCATTGCGGGGTTGAGCACGGTCTACCCGAAGAGCTGGCTTGCAGAAAAGGAATTCTATCCGGAGTCGCTGACAGTTTCGTTCATCGAGCCAGTGAATGCCTACAAGAAAACTGAGCGAAGTGTAAAATACGCACTGCTTTTCCTGATTATTCCGTTTATCGCGCTGTTGATTTCGGAAATTTTCTCGAAGATTAAGATTCACCCGATTCAGTACTGTCTGATTGGCTTTGCGGACGTCATTTTCTACCTGCTGCTGCTTTCGATTTCGGAGCACATTTCGTTTGATTTGACCTACCTGATCTGTGCCGTGTGCGTCAGCCTGTCGACACTGTTCTACGCGGCGGCCATTTTCCGAAAGCTCAAATGGGGCGGTCTTCTGAGCGGCGTGCAGTTTATTTCCTACATTTTCCTGTACGGTACGCTGCAGGCGGAAGACTACGCGCTTCTGATAGGCAGCATCGGCCTGTTCATCGTGGTGGTTCTGCTGATGTTCATCACGCGAAAGATTGACTGGTACGAGTTGAGCCAGAGCGTAGAGCAGGAAAAAAGCGGGCTGTAGACGCGTCAGGCACTGGAAGGGGCGGACTGAAAGGACGCCGTGTGCGGCAGGAACCTGGCGCGCACCGACCGTAGGGGAGCCTGGAAGCGCCGACCCGGAAGCTGCCGGGCCGCGAAGCGGAACGGCTGCTGGAGGGGGACGCCCATATGAATAAGCTGCTTACAGTCAGACTTCCCCGGCTACAGTTCTTTTCACCTGTCGTGCAGCACAAAGAGCCTGATGCCTTCCGCCGGGAACTTTTCTTTTAAGTAGTCCACAACTGTGCGGATGGCGCTTTCTTTTTCGTCATCGCAGTAGGCAATCAGGATGATGTTCGTCTCGGGCCAGGTGGTGGTGCCGAGTTTGTAGGACTCTCCGCCACGGCCATGGGCGAGCGGCACGATGCTGTAGAGGAAGCCCGGAATTGCCGCTTCCAGATTGTTTATAAGCATGTCCTGCATGGACTGGTTTGCAAAGATTTCTGCCCTAATCATGAGTTACCTCCATTTGAATCTGTTTTTTCGTTAATTCCGTCCGCATTTTTCCTTTCGCTTGCAGCGGCAAGGCGCTTTGTCAGTTCTGCATCCATTACAAACTGTTTCTTCGTTTTTTTCTGGTTAAAGAGCGAGTAAATTACCGGAATGATGAAGAGCGTTACAATTGTACTGCTCGTCAATCCGCCGATAACGCAGAGGCCGATCGGCTGGGTCATGCTGGAGTTTGCGTCTCCAAAGAATGCCATCGGTACCATGCCAAGCAGCGTAGAAAGCGTGGTCATCATGACCGGGCGGAAGCGGCTTGCTCCGGCGGTCTCGCATGCTTCTAAAAGCGGAACTCCGCGGTGCACCAGCAGGTTCGTCTGGTCTACGAGGATGATGCCGTTATTGACGACGATACCAATCAGCATGACCACGCCAATCATACTGACCATGCTGAATGAATTCCCTGTCAGCAGGTGAATCAGCACGGCACCGACAATTAAGAACGGCAGCGTAAACAGGTTGATGAACGGCTCCTTAAAGCTTTCGTAGGTGCCCGCCATAACGCCGAACACCAGGATGATTGCAAGCACGATAATCAGTACGAAGACTTTCATCATGTCCATCGTGTTGCCCCAGGCACCGTCGTAGGTAATGCTGATGCCGTCGGGAATAATCATGTCATCGCTTACAATCTGCTTAATCTGGTTTTCCACATCACCAGCGCTGGCCGTACCGCTGATGCTTGCCGTTAAGTGCACGGTGCGCAGCTTGTTTTCCCGGCTGATGGAGACAGGGCCGGTTCCGCGAACGACTTCGGCAAAGTTTGCCACGCTGTAACGGCCGCCCGTGCCTTCCACATAGATTTTTTCCAAATCAGGAATGTCCTCGCGGTCGCGGTCTTCGAGCAGGAGCACCACAGAGTATTCGTCGCCGTTTGCGCGGTAGGTGGTGGCAGTCTTTCCGTTAATCGAATAGTTGATTTCGTTCGCGATGGAGCTGACCGATATTCCAAAGCTTGAGGCACGGTCGCGGTCGATTTTTACTTCTACCTGCGGAAGTCCGTCTTCAAGGTCGATTTCCGGCTCTGCAATTTCCGGGATTTTTTCGGTCATCAGGCTTTCAAGTTCTTTCGCCGTTGCAAGGATGGCGTCCAAATCTGAGCCGTGGAAGACAACATCGATGTCGTCACCGCTCATCTGCTTCATGCGTCCCTGGTCAAAGGTAAAGGTGGCCGTGGGGAAGTCCCCGAAATGACGGCGCAGCTTTGCCTGTACGGTGGCGGCATTGTCTATCTGCATAGAAGCGTCGGGCAGGTAAATCGAGATGGAGCCTTTATATGAGGTGTCGGTTGAACCCATTCCGTTACCGGTTCCGGCAGACACAACAATCGTCTCGTAGCCTTTTATTTCATTCTTAACAATCTCGTACAACTGATCGAGTACATTCTGGGTCTCGGAAAGCTTGGTGCCAAGCGGAAGCTCCACATTGAGCCCTACAGAAGTGTCGTGGAAGTTTGACATAAAGGAAATGCGGAGCTGTCCGAAAAGCAGAATCGAAGCGCCCAGAATCGTAAAGGCGACGAGCACGGTGGTAAAGCGGTGACGGAGTACATAGTGCAGGCCCTTGCGGTACTGCTCGGTAATCCAGGCGATGGCTCCGGAAACCGCCCTGTCTCCCTTTGCAAGCAGAGCTGAGCGGATAGGGCGTTCTGCGCGGTTATCAACCTTGAGGAAGACGCCTGCCAGCACCGGGACGAGGAACATGGCCACAAAGAGCGAAGAAAGCAGCGCAATGATGATGACGACCATAAGGCTCGTAAAAAGCTCTCCCATCATATCAAGCTGACTCTTATAAACAAAGAACGGAATG
>JAILRG010000122.1 GCA_024698325.1 Treponema sp.
ATCGGTACTCATTTCTCCGCCGCCTCACGACACTTGATTGTCATACGCTGTCCCCCTAAAGAAGTCATCTTTTCGTATTCATGTTACAGTATTAGCGACACAACAAAGCAGAACAAGGCAACAAACAAAAAACCCGCCACAAAACCTGCGGCAAGTTTTCTCTGCCCGGCTGACAGCGCCACCTGCTGCATACCTGTTCGCACAACCTTTTCCCGTACCAAATGCCACACCCGTTTCGGAATTACTTCTGTCACCTCGGGAGCCGTCGCCACAGAAACTGGTGCTGCCTGAGTACCGGTAGAATCAGGCTTTTCGTAGGCAAGAAACGCCTGTTTTTTCTCGTCAGCGTTTTCTTCCACCCAGATTGCAAAGTGGTCATCATGCACAACCGGCTCCCCGTTCACTACCGGAAGTCCAGTTTTAATGGTGTACGGATAGTGCCGCTTTTTTAAAAACTGTTCCGCCTGACTTCCCTCTTCCACATAGAGCACTGTATGCAGCATATCGAAATTCAAGATCCAGTCGGAAATTTCCCCGATAACCGGCGGCAGGCAGATAAAATCCAGAGACTCCCAGATATAGCGTGAGTTCTTTTCAAGCTTTGGCAGAGTCTTCGGAAAATACAGCCCCTTTATCGTAAGGTAGGACTGCATCACGCCAAAACCGCCCTGCCGCATGGCCTCGTACAAAACCGGATACTCTTTCTGAATGACTCTGTACAGCGTACCGCTGTTAACTTCGCTTACCGGTTCATCAAAGACAAGTTTCTTCACCATACTCTTATAGATATAGGGTAAAATCGACCCCTAAAATGAATCCAGCAATTCGATAATATGCTCTATGTGCCCCAAGGATATCTTTTTTATGTCCTCGGACGCAGGGAGAGCGATTATCGCCTTTTTGAGCGCAATCATGTCTTTCCGTGCAAAAGTCGGGGAAACCTTACCATCATACACGCCGTCAAGGCTTTTCAGAGCTTCGTTTGCACCGATGTCCGGAGCCTCGTCACCGAGCACGCCATCGAGCATTGTAAGGGAACAGCCCAATACAACAATGCTCGCGCTTAAAAGATACTCATGCACTGCGTGTTCGGCGTCTTTACCTGGATCTGCTACCATAATCCCCCTTTATGCGGAATGTCCTTTAGTTTGACAAAAGCGGCCAGCGGATACACATAGTCTTCATCGCTTTCATCAATGACAGAAAGGCTGTGAAGCGCACCTTTTTCGTCATACCATTCCGAGACGCATTCGTACATCTCGCCTTCTTTTAAGTCTGTAGCGCATTTTCCGATAAAACGCACCCAATAATGCACTGGTTTTTGTCTCATACAGAAAACACCTCGCATGCATCTTTCCACGCCGTCCGCATTGCGTCCCAGTTGGTACGGCAACCCTCTCCGCACATGCGTACGGGCGGCCTTTTTGCCCAGTCCAGCAGCAGATTTGCCATCGAAGACGGAATCGGTGCATCGGTAGCAAAGAGCGGCTGTAAACCGGCGGCAGTGGACGGCGGCTCAGGTGAATCTATCCGGAACCGCGTGGCAACAGTGCCGTCTGCGCTATAAAAATACGCATGCGGTGTGCCAAGAGCAAACTCCGCTTTGTAATGCTCGCTGCAGGGAAAGCCCGTAAAAACGGAAAACGTCTCGCCGCCACCGCCGCCCGAATCCGCGCTTCCAGCTTTTGCAAACACGCTGATGTCCGAAAACTCTCTGTCGAGCGGATTCCTGCTGATATACCTGCGGTGAAAATCGCCTGCATCCACAAAGCCGGCACTGTCAGGGTCGGTCGTCGTGCCAAGCTCACGAATGAGCCGCCAGTTCCAGCGGACAAACTGCTGAATCGAAGCCTTTTCTGCCGCCGTTAAGCCAAAGTCGTCTATAGAAGCCATACCCAGAAACGAAACAAAGCGCGGATTTTCCTCTACGGTAATCGCAGTGTGCCGCTCTTCCCAAGTCATGCCTTCCTGCCAGCTCCTGTAGACAAGAGCCACATACTGCCCTTCATACCGGATGAACGCATCTTCATCATCAAACAAAAGCCCTGCTGCAAGTCCACCGCGCGAGGACGGCAGAGCGGTACCGAAAAAGCCGAAATCTTCGTAGACGCCTTCATCTTCTCCCTGCAACAGTTCTTTTGCACTTTCATTCCCGCGCGCTATTTCCGTTTTACACCACGCTAGCGCATTCCAGAGCAGGCTGTTTCTGCCGTCCTTGCACTGTGCGTACAAATCATTTGTTGTCATATCCAGCATGCTGCAGTTATGCTTTTTTCGTTCCGGAGCCGTCACTATCGGGTGTATCAAGCACTTCGGTTACACGAACGCAGAACTTTTCGTCTGAAACGACGACTTCGCCATGTGCAAAAATACGACCGGTCTTCTTGTCGAACAGGTCTACCGGCTCTCCCGCCATTTTGGTTAGCTCGATTACGGTGCCGGTTTCAAGCTTCTTTCCTTCCGGCATGTTAAAGTCGCCGAGCGAAACTCCGGAGTTTCCCGGCTGAGTTACAAGCGCAAAATCATTCTGACGGGTCGTATCCATAAGGAGGCCTCCTTTTATAAGCTTTTCCCGGATAAACGGAAGCGGAAGGCAGACGTTTATCATGCCTTCTTCATCTGCAATTTTTACTTCAAGCGTTACTAAAATACACATCTCTGGCGGACGCGCAATCTGGGCAAACTGCGGATTTGTTTCCATGATGACCGTTTCGGGAGCAGTAAGCGCCACCGTTTCTTTTGCCATTCGCCATGTCGGGCAAAAAAGCGGCAGTATCCTTTTATTTTCGTTAAAAGCGCGGCTTATGTACGTATAAAGCATGTCCACACAGGTCGTTTTTAGAAGCGTTAGTTCACGGACACTAAGCTCTCGGAAACCGCGGTATTTTATTTCCTGTACCACTTCCTCGTAGGCTTTACGCCCTTCATCTGCAGAATCAGAAAAACTTCCTGCCAGATATTCCAACAGCTCGCTGTACAAAAACATCACCGATATGGTTGGGTCTATCTCTATGACAGCCTGCGTCTCTCCCCAGTCACCGATTGCAAGCACCGTCGGCGTAGGCATAGAACGGATAAAATCCTCGTAAGTAAGCTGGTCTACGCTTGCCACATGAATATGACAGAGCGTGCGAAGGGATGCCGAAAATGCCGTGGTAAGCTCACGCGCAACAGTTTCAAAGGTATTGCTCGTAGCGCGGATTTGCACGTTGGTAAAGCAGTCGGGCCGCTTAAAGTCATACATTTTGATTTTACGTTTTTGTGTACTGCCAGAGGAAGCATTGCCGGCGGAACCATCATTTGTACCGTTCGGTTGAACCTCGGATTCTTCCTCTTCATCGCTTCCCATAATCATACTTACAAGCTGATCAATCTCATCTTGAGAGAGCGTATCGTTACTCCGGCTTTTTTCCCACTCTTTGCGCACGGCTTTCCGCCGTTTTTCCCGCTTGCTTGCAGCCGGTTCCTGTCCGCTCAATATCATGTCAATTTCGTTCTGTGACATTGCTTCGTTCATACCATAAAGTATAGGGTGATTTTTCAGAGACGTAAAATAAAATCACTTCGAATTTTTCTTTGCACACTTTTTACGGCTCCCCTTTTTACCCTATTGTATCTTTTGATGATTTACACCTACGACTACTCAGCCCGCGCCTGGCTTCCGTCAAAAACCGCCCAGGAAGTTCCCGGCTCCGGACGCAAAAAACTGATACTCCAGAGCGATGAGCGCACACAGGCATTCTGCCCCGAATGCCGCAGCTGGCAGACATACCAGACCGGCTCAGATTCCGTCTATTTTGCCTGCGGCCACAAAAGTCAGGGCATGCTGACTCCCAGTCAGACCGGCGTTATAAGTCGCATTATCATAAGGCACAACGCACCGCTGCACGAAACTTTCCTCGCCCTGGAGCTTTCAAGCATACGCGCTGTTGGCCTCTGCCCGATTCAGGAAGACGGCTTTTTGCACTGGCTTATAAATATGAAAACCGGCGTAATAAAAAAAGAATTTTCAGACCACTTCAGCACGCTTAAGATATCGCTTCCACTGGAAATTGCGTTTATACTGCAGCGGCTTTTTACCCGCGAATCGCTTGCCGTATTCGGAAAAGCCTACAAGAACACAATGCGCCACATCGGACTGGAAAGCCTGTTTGCCTTTGTCACATGTCCGCCCTGCCCTCAGATTGTTGCGCTAAAGCCGTTTTTGGGCGATATCTACAAGCCTCTTATACGCCGAACAACGCAAAATCCCTACCGCGAAGTCTGCACGGCACTTCACATACACCCGCCTAAAAAAGTACAGAAACTGTTTGCAAAAGAACCAGAGGTACTCGCTGAATACATCATTCTGCGCACCATAGGTTTTACCGATGACAATGCGATGCAGCTCTTCTATAATCATCCCGATGAATGCAGGCGCTATTTTCAAAACATCAGACTAAAAATGTCCGCTGTCATGCACGGCTCGGCTCCTGTCCTTACCGACCTGAAAGATACCCGCGAAAAATCACACAGACAGGCTCGTCCGGCAGACGGAGCTTTTGTCCTTGAAGCAATTGCCGAATGGGTAGAAGCATCGAACCGCAGGAACAGCCAGATTGTAACCGCACGACGCCTCTTAAAGGCCATGGAAACACCCGAGAATGAGTTTATCGACACGATACATATGGTCCGCGACTTACAGGACTTTTTGCCGCCAGACGTTACCAGTGCGATAGAAAAGACCTGCTTTTGCCACGAAGTACACGAGCGTCTTATCGAGTTGACCCATGCTGTCTGGAAAGAACGGTTAAAGCGGCGTTCTGAAAACAGACTCATTCCCTACACCGCACGCGAAAAGGCACTTGAAGAGCGCGTAAATGACCTCGATTTTTCACTTCCCGCCGACACGCACTCGCTTATAGATATCGGAAGCGCCATGCACATCTGCGTCGGCTCATACGACGACCGCGCAGTTTCCCAGGAATGCGTTATCGTAACGGCTTCCAATGCAAAAACCGGAAACTACGCAGCCTGTATCGAAATCAGAAGACAATGCGTTGTTCAGGTAAAAGGCCCCTGCAACAAGCATCTTTCACTGCCCATGCAGAACACTATCTTCGTATGGATGTGTCGTCACAAGCTCCGATCCGACACGACCGATTTAGACAGCTGGAAACTTTGTCTGTAGAAAGGATATCCCACCCCTACCCCACCGGTGTCTCCGTCACGCCGACTTTTTACTGCCCCAGTAAACGAAGCTTGTGCCGCTTCCGCCACTCGTCAATCGCTTTTTCCTCTTCCTTTATAGGTCTCTTGTTGTGATCAGCCCGTTCCTGCCAGATTTCGTTTCCGCGCACTTCAATGCAAAGTCGGTAGCCGCCATCTTTTACGGCATACACGATAAGGCACACTTTTTCTTTTACACGTTCCGTATAACTCGCCACACAGTTGTGCAGCGAAATGCCAATATCGCACAGTTCCCTGCTGTCGGCAGCAAGCCTGAATTGAAAGCCCTGAATATCGCCTTCAAGCGCGCGTTCCTCGGCGCTGTAGGCAAACGGCACATTTTCGTGCGTTTCGCTCCAGGTTACGTTGGTAAGCGCATCATGAATTCGCTCGGTAAAGCCTTCGTGTAAAATGTCAGCTTTTAGTTCATCCGGCACCCGGCCAAAATACTGGCGGAACATTTCCATGCCGTCGCTCGTGTCATCACCACATCGCGGGAACTTTTTAAGAGCGTGCGTAAGGTTGCGCTTTCCCCGCGCAGACTGCGGCTCCAGCGAACGAAGAATGAAAGCGCTTTCTTATCAGCTTCGTCAAACAGATAACACCTGCGGCGGTTTTCAAGTACGCACCTGTACAAGTTTATGTCTGAAAAACCAGCCTGCTTTATATGCAGCACTGTAAGCAGCGAAGCCGGCCGAGCCGCATACGCTTTACGCACCGTTGCGCAGTCAGGAATACGAAACTCTCTGCAGAACTTCTTAAAGACAAGACTGTCATTCCGCTCAAACACAAAACGTTTTTTTTCTAATTCGCTTGAACACAAAACCGGATACAAACAGCTTTCAAAGGGCATTTTGCAAAGCGCATACATTTTTTTTAACACAGCGCCGCTTCCCTGTGGGGATGCACATAAAAGAGGCACGCCCGTATACAGCGAAGCCAGGCGCACAAGCTCACCAAAAGCACACGAAAGCGCCTCTGCCGGAATATTCTGGTCATCCAAAAACGAAGCAATAGGATACGAAAAATCTTCGCGCTGCTTCTGGGCACTGTTTTCTTCTACGCTGTTAACGTGTTCATCAGTATGTCCATAGCCCTGTATGAAAAACCGTCCGGCTTTCATGTCATAAGTGAAAGTCGAAGTTTGAACTGCAGGCTTTGATGCAAAAATGTCTTCTCCCGATTCACCGCTTTCATACAGGCGGTGCAATGTAAGCGTAAGCGTTAATGCCTTTTCGTCCGTTGTAACAGAAACGGCAAACAGGTCCTTATGAATGCCGTTTGCATCTTTGCTGTACGCCTGATTTTTCTCCGCGCGTTCACAGGCTTTTTTGTATGCCAAATAGTCCGAAAGCTGCGCTGCACCCATTTCTTCAATTTCACAAGACTTTTTCAGCGGAAACTCTGCTGCATCAAAATCTGCAATCTGGTCAAGCGTATAATCATATGCCTTAAGAGACCCGAGGATTTCCACATATTCGCACACCAAAGAGTCGGCTTTCTTTTCTGGTACACCTTCACGCCAGCTTCCGTTTTCAAAGTGCATGTCCTGCGAAAGATATTCATTTTTGAATCTGACCGGTACGACCTGGTAAAAAGCTGCCCCATCATCGCGAATAAACGAGGCTGTTTTCAGGGCACGGTAGAAAAATGCTTTCATACAATAAGCCACCTGCCGTCATCGTTCCGTGCTATGACGATTTCGCCATTTTCCTCAAGCCCTTTTACAATGGCAAGAATGCGCTGCTGCGCACCATACACATCGTGCAGATGAACCGGCCCCATAAACTCCATGTCTTCTTCAAGCATCGTCCATGCATGCCGCGAAAAATTGCGCTGAAACTTCTCTTTTACGTCTTTCGAAGCACCTTTTAGCGCCTTTGCAACATCAATGCTGTCACAAAGCTGCAGCGTTTTCTGCATTGCCCTGTCATCCAGAGAGACTATGTCTTCAAACGAAAAGCGGTAGCGGTCAACATTAAGCGAAAGAAGCGGATTTTTCTCATAGTATGCTTTGCAGACAGCCGGCAGCTCCCGGGCCTCAAGCCCCGTTAGGCCGGTAAGCACGGCTTCCGCTGTTGCCTTTCCGTAAAAGCCCGCCCTTTTTAAGACAGCGCCAGCTTCCGCCATTATGTCAGCATCGGTATTCTTTTTTCCGCCTTCGCTCATTTCAGCATAGAGCGCACGCACTTCCCCAGAAAGCATCTCCGGCAGCTTTGAAAGCACTGCTTCTGCCCGGTCTTTTCCCAAAAACACAAGCAGCCGGGAAAGCGTTTCCTTGTAGCCGGAAAACACATAGCTTTCGATAAGATCCATCTCCCGTGCGCTTACTTCATCAAACTTTGACCGGAGCGCCGTCTGTGCTTTTTCTGTTTCGTCTTCCATGTTCGCTCCCCTACTCTCTCGCTTCTATTCCGTGCCGTTCATGCCATGCAGTAAGAGCAGTTCTGGCTTCTTCAGAAGGCTTCTCATTCCGGTCAGCACGCTCTTGCTGAACAAACCATGTGTAGCCTTTTTCTTTTGAAGGACGCAGTTCTATGCAGAGCGCTTTTTTACCCGCTTTTTCTGCATAGACAATAGTGCACTCATGCTTCTTTACGCAGTTTACATAGGATGCCACACAGTTATGCATCTCAGTACACGAGTTTTTCTTATGCAGTGATACCGGCAGAACCGGTTAAATACACGGGTATCAGTTCTTTTGCATACCACCGATGTTTTCTTCTGACTAAATTCCTCATTCCGCATTATCGGATAGAGCCGAGGCTCACAGGGCAGCATTGTCAGATGATACATGTCCAACAACGGCGTACAGTCTTTGTACTTATCAGAGTTCTCTACCACTCCATCTTCTGCAAGATGCGCTATACCTGTAAAACGAGCAGCAAGTTTATACAATTCCTTAGAGGCCTCAACCAGAATAGCACGCGGCAGTACCCGGATTTCAAGCACCTTAAGCATCGTTTTGTACCGCTGATACCGCTCGAACCCGCCATAGCCTTCATCATCTGGTTCTGCAAGGTTTCGTCTTCAGTTAGCGCAGGAGAAGTCATTACAAGCACCATGTTATACTCATACTTGTACAAAAGGCTCTTAATCTGCTCGACATCACTCCGAATCTCAGAAACCTGTCCGACTGTCGAGTCAAAAAGCTTCTCCTGAAAATCCATGCAGTACCGAAGATACACAATCCCCAGAATACCGGCCAATTCAGCGAGAAAAATGACGACTATGGCGCTGATAGATACGCTCTTTTTCACAAACTCTGATTATACCACAGCTTTTTCAAAACCGCTAATGTATTCTTAAACTGTTTCAGCGAAGGCGTACTTTATCTGGTGTCTTTTTATTTAACGAAGAGTGCAAATCACACTATACTACATGTTGTATTCTGGCAGCAATTTTAATGCAGCGGATGCTTTGCGGTACCGAAAACATATCGCTCCTGCTCTACGGAAAACCCGGCAGCGGAAAAACCGAATACGCAAAGGCGCTTGCCAAAGCTTCGGGGCTAAAGCCGCTTACGCAGGAAGGCATCCGCTGCATGCTCGACCGCTATTTCCACGCTTACCCGTTCAGCGAAAGCGACATAGCCCGCTTAGAGCGCCGTTTAAGCGTTACGCCGGGCGACTTTGGCGCACTCGCCGGCCCGGTGGAAGCTTCTGCTGCTCGACAGAACGCGGCGCGCCTGGCCGCGGGGCATTATGCTCCCCTCCCCTACCACATGCTGCCACCAAGTCGATTCTACATTCCGCAGCGGGCATTACCTATTCGACTTCACGCTTTCGCGCCGTCCGGTCTGACAACCGGAGCATCCTGCCTCGGCTTAACCGGAATCCAGATAGCACTATGGTAGTCGGGTGCGCTCATATCCCCCTCTCCATACCACTCCACGCTTGCGTTTCCAGAAAGCTCCCAGTCAGGATTACCGGGAAGCCATTCCTTATAGATACGTGTATTCACATTCTGAAGCGCTGCCGGAAGCGAGCCCACGCAGTCAAAAACTGCCCAGTCGCCGGCTGGAAGCTCATAGCTCGTTATACCGCAAGGCAATTTGCCTGCATTCACCTTGCACATATCGCCCGGACAAAGCCCCGCAATCATATAACGGAAACGTCCATTCGATGCGCCGTCAATGCAGATACCAAACTCGCCGATGCCGAACGGTCCACCTAAAGCGTCCTGCATTTTATTCCAAAACCGGGGTATCTCCGTATAAGAGTCCTCTTCTGAAAAGTCCTTCTCATAGCCAATTACCGTAAAACTTTCTTTGTGTACAATCGTACAGTCCATCACACTGCCTCCCAGAACAGAAATCGATATTTTTATAGGGAGAAAAGGCCTCGGCTGCTTTCCAGAACGAACTTCACTCGGCGTCGCACCATGAAACCTCGCAAAAGCCTTTGCAAAGCTTTCTGGGGTCTCGTAACAGTAGCGGAAGGCAATGTCGATTACTCGGTCAGCGGTATTCTCAAGGTCAAGAGCCGCCCGGTACAGACGTCGGTTTCGGATGTATTCGCCGATACCGTATCCAGTCATCAGCGAAAAACCGCGCTGCAGAAAAAATGGCGACATATTCACCTCGGCGGCAACATCCTGCGCACTGATGTCCTCCGTAAGTGTCGCTTCCATGTAAGCGATTGCCCGTCGTATGCTTGTAAGCCAGTCCATGCTTTTCTCCTCACTGCAAAGGTCAAACGCAGGCTTATGCAAACTCCAATAACCGTGCGCCTGACCTTGCATACACCATACCGTATTCCTGCACTGCCCGTCTGGTCATTTTGTGCACAGATTTGTCCTTGTAAGACGGATGCATCAGGCTTTCCGGTTTTGAATCACCGACCGAATCATTATAAAGCCCAGAATCAAAGCACCACCGAAAATTGTATGTACGGACGGAACTTCTCCGGCAAAAATAATTACCCAGACCGGGTTCAAAACAGGTTCGAGCATTGTGATAAACGAGGCGGTAAGCGCCCGTACGTTTTTTATTCCGACCGTGTAGAGGATTGAAGGAATACCAATTGAAACAATACCGACTAGCAGCAGAAAGACCAATGATTTTTGCCCCGGCATTCCACTCTGAATTACCACTGGAAGACAGACCACCGCCGTTATCAGGTGAGAAAGCGCCATTGCACCTCCCGAATATCCCCGACAGCGACGCATAAAAATTGTCGCCATGGCGTAGCACAGTCCCGATAGTGCTGCCAGAATATTTCCCAGCTGATTCCCGCTTTCTAGCCCGTCTGCAAAAAAGAGTATGATGCCGAGCATCACTCCTATAACGGTAATGTAATCTGAAGGACGATTTTTCTCGCCGGTTAAAAACGGTGCCAGCAGGATAATGTAAATCGGACAGGTATATTGCAAAAGGATTGCATTTGCGGAAGTCGTCAATTTGTTTGATGCCACGAATAAAATCATTGTGAGTGCGTAAGAGAGAGCCGCCAGCCAATACACAATGGTGCTCTCTTTGTTTACCAGGCTTTTTTCATCACGTACAAAAAAATGGACCCTTTGCCTTGTAACTAAAAGCATAAAGCTTCCAGAAATAAGACTTCTGATACAGGCAATTGCTAATCCGTTCCATGCAATGTTTTTTAGAAAAATTCCGCCGGTACTCCACAATACAGCACAAATTATAAGAGCTACAGGTCCGTTATTCATCATTCACTCCACACCATAGGCACGTTTTTAATGCCATTACCATTTTCATAGCAGCTATTATACACAAAGATATTTTTTTTGCGATAAAAGCACATGTTCAACAAAAGGTCGGAAAATAAAACATA
>JAILRG010000128.1 GCA_024698325.1 Treponema sp.
CAAACAATGGTGAGGATGCGCCGATTTTTTTTTACCGCGATAAGGACAAGATTGAAATTGATTTGCTTATAGAGCAGGATAATACGCTTTATCCTCTTGAAATAAAGAAAACTGCGACACCAAAGTCTGACGATGCAAAAAACTTTTTTATTACAAGCAGGATAAAAAATGTGCAGATTGCCCAAAGCATTATCGTCTGCAACACAAATAAAGTTTCTTCTGTAAAAAGGGGCGAAACTTCTGCTTTCGTAATTCCTGTGGAATTCTTATAATTGAGCAGTTTTCATTAAAATCTTCTTTTCCCTCAAAAATAGAACTGTCAAACGAACGCTAAAACTGCCCGCATTGTCGGGCATTAAGGAGCGTCGTTATGGCAAAAGCCAGCGATTCTACATCGCCAAAAATCTCGATTATCGTCCCTGTCTACAAAGTGGAGCATTACCTGCGCCGCTGCCTGGACAGTATTGCTTCCCAGACCTTTACCGACTGGGAGTGTATCCTCATCGATGACGGCTCCCCCGATAAGAGCGGTGTAATCTGCGATGAATATGCCGGGCGGGACGGACGTTTCCGTGTGATTCATCAGGAAAATAAAGGCGTGAGTGCTGCCCGAAACGCAGGATTGGATGCGGCTCGGGGCGAGTGGATTGGTTTTGCGGACAGCGATGACTGGTGTGAAAAAGAATACATTGAAAAATTTTTTTCGCAAGCACAAAAAGAAAAAGTGCAATTGGTATTTTGTGACTGGTTTGAAGAAAACGGTGCAAAAACAATTATTCGTAAAAGCCCGTTTGTAAGAAGCAAGACTGATTTGTTATGGAAGGTTGCCATTGGTGAGATACCCGGTTACTTATGGCATAAGTTTTTTCTGTTACAGACAATAAATCATTTTCATATACGTTTTTCTTCTGAATTATCGATGTGGGAGGATGTCCTTTTTGTATTTAATTTCTGTGTTCATGCAGAAAATTGTGTTTCCATAAATACGCCCTTGTACCACTACAATTTGGCCAATGCTTCCAGCTTGTGCCATAGTGGAATGAATTATGACGATTGGTTTAATCAAACAAATAGATGTATTGCTGAAATAGAAAAAAAACTGATTTCAACAGAACTTTCAGAATTGCTTTCCCCGGCGCTTGATTACAGAAGAGCGAATGTGAAAATCCATTATATGCGAAAACTCCCGAAAGAGAAAATTTCTTCGGTATCGTTTTCTGATGCTGAGTTACGCATACTGCAAAAGTATAACTCCTTAAATCCCTTTGTATTACGAATTAAAACGTGGTGCCCGGCTCACAGATGTATCAATCTGTATGACAGCCTGCGTTTTGTTTGGAAGTCTGTTAAATCGCTCTTTAAGCGAGAAGGGGTGAAAAATGCCTGATGTTTCTGTTTCAATAATTGTTCCCGTATACAAGGCAGAAAAATACCTCTGTCGCTGCCTGGACAGCATTGCTTCCCAGACCTTTACCGACTGGGAGTGTATTTTAATTGACGACGGCTCACCCGATAAGTCTGGCGCAATCTGTGACGAATACGCGAGCCGCGACCGCCGCTTCCGTGTGATTCATCAGCAAAACAAGGGCGTAAGTGTGGCTCGTAACGTAGGTTTGGACACAGCAGCTGGTACTTACATTGCTTTTGTTGATAGTGATGATTGGATTGATTCACAAATGCTTTCTCAGTTGTACTCTTGCGCAGTTGAAAATTGCGCTGAGGTGGTAATATGTGGCACTTGTTGCGTAAAGGGTAAAAAATATTCGAATGAAACTACTTCTTACGGCTGGATGGAAATGCCCAAGGATTTTGCTGTCTGGCGGCAAGGTCCTTGGGCAAAACTGTTCTTACGAACATTTTTGTCCAAGCATAATATCTGTTTCCCAGAGGGGATCGCACTTGCTGAAGATTTGTATTTTACATTTCATGTCTTCTTTACAAGTCACAAAATTTTTGGAATAACTGAGAGCTTTTATCATTATTTTTGGAATCCCGAGTCTGCTGTCCATACTGTTTCCTCAAAGAAGATTGCTGACGAGCGTTTTGTTCTTGGACAGATAGAGTCGGTATTAACACAAGCTGCTGCAAGCAGTGATTGGTTTTTATTCCTAGAAAGCCGAAAAATCAGGGTAAAAAATCGTTATCTTTTTTCGCTTGCAAAACCTGATGTAACTGCATGGAACAGCTGTTACCCGGAATTGTCTGACATCATCGTTCATAAGGCACATGGCATCAAAAAGTTTTTCCTCTTTTGTGCACGGCATAACATACGGTTTGTATTTTATGTGTTTCCGTTGTTACGCCGCTTGCGGGAGTGTTTCTTATGAGTGTAATAAGTATTCTCTGGCTCGTTCTGCTTGGTCTCCGCGAGGGAATGTCTATTTTTACAGACAGGACAACGCTTGTTACTGTTGCAATCCTTGCGCTGCAGTTTCTCAATCTGTTCCTGCTTATGCAGCAGCAGGGATGGAAATGTACCGTGTATCACCTGATTCTGCTCGCTTTGTTTCCGATGGTTCTGTATAACCCGATAACCTTAAAAATGGTAAATATCGCATTTGCCGTAATTCTTTTAAAAGATGTCCCCATAAAGCGTATCGCCTTACTGTCAGCAATAGCGATGTTGCTCATTCTCTTTGTATATTTAGCAGCATTTAATCTTGGCTTTATTCATGATAAAACGATAGTTTCGCACAAGGGCGGGAATGCGCATTTCTTGGGTTTTAGAAATACGAACAATCCCGGAATGGCATATCTCAGGCTTGTTTTAGTCGTCACGGTTTGTTGGCTTATTTTCTTTAGATTAAAACTTCCAATATATTTGGCGTTGATTCCCAACTATTGTATATACGCACTAACTAAAGGAAGAACATCATTTTATATTGTATGTTTCTATTTTTTATGCTTGTTCTACTTCTCGTTTCCCTTCCGTTATCGGCTTTCGCGAAAATTTGTGCTGATTGCACCTTTTGTTTTATATGTGGCGACCTTTGTGCTCTGCATTATCTGGCTTCAGTTTCCGTTGCTGAATAAGCTCTTTTCTTCGCGATTCCGCATCAATGCTGGCTCTATACAGGCTTTGACACCAATAAATGTACTTGTCGGCTACAAGATGCCGCCTGATACACCGCTGGATTCTGCTTTCTTAGCGCAGCTTTTTAAAGGCGGTATAGTGTCCGTGTTTTTATTTTTGTCAGTGTATGTTAAAGGCTGTGTTCGTATGCGCCTGCACGATTTGCGGCTTTTTTTCCCTTTTATCATAAGTCTGGTTGTCTCTGGTTTTGCGGAGGATACCTTTGCTAATGCAAACCTTTCAACCATTCTCTTTTATAAGATTCTTATCGACCAGTTCGAATTTAAAAACTTACGAAGCAGATACATATTCCGTCCATTTGGGGCGGCTGAATCATCAAAGGAGATACATTATGCATAAAATCTTGGGCAGAATAAAATATGCGCATCCGCACGATATGCTTCATATTTTTCTTTTTTTGCTAGCTGTACCCTGTGCATTTGTTTTCAGAGTATTTCATAAGGATGTATGGCTTTTTTGCGAGGATTGGAACGAGGCTCGCGATAATGCATACTGGCTTTTTAAGTATGTCAGAGAAAAGCATCCGGAGATAGAGGCGGTATATGCGATACATCCAAAATGTGCGGAAGCTTCAAAGGTACGTGGTCTGGGAAAGACTATACCATACGGCGGTTTTATTCATTGGGTGTATTATCTGGCATCTTCAAAAAAAATAAGCTCGCAGAAAGGCGGAAAACCGAATCCATCTGTCTGTTATTTCTTGGAAATAAGCGGACTTATGAAGAATACGCGTGTGTTCTTGCAACACGGAATTACCGTAAATGATGCAAAGTGGCTGTATTACGATGTGTGCCGTTTCTCGCTGTTTGTCTGTGCCGCTAAGCGTGAACTTGAATTTGTTGAAAATACGTTTGGTTACAAGAACAAAAATATTGCAAAACTGCTCGGATTTTGCAGATTTGATAACCTCGCAAATTTTCCAAAACTGTTAAAACCAAGACAAATCCTTGTTATGCCGACTTGGCGTGACTGGCTTGTTCGTGTCGACTCGACTTCCCGGAAGTATGATGATATGTCTGATTTTACTACTACCGAGTATTTCCGTGCGTGGAATGCTTTTTTGCATAGCGACACGCTGCAGGAAATGCTTTGTCAGCAAGGATATACGCTCGTTTTCTATCCTCATCGGAACATGCAGCGTTTTATTTCACATTTTTCAACTGACTGCCCGAATATTGTCATTCCCGACTATGAAACCAATGATGTCCAGCGCCTTCTGATGGAATCCGCTTTTTTGATAACGGATTATTCCAGCATTTTTATGGACTTTGCCTATATGCAAAAGCCTCTGATGTATTACCAGTTTGATTGCAAAAAATTCCGCGAACGCCATTACCAGGAAGGGTATTTCTCGTATGAAAAAGACGGTTTTGGTGAAGTCTGCCAGACGGAAAAAGAACTGCTTGAAAATCTGGCTCTGTATTGTAAAGAGAATCTTGCATTAAAAGATATATACCGCAAGCGGATTGACAGTTTCTTTACGCTCCGTGATGACAAGAACTGCGAGCGTAATTTTGAGGCGATAAGAGAGTTGTAGGTATCATGAGTTTTTTACTGTATTTTAATCAAACTGTTCGTATCGGCGCATATCCATTTCTTTCTCTTTATTTCAAGTTTAGACCTTTAGAAGTAAATGTTCTTGGACTGGGCGAGAGTCTTGCAGTGCTCAAACAGGGACGAAAGTCTTTTGTGCGTTATGGTGACGGAGAAATAAAACTTATTGATGGTGGTAGTATATATTTTCAGGAATATGACGCAGATTTAGCAAAAAGGTTAAAAGAAATTCTTGATTGTAAGAATGCAGATTTTCTGATAGGCATGTCGGATGTTTTTTCAGGACGCGCAAAACTTGTTTTTAATGCACGCGTGTTCTGGGCATCTAGTTTATTTTTGCATCGTAATACTTACAGGACTTTGCCAAAAAGAGTTTTTGCTAACACGTTTTTATCTCGACCATATTTGGATTATAAAAACAAGAATAAAGGTGCTTTTTTTGATTCTCTCCGTGCGTTATGGAGTGGGCGTGATGTAGTTTTCATTGAAGGCTGTACGACTAGGAATGGTGTCGGAAATGATTTGTATGAAAATGCAAAATCGATTAAGCGGATTATCTGCCCTTCAAACAATGCCTATTCTGTTTACCGTGAAATTGAATCCTATGTTGAATCTTCAATTTCAAAAAATGACTTGATCCTTTTATCTCTCGGCCCTGCTGCAAAAGTGATTGCTTATGATTTATATCTGAAAGGATACCAAGCAATGGATTTGGGGCATCTGGATTCTGAATATGAATGGTTCTTGTCTGGCTCAAAACGGAAAATAAAGATTTCCGGGAAACATACGGCAGAGAATATGTCTGAAGTTGTAGCAGACTGTACTGATGAAAAATATCTTACACAAATTATAAGGAGGTTTGTATGACCTTCTCCATTCTCCAGTCCGTCTACCGCCGTGATAATCCCGATTTTCTCTCGCAATCGCTCCAATCAATTGCAGACAACACCCTGCTGCCGTCGCAAGTGGTTCTCGTAAAAGACGGTCTTCTTACGCCGGAACTTGATTCCGTCATTGCTGAATGGCAGTCAAAACTCCCTCTCAAAGTCGTGGGGTATGAGCAGAACCAAGGACTTGCTCATGCTTTGAATTATGGATTGCAGTTTGTTGAAACAGATCTTGTTGCTAGAATGGATAGTGATGATATTGCTTATTCAAACCGTTTTGAAAAACAAATTTGTTTTATGGCGGCGCATCCTGATATTGCTCTTTGCTCTGGATATATAAGTGAGTTTAACAGTTACGAAATGATTCCCA
>JAILRG010000048.1 GCA_024698325.1 Treponema sp.
TACAGCCTGTAACAGGTGATGCGTTCCCGACGCGCCCATTTTCGAAGAGTCTTGTATTTTTTACTCAGCCGGTTTGCAAATAATTGTGCCTGATAGGCATTTTTTTCTGAGGAATCGTGTATATCTGCCATACCGGCACTATAGCATACATTGCTAATACTGTACACTCATCGATAAAAAAGCTATACTTTGTTTAACTATCTCTATTCTTTATTTTTTTGGAACGAATCTTTATATGAATTATTCAGAACTGACATTACACGAACAATTGCAGAAAGGTATTGCAGAAGCAGGCTATGTTACTTGTACTCCGGTGCAGGCTCAGGTTCTTTCAACTGCACTTGATGGCTCAGATTTGTATGTGCAGTCACAGACTGGTACCGGAAAAACCGCAGCATATCTGGTGACTATTTTTCAGGAACTTTTGGCAAGCGAAGACAAAAAAGGAAAAAAGGCGCTGGTCATGGTGCCTACCCGTGAACTTGCCGTTCAGGTTGAGGATGAAGCTAAAAAGCTTGGAAAGTACACAGGCTTAACCTGCGAAAGCTTTTACGGCGGCGTCGGGTACGAAAAGCAGGTCGCGGCTCTAAAAAAGGGTGTTGATATTATTATTGGAACTCCCGGCCGCGTCATTGACCTGCAGGAAGGAAAGCAGATGGATGTAAGCAACGTTTCCTTCCTTGTTGTGGATGAAGCCGACCGCATGTTCGACATGGGCTTTTATCCCGATTTGCGAAAGCTTATCAAAGTTCTTCCCAAAAGCGAAGCCCGTCAGACCATGCTCTTTTCCGCAACGCTCAATTCCTATGTAAAAAACCTGGCCTGGGAATATACCCGCGATGCTAAGGAAATTACGATTGAAGCAGAGAACATCACGGTTGATGAAATTGACCAGGAGCTGATTCACGTTTCCAGCGATGAAAAAATGTCTCTGCTGGTGGGAATTTTGGAGCGTGAAAAACCGGCCAGCACAATCATTTTCTGTAATACGAAGCGCATGTGCGAAGTGCTTTCAAAGAGGTTAAAGCTTAACGGCATAGAAAGTGAGTTCATAATCGGTGATTTACCGCAGTCAAAGCGCCTGAAAATCATGGATAACTTTAAATCCGGCAAGGTAAGCTGTCTGGTTGCGACCGATGTTGCCGCCCGCGGTATCGACGTGAATGATCTGGCTATGGTTGTAAACTATGACCTTCCAAATGAGGCTGAAAACTACGTTCACCGCATAGGCCGTACAGCACGCGCCGGCAGAAGCGGTAAGGCGTATACATTCTGTTCAGAGCAGGACGTATACAGCCTGGTTCCGATTGAGCGCTATATTGAAAAGCAGATTCCGAGCCGCGTCTGCATAGCAGAAGATTTAGGTGAGGACAAGAGCAAGGGAGTGTTCATCCGTACCGAGGACTGGCGGGAAGAGGACGGCCGTTCAAGGCGTAGAGGCAGTCGCGGGCGTGATGACCGGAACGAGGGCCGCAGGACCGGAGGCGAGCGTGGAAACCGCCAGGAGCGCGGAGAACGCAGCGAAAGCGAAAACAGGAGACGACGCGACCGCAGCGGTCAGAGAAGCGACGAGAAAAAGCGTACGGAACGCATGGGGCAGGAAGAGCTTAATAAGATTGCCGCCATGTCTGCCGACGAGCGCATGAAGTATTACAAGGAAAAATATGCCGGCAGTTCCAAGAAAACTGCAGAGCGCGCACGGTCCGAAAAAGGCGCGATTCACGCTAAGGGCGTAAAGCGCTCTGAAAAGCAGATGCGCCGCCGAAACGATGCAGTTCCCCAGACCGCAAAACGCTCAAAGAACGGTTCACGCCGCAGCGAAAGGAGAGAAAATGCTGCTCCTAAAAAGCTCAGCCTCTGGGGAAGACTTAAGTCACTTATCGGTAGAAATAAGTAAAGCATTTTTTGGACAGTATCGGTATATGCTAGCCTATACCGGAACCGAAATGTAAAAAAAATCAGGGCTGTCCTCTAAAGTGCCCAGAAATTATAGGGTGCTTTACCGGATGGCCTTGGTTTTTATACTATGGTTTCGCAGATTATATCTGCTACGGACTGCTGGAGTTTTTTTATAAGGTTCTGCTTTGCTTCCGGCGGGATAATTGCAGGATAAGTTTCATTTTCTCCCATAAATAACTTGTATGGCTGTGTATTTAAAGCAGCTGCAAGTTTTTGAATCATCTCAACAGATGGAAATTTCTTTCCAATTTCGATTTCTCCAATATAGCTAGGGCTTGTACCGCATTTTTCGGCAAGAGCCATTTGTGAAAGCTTGTTCACTTTTCTATATTTTTTCAGATTATCAATAAATACGGCTCGTAATTCCATAGCACGTAATATGCTATCAGCGTATAAGCATTGTTGACTATTTGCTAACAGCACATTATAATTCTGCATAATTTGCAGTTATTTGCGCTTTTAGCGTATTAATTGCATGTTTAAGGTGCATAACACGTGGATTGCTATTGCATAATGGTAAAAACTGGTGAGGAAGAAAAGTTTCGGAATGCTGCAGCTAAAAAGCTTTCAGAAACCGGATGTACTGCAACTCATCTTTATTTTTTCAGAAAGCAAATGCAGACACGCAAGGGAATCGGCTTTTTAGAGCCATTATTTCCCGGCTATGTTTTTCTGGAAACGGAAGAGCTTACCCGAGCCAAGATTGAGCTGTTAAAAACCGTGCATGGTTTTTACCATATGCTCTTTACAAATGAAGAGCCTCAGAAACTCCGAAACTATGACCTTGATTATTTTACTATGTTCAGAGACAGCGGTGAAATTCTTGGTTTTTCAAAAGTAACATTTAACAAAGCTCAGCACATTGTTATTGTTTCCGGACCGTTAAAAGGGTTTGAAGGTCGCATCATCCGTGTAAATCGCAGGTGCCGCCGCGTAACGATTGCTGTAGAAATGTTTGGTGATTCCAAAAAGGTAGATTTAAGCTACACAGAGGTTACCAAAGTATAAAAAGCCCACTGGCTTTTCCCGCCAAAAAGGCGCTCATTAGCCGCGGCTAGCTGTCAAGGCCTGATAGAGGTGCAGCAAAGTACGGCGTCTTTTCCGCAGCATGTTGCAGATTCATGCAGGGTACTGTTTTACTTCGTAAAACGATGTGCCAATGGGGAAGGTGGGTGCTTTTATAAACTTTAAAAAATCAAACGGATATTCATTAAAAATGCAATTTACAAACCGCTACGCCCTTTTATGCGGCTCTGCCCCTGAAGGCAAAATCCAGGAAAAACTTGATGAAATGTATGATTTTCTTTCATCAAAAGCCGGCGGATCATGGACAGAAGACGAACTAATGCTGTTTCCGAACGGCATAACCGAAGACGTACTTGTAAGCGTTCTTAGCCAGCTCGTTGTAAGCGGCGTAAAGCAGCTGTTTTTGTATGTCTGCACGCAAATGCCCGTTGCGGAATCTGAAAAAACAGTCTGGCTCGGCGGAAACGAAATCCGTAAAGAGCTTTTTGAAAAGCCCGCTTCACTGGCAGATTTTGTTACAGGGCAAGGGCATGGCGAATTGGTTCCTGACGTTCAAGTGATTTATGACAGCGACCGGGAGTTTGTGGATGCGGGAGAGTATTATCTGGAATAACGCTGCGGACATCATCGTCTGTTCATAAAGCATTGTACGTACATTTTCAAGTTGTTGAGCGTACATTTTCAACATGCTGAGCGTACATCCAAGACCTTTGGATGTACGCTCAGAAAGATGTTTTTGTACGATCAACAAAGTGTTTTTGTACGGTCAGCAACATGTTTTTAGTACGTTCAACAAGATGTTTTTGGACGTACAGCAAAATCTTGTAAGGCTTAGAGAATAATA
>JAILRG010000051.1 GCA_024698325.1 Treponema sp.
GTTGTCGTTCGCTGTAGCGGTGTGCTGTAGCGGCGACGAATGAGAATATATCACAACTCACCAAAAACTGTCAAGTAAATATTTTTATTTTTTTCAAAATTTTTTCTTTTTTTTTCGTTTCTGCTAAATATCGTGCTTAACCACTGGAATGAAATGTATCAGGTAATCAATAAATGATGCATAACTCAATACCAGACAAACCGTAAACATGCACACAGCCCCTATATGAAGAAAGGCAACATCCACAGGGAGTGCAATTCCAAGCCGGCAGGCGCTCTCCAGCGCAAGCATATAAAAGCCGGAAATGATATAAAATACGGTCTTGAATTTACCGCCCTTACGCGCGGCAATTGCAACGCCATTCTTCATCGCTATCATGCGAAGGAAATTCATGCTGAATTCGCGGTACATGATAAGCAAGAGAATTATGAGAGGCATATATCCGCCGGCACGCCATGAAGAATAAAGCCCGCAGAAAAACACTGTAAGGTTCAGCATGACATCCGCAAAGGGATCGAACAGCTTTCCAAAGTCACTTACCTCGCCATTTTTGCGTGCATAATGACCATCCAGATAATCAGTAAACTCAAAAACAGCAAGCAGCGGAATCATCACAAAGGCAGAAATTTTACCCAGCAAAACTGAATGAGTCCATACAGGAATAAAATACAGAAGAAAAAAAACAGGCGCAAAGCAAAAGCGCATCAAGGTAAAGCAGTTCGAAATTTTCATAGTACAAGTATCTAAAGTAGAGCCTAAAAAGTCAAGCGACACTAAAGACACCCCTCAGAAGGAGTCCTCGCCGCATTACAAATCCTGATGCAGCCGGATTGTCACAAGCTCCCAGCTGCGCTCCATCAGGCAGGTGAATAATGCCGGATACACAAGAGTCCTTTCCTCATCCGCAAAAGACACATACCTGCAGTTCAGATCAGAAAGACACCAGCTGATATAGCGGTTTACCACCTGAGGAAAACGTTTCTGCTCAAGGCGAGCCATCTGTACCGCATTTCCATTTTCTTCCGCCGAAGGAACATACCACACCCTCGGAAGCGGAAGTAACAGGACGGAAGGGAGCGTATACAGGTTAAAATACATCCCCTCAGGCTTTTCAGCGGCATAGAAGTTTTCGTTTACAGAAAAGCCCTCCCGCTGCACGGAAACAGCGAGCGTATCATTCTGCACACCAAACACAGAATACAGCGTAACGCCTGTAAAAACGGTGACAGCGATATACAGCATGACAACCAGGGGGAGGATGATTCGCCAGAATACAGCACAGAAAAAGCCCGCACAAAAAACCACACCCCCGCACAGCAGAAACACACTGGATGACAAAAACAGAAAGAAATGCGGCTGCTGAAAGATTAGCAGAACGGTTCCCGCAGCGCAGGCAACGCTAAGCAATATGCAAAATAGCGAAAAACGCACGTGTACATACGGCCGCCTGAAAACACATCCGCACAATATGCAGACAAGGCAGCCAAAGGCAGCTCCGGTTAAAAGCAGCACCACGGATGCCGCTGCCACGAATGCAGAAAAACTCATTGGGGATAAGCCTTAAAGTCCTGCACGATGCTGATAGCTGATTCAACCTTGTAATCGGGCAGCTCGCTTGCAGCCACAGAAACAGCCTGCTCCACCAGCGCCGCCGACTCAGCCACACCATGCAGCACAAGCCGATGGCCGCTTATCACGGCACGCAGGAAGCTGATATTCAGGTGATAGTCCAGGATAAGCATATTTACAATTCTCTGTCCGATAAGCAGCTCTTCCACCCGGCGCTGTCCGGCAGCTTCTTTTTCCGGGGTTATAAAGCCGTAGACAGTGTCAGCAATCATCTTCGCAGCGCCATCTATATCAAACAAGCCGGTATTAATAACAAGATGGAAGAGCGACGGATTTTCTATGTCGTAATTAAAAAAGCTCTTATGAAAACCCTTGCGGTTAGCATCGCTTTCGCGAATCCGCTTCATCGCCTGCTTTGAATCCCAGTTGAATTCAGCCTTCAGACGTTCAAGCCGGACGGTATCATTAGCGATAAAACGAAATGCCAGATGATTAGGCGCGTCATTCAGAATAATCGAGGAGCCGCGGCCGATAAGGATACAATTATTCTCAGAAGCAAACTCAAGGACAGCCGTCTGCAGAAAATCCAGATATTCATCCCTGTCCTTGGTAAGAGACGCAAAGAATCCAGGCTTTTTTTCATCATATTTGCGAAGTTTTTCCTCGGGAAAACCAAGCTCCACAATCCGACGCTCAATATCCTTGCGGTTTACAAAGCGATACCCGAGCCTTTCTGCTGCAGCAGCCGCAATTTCATCACCCATCGAAGCAACAGCCCGGGAAATTGTCAGTATAGCCATAAGAACTCCTTGCAAGTATACTGCTTATAATAAAGCGAAACGATTGAAGACGCAATGATTTTTTAATACATGCTGTAAACTGCCTGCAGGAGGAATAAGCCCATGAGTACACAGCAAAACACTGACAGCGCCCTTCTCTGGACACAGGGAAAAGCAGAAACGCTGCTTACAACGCCAGTTTTAACCGTCACTCAGGTTCCGGCAACATCGTCAGACGGCCTGCACGGTGACTATATCGTCATGGACGCAAAAGACTGGTGTATCGTCATCCCGGATACCGGCCGTTCATTTCTGCTTGTAAAACAATGGCGCCACGGCGAACGGGCTTTAAGCATCGAATTTCCAGGCGGGGTTATTGAAAAAGGTGAAGAGCCCGAAAAAGCCGCTGCAAGAGAGCTGCTGGAAGAAACAGGCTGCAAAGCCGGCAAGCTGACTCATCTGGGAACGATGAATCCGAACCCGGCCCTGATGAGCAATCACATACACGTTTTTCTGGCGGAAGAGCTTACTGACACGGGCTGTCAGAATCTTGACAAGGACGAATACGTTACTTTTTTTGAACGGGATAAAAAAGAAGTGCTGCGCAACATGGGAAGCAAGGAATATCCTCACGCACTCATGTCGGCAGCACTCATGCTGTACATGCAGCACACAATGCTGCATGACGGTCAATAATGCAAATCTGAAAAACTACCGCGTTGCATCATAGGGATCGTACTGCTTTGATGGAGTATACACTCCACGGCGGTACTCTCCGGTGATGCTCGGAATCTTCATCTTCATACCGGGAAGAATCAGGTTAGGATCAGAAGGCTTCGGCATATTTGCCTTGTTTTCTGAATCCTGGTACAGGTTTTCCCACAGCAGCGGATTGTTGTAAACATAAGGCCGGCCGGAAATGTTCCAGTAACAGTCTTTTGTATCTGCCCATGGGCGGACAACATAGTACTCAGGAAGCGGCGTAATTTCTTTAATATCAGCCAGCGTCGTCATAACCTGATTTGCATAGGCAGTTGCAGCTGCATAATCTTCAGCATCGTACGCTTCTTTTGCACTGGCAAACGCCTTCTGTGCCGCAGAGTATGCCATCGGGAAGTTTCGGTCAGCTTCAATGCTGCGTGCATAGTCCAGACGCTTAGAAGCCTGCTTCATGACAGTATCGCAATCTGCTTTTGCAAGCATTTTCTGAATGAACGCCTGTGATAACGCTGCATTTTCCTCAGCTTTTGCCGCATATTCTTCTGCAAGCGCATATTCGCCGGCATCCAGTGCAGCCTCAGCCTTTTTGGTATACTGCTCGGCCAGCTTCTGATAGGTGTTATTCTTATAACTAACCGCAAAAAGAGCTGTAGCAGCGGCAAACAAAGCAGTAGCAATAAGCACTTTTTTCATTATTGAGCCTCCTGAGCGCCGGCTGTCTTTGAAGCAGCTTCTTCAGCAGCAATCGCCTCTTTCACTTCAGTTTCTGCCTCAGCATTGCTTACATCAATTACGGCTTCTTCCGGATTTGCAAGCTCATCGGCTTCCAGGAGCACAGCATCTTCTGCCTCGATACCGGAAACCTGGCTTTCTCCAAGCGGTGCCACACCATCAGCTTCCTGCGCATAGGTTGCAGTCTCCGAAGCCTTCTGTTTTGCACGCTCAATGGCGGCCTGCGCTGCGGCACGGGCTTTTGATACAGATTCATACAAACTGGTAAAAGCTTTCTTTGAAGCCTGATAATCCTGATATGCGCTCTCCGTGTTCTGAGTGACATAGCTGGCATCAGCTTTCTTGAACAGCTCTGCAGCCTTTCCGTACTCATCCTTGCGGGAAACACCAGCTTTTACGCTGTCAGCATTTTTCTTTGCTTCAAGAGCGGCATTGCGCTCGCGGCCTGCCATCGCACGGAAAGCCTTGTCAAGAATTGACTTGTAGGCCTTGTAAGCGGTATCTGCACTGGCACTATCGCCATCTGCATCATACTTCGCAAGTGCGTCTTCGCCAGTCTTATATGCAGCCTTGTCGATATCATTGGAATCAAGTCCATCGACACGCTTTTTCATCGCCTGTGCCTGAGCAGCCTTGTCCAGAGAATCATAGCGGACGGTCAAATCCTTGATTCTCGCGCTGTAATCAGCAGTGTTATCTGCCGCCATATCAGCCTTCAGCTTTTCATACTCACTCTCAGCAGCTTTCCATGCAGACGGATATGCATTTTTAGCTCCAGATGCAACCGCGCGGTTCCGGGCTTCTTCCAGCCTGGCCATCAATTCACTGTTAGCATCCGAAAAATTCTTCGGCTCTTCTTTCGGTTCTTCGACAGGAGCCGGCTCAGGTTTCGGCTCCTCAACAGGCGCCGGAGGCACCGGCTCTTCCGTAGGGGTAGACCCACACGACACGCACGCAAGCATAATAGCAGCGCCAGCTAATGCGGTTAAAGACTTTACCTTCATTCTTCCTCCAAATTTTTGTCGGTATAGATTATAAAGCAGTTTTTCATTGATAGCAACCTTACGAAAAAAAAATCTGCGCAAAAGCACTTTTAGTTGTATACTGAAGGCAATTACCAAACTGGCGAGGTATAAAATGACGGATGATTTTTCTTATGAGATTGTAAAGAACATCGGAACCCTTTCTGAGGGCAAGGGAGGCTGGACGCTTGAGCTTAACATGGTTTCATGGGGCGGAAGATCGCCGAAGTACGACATCCGCTCCTGGGCGCCCGACCATCAAAAAATGGGAAAAGGCGTCACACTGACAAAAGAAGATATGATTGCCCTGAAGGATTTGCTGGAAAAAACGCAGATTGACTGACAGCAAGCCTCTGCTAGGCTTGGTATACGGCAGCAGAGGCGCCTTTTTTTATGATGATTTCAAAAAGCAGGATGGTAAGCTGCGTATCGGTAAACGCGCTGCCAGAGGAGCGGATTTCCATATCCGTCTTTGAAAGCAGCGCAATAATCGCCGCACACTGCCCGGCGCCCCACACGCGAGAAGCCTTTGCATACTGGGCGCGGATTGTTTTTCCACCAAAGCCATTTGTCTTAAGGGCAAAATCGTCCACATATGCGCCGCCGGCATGCAGCTGATGCCAGAGCGCAAGCTTTCGGAAACAGGACGCAAGACCTGCAATCAGCATGACGGGACTGTTAGATTTTGTCAGCAGGATTTTCTGCAAAATTGAGAGCGCATTTTCAAGACGAGCCGGCGGCTGTACGCTTCCATCCGCCATCGCATCAAACAGGGTAAATGCGGACTCTTCCCTGTTGTGCGCAAGAATCTGCTCCACATCTTCGCTGGAAATTACATGCTCTTTCGGAAAGCAGAGAAAAAAGCGGCTGCATTCAGCACGAAGCGCCTCGGTGTTATTCTCCACCATATCCAGGATTGCTTCGGCTGCGTCCGGCTCCAGCGCATACCCATTCTTGCGAAAATAATCGTGAAGCCATGCTTCCTTGCGGTCATCAAACATTTCCCAGAACTGCTTTTTATTGGCAGCGGGAACCAGCTTTTCAAGCTTACTGTCAACAGAAATTTCATCCGAGACAAGCACGAGTACAGATGCATCCGAAGGGGACGCATTTGCGGCAGAGGGCGTAACAGACGCAACCCATTCCGCAAGCAGTGAGATGTCTTCTTTTTTCTTGATTCCCTCAGCGCCCCGCAGCACGATAAATGTTGCAGGCGTAAAGAGCGATTCAGTCCGCAGCTGGCTTACGATATCTTCAATACGAGTGTCTGCGGCGTAATAAACAAAACTGTCGCTGGAGCCATATTTTTTTTCCAGCGACGCCTTTACCGCCTCGACAGCCTCGTTGCGAAGCCCGAACTCCGGACCTGTATACAGATATACTGGCGCTGTCATCAGATTAGTAGGTGCGGACAATATTGGCAAGGGTGCCTACAATGCGCACATCCTGACAGTAAATCGCCTGGAAAGCGGGATTTTCGGGCTGCAGCCGGACGCGCTCGCTTTCGCGATAAAAGCGCTTCAGCGTAATGGCATCATCCAGAACAGCTACAACAATCTGACCGTCGACCGCTGTAGATGATTGCTCTATGATGGCAAGGTCACCTTCAAGGATGCCGGCATTTATCATGCTGGTACCACGCACGCGAAGGGCAAAATAGCTTTTTCCGGGGCGTACAAACGGCTCGGTAAGATTTACATAGCCGTCAAGATTTTCCTCACACAGCAGGGGCTTTCCTGCAGCAACAGTTCCAAGCATGGGAACCTTTGCCATAAACGGCGCATGTGAGCCCTGACCATCCAGCACGCGGATTGAGCGGGAACGCTTCTGACTCTGGGAGAGAAAGCCTTTTTTCTGCAGGGCCGCAATGTGATCTTGCACCGCGCGCAGCGAAATGCTGAAATGCTCGCCGATTTCACGCACTGTAGGCGGGTACTCATTATCTTTTGTATAGGAGGAGATGAAATCAAGCACTTCCTGCTGGCGGGCTGTAATGCCTTTCATATTACTCCTCCTCGAATTTTGAGTCGAACAAAGCTGCAATTGCCTCAGAAGCTTCTTTCTCGTCAACCCCATCGGTCTTAAGCGTGAGCGTCGTATTATAACCGGCTGCCATCGTAATAACACCCATTATCGACTTGGCATTTACCGATACAGAATCTTTTTCAATCATTACTTCTGCCGTATACTTGTTTGCAGTCTGAGCAATCATAGCTGCAGGACGTGCGTGAATACCAGCCCGGTTCAAGACAGTAACCATTTTCTCTATCATTTACATACCCTCACAGATAAAGTTTATTAGTAGGAGTCATCACTGCCGTAGTAAGCAGCCTGAGCTTCCCCTGTTTCAATCCATTTTAACACGTTTTGATTAAAATCACGGGCAGAGTTATAGCCCATTGACTTCAAGCGCTCGTTCATTGCCGCAGCTTCGATGATAATTGGTATATTGCGGCCGGGTTTAACCGGAATATCAAGGCTCGGCACCTTTATTCCGAACATGTCCACTGTCTGAAAGTCTGTACCAACCCGGTCATACAGTTTTGTCGAGTCCCATTCTTCCAGATGAATGACCATCTGCACTTCTTTCTGGTCACGGATGGAGCCGATGCCATACAGTCGCGAAACGTTGATAACGCCAAGTCCGCGGATTTCCATGTGGTGACTGATAAGCTTGTTCGCGCCCTGCCCCATGATCGTACTGCCGTTTACACAGCGGATTTCCACGATGTCATCGGCAACCAGACGATGTCCGCGTTCAACCAGCTCCAGCGCACATTCAGACTTACCGACGCCGGAATGTCCTGTCAGCAGAATGCCGACACCGTAGACTTCGAGCAGAACGCCATGCAGCGTCTTTTTTGGTGCGAATATATTTGAGAACACGCGGATCAGGCGGGATGAAAACTCCGTTGATTCAACAGGAGTCTGCAATACCGGGCAGCTGTATTTTTCAGCCATCTGCAGGAATTCTTCGCGCGGGGACAGATTATGTGTAAACACGACGGCCGGAACCGGAGACGACAGCAGCTTTTCGATTGAGGAGAGCGAACGCTCCGAATACAGTTTTTCGACATAGGCAGACTCGCCTCTGCCGAACAGCTGCACCCTGGCGCTGTCAAAAGCTTCAAAAAAGCCGGTCAGTTCAAGACCCGGCCTGTTGATGTCGGGAATTGTAAGCTCACGGGAAAGCCCCTTACGGCCAGCAATGCAACGAAGGTCAAGCGCATTTTGTCCATGCAGTTCAAGATCGAGCAAGTCTAGCACTGTAAAGTTCTTTTCCATCATAAATGTATAGTAATCATAATGAGAAAGAGACGCAAGTCTTTTTCTGGAAATTTCAGTTAAATTACAATCAGCGCTGGCAGGACGTCAGTTTGACCCGGTCGGCAATCGCTTCTCCCACCAGAAGCCGCACAAACTCCATGGCAAACTCTTCTGCAGCGCCAGGTCCGCGGCCGGTAAGCACAGAATCATCATACACCCACGGGACATTGCGAATCAGGGTAGAGTCTTTCATGCAGATTTTCATCTTGTTGTCATCGCCACAGTACTGCGGAAGCCCCTCTTCCATGCCCGGGTAACAGGTATACTTTCTGCCAGCAAGCAGTCCGGTTTTGGCAAGCACAACAACAGGAGCCGCGCAGATAGCCGCCACAAGCTTGTCAGCGACAGCACAATCCGTAATAAAATTAACGGCACTTTCGCAGAACGCAATATTCGCGGCTCCCGGCATGCCACCGGGAATGTATACTGCGTCCGGCAGATTATTTTTAAGGGAATACAGATATGCATTCAGCTGAATGTCCGCAACGACAGGAATTGCATGAGAACCAACTACAAGTGCTGAGCTTTCGACAGAGCCGCGGTCTGGAATTGCGACCATGGTAACATCTACTTCTGCGCGCCGCAGATAATCAACAACTGTTAAAGCTTCTATTTCCTCAAAACCACGAGCTAGCAGCACCGCCACTTTTTTCATTAATTCCTCCATTCCCACCTGCCAGTATCATAGCACTGCTTAAAGGTTTTTGTAAACTTTCATTTACCAGATTTTAAGAAACGGCCATATCCGTAAAAGTGCTTTTTCCAGTAAGGCTCGTCGACGGCGCTTAATACAACGCCGGTTTTAGGGCCAGCACTTGCGGCATTCAAAAAAACAATCCTGCCGTCAAGACGGTCTATGCCGTCAGCGGGATTTGTATCCTTGTAGCGCCCCATATACAGCCCGACATGTGAAATTTTTCCATGGTCAGAAAAGAAAATCAGGTCGCCGGGTTCCCGCTCCGAGGGAGAAATCGGCACAACCTTGCGGTAAATGTCGGCGGCAAGACGCGGAAACTCATCAATTTTAAGGCTGTACTTTCCGAGCGACTGTTTTACGGCATAGTTCAAAAAACCGCTGCAGTCAAAGGCATTCGGCCCCTGTCCGCCGGTTTTATACGGTTTTCCGCGCAACGTCATTGCAAACTGAATCAGCTCCGCTCGATACGCACCGTACGGGTTTCCCGAAGCCTTCCTGACTTGAGCAGTCTGCTGCTTCTGCATCTTTTTCTGAGACTGCCCGGCTTTCGATGTTTTTCCTGTTGCGGCAAACAGCACGCACGCAGCGCACGCAAGAAGCGTGGCCATCACCAGCACTTTTTTCTGCATTTACATTTTCCTCTAAGACGGCGCGGCCGAAAACAGCAGAACCGTCATTTTCATTACTTTACACTACCTTTCGATAATCTTGCAAGAAAATAAACTGGCACTGGAAACAGCCCGCCGAAGTATGTATACTCTCTTAATGGAGTGTAGCTCCAGAGAGGATATATGCATAAACATTTTTTATTACCATTTCTTGCAGGGGCCGCAACCCTGTTTTTTCTGCCATCTTGCGCAGTCAGCATAAATGAAAGTCTTGAGAAAACAAATCACCTTACAATCGAAGGCGAATCAAGCCACAGCCAGGCAAACACGACACAGTATGCCGTTCTGGTAGCAGTAGTCTCGTACAGCGAGTTTAATGCGCAGTATAGTTCTCTAAGCAGTGGACGATACCGGTGCTATTTTGATTTTTCAGCAGAAGACGCAGAGAATCGAAGACAAGCATTTAGCTTTAGCCAAATGTCACTGAACAAAAGCGCAATAGCAGACTATTTATCCGGCGTTGAATCCTCCGATATCAACCTATTGCTCAGCTCTGACTACGGCTGGATAGCCTTAAGACCCACTGGCAGCGACGTCGTAAAAGTGCTGCTGAAAAAGCCTACAGTCAATTATACTACTGGAGGGGCAATTCCAAGCTATTACTGGACAACAGGAACCTTTACAAGCTCCGAATCGGAACACATATATGTATTTTATCCATCGGCAGGCGCCACCTACAGGCTGTTTTGGGATGATTCATACGAGGGAAGCGGCACGACAACAGTGGATATAACAGCGTGGTGTGCATCGTTCACATACGCATCGTCTACAGCTATTGATAACGGCTATAAAACACCGCAAGAAATCACCACATATTACAGTAACCCGATTTATATTAAGGTCAAGCCCTACAACAGCGGTAGCACCGGTAGATATAGAATCTGTCTGCTAGACAGCAACAGTGAAAAGGTAACATTAAGCAGCAACTAATACCCCCGGATACAAAAATACATGAAAAGCCCCCGTAAGAATCTCTACGGGGGCTTTTATATCAGAACAGATTGTTTCGATTACTCAAGCGCTGCCCTAAATTCCTGCAGGAAGGAGTTTTGCAGCTCGGACTCAATAGCAGCATACAGTTTTTTATGCACAAACGCCTCGCTAAAACCGGTGACGCGGGGGAATGTCCTGGTATACGAAAAGAGCTTTTCTACGCCGTTCGTTACGGTAACCGTAATTCCCGGAGTCGCCGTAAGCACAGTTTCCCCGCCGGCGCTATGTTTCGTAATATTGCGCTCGACAACAGCATTCACCTGATAGGCATATCCGGCATCAGTCAGATAATAACCGGCGCCCGAAAGAAGCCCTGTAAGCGAGCGCAGGATGAGATTTTCCTCGTCGTCTTTTACCGAGACGCGCATCGTCGCAGAAAGGCGGGCTTTTGACATCTCCAGGGAAAGCGAGGCAAGACGCTTGCGGTCAGCGGCAAACTCCGGCTCGGAAGCAGGAGAAAGCATGCGCATAAAATCAAGATCTGCGGCAAACGTATCCGCCGCCTCTTCGCAGGCGTGCAGCAGTTTTATCTTTTTAAATGCATCGCTTTCTTTTACAACTTTGTCATAATAGCCGCTAAAGGCTTCACGGTGAGAAAGCACCTGCGGCTTGTACAGCGCCCAGGCTTCCGCGCGGTCAATATAGGCACAGACGGCATAGCGCTTAGTTGTCTTATCGAACCAGGGAGTCGTTTTATGCACGGCAAACAGCTCCATTGCGGAGCGGATTGCGACTTCGCGCGTAAGGGAACTTTTATTCTGGCCAGTGCTGTCCAGCGTCTGAGTCGCCGTCGTTCCCACAGTAACGGAATGGCTGAAATATGATGTAAGTTCGCCCTCAGCAAGCGTGGCAGCAGCACCGGCAGTCTCTGCAGTACCAAGCCGGGCAATATAAGAGGCGCGCGGATAGGCAATATCAAGCGTATCATGATTTGCCCAGAGCGGCTTTTCCACTGAAGCGCTGGAAGCGCAGGATGCAAGAGAAAGCGCAAAAGCCGCTGCCAGCACGTATAAAGTCACACAAATCTTTTTCATACTACCCCTCCAGAAAAACGCATCAGTTAAGTCCCAGCAGCGTAAGAGAAATGCCGTAGCTGTCAGTAAATCCTACGCGATGGAAATACTTGAGCTTATACCAGGCGCCGACTGCCAGCAGGGAATCCACGCGCCATTCAAGGCCGGCGAAGGCCTGTGCATGGAAGCCACCCATCAGGGTTGCCGTTATCGGATTTGTATCATCGTCATATGATGAATATGATGATGATGACGAACTTGTAGAAGAGCTGGTATTGCTGTTATGAGTCGCTACATAAAAATCGTAGCCGCCGATGCCGATGCCACCGTAGGGAGCAAGTCTTCCGAGGGTAAGCGTCCAGCCGACAACGCCGTAGCCCGTAATGCCGTGGAAGCCGGTGCGGTAGTTGTATTTGCTGGCAACATCAAGCGAATAGCCGTCTTCAAGTTCCAGGCCAAGGAAATCCATGCCGCCGCCAAAGAACCAGTGCGAGCCGCCGACAAGCAGCTGCACAGACGAGTCGATTCCGTAGAAAGAGTCACCGCTTAAATATCCAATATCGCCGACAATACCACGATGAGCCTTCTGGCTTGCCTTAAAGGCATTCCAGGCGTCAACCATGGCGTCATGCCGTGCCTGGCTGCGTTCTTCCGCTTCGTGGCGGCGAGCCAGACGCTCAGCCTCTCGTGCCTCAGCTTCTTTCCGAAGCTTTTCTTCTTCTGCAAGCTGCTTTAAGCGGGCGGCTTCTGCCTTTTTATCACGCTCGAAATCTTTTTCTGCATAGGTAAGGATAGCCTTTGAATTGTCTTCGGTCTTAAAGAGCTCGAAGCTTTTCGGCGTCGCCACATACTGATTGCGGGCTGCGTTATATTTTACAGAAACTGCTATCTGAGAATACAGATACGGCGTGCTGGTACGGAAACACAAGTCCGCACTGTCAACAAGCGATATATACTCTTTCCATGCGACAAGATTTTCCGGCTTCGGCGGTATTTTACCCGTCATCATGGAGTACGAAATCGCCGTATCCGGGAGCTTTGTCTTTTCAAGCACAAGACGCGGAATATCATCAAGATTGAAGCTTGAGTGCACAACCCACTCCTGCTTTTCGCCGTCAAACTCTTCAACTTCAAGCAGCAGATAATCATCAGAAACATCGATTGAGCGGAACCCATAGGTCGTCTTTTCAAGCTCTGCGATGTTCTGCTCCACCTGGGCTGCGTACTGCTGCAAATCAGGCTCTGCCTCGGCACGCATTTTCCGTGTATTTTCCGCACGCTGAGTCTGGTATCTTTGGCGAACCTCGTTCTTCTCTGCATTGCGGGCAATCATTGCGGCTGAAGAAGGCTTTTTGTCTTTCGTCAGCTCAGCCTTTTCCCACGGACGGGCTTCTATTTTTGCAATTTCTTCATCTTCCGCAGCGCGAAGACGCGTATCACTCTGGCTAATGCTTTCATCCAGTGCCGTTTTAAGCGCTGTCAGATTAGCCTTTCCCTGCTCAATAAGCTCGATGCGTTTTTTAAGGGAAAGCCCGGAACGTGATGTTTTAAGGATTTCGGCACGCTTCTTTTCAAGGGCCTCGCGCTGCTTCAAGAACGCGTTGCGGTCTGCTTCCTGCATTGCTTCCAGCTCCGCCTGCCGTTTTTTCTGCACAGCCTCGTCGGCCTGCTGGCGGCGGAGGTTTGCTTCTGCAATCTGTTTGTTGCGCTCAAGCATTTCCATGCGGAGCTTAAGCGCGCGAGCCTTATCCTCTGCGGCAAGGCGGTCAGCGGTAGAATCAGACGAAGCTTTGAGTGCCGCAAGTTCACGGTTTGCTTCCTGCAGCTGGCGGTCGTAATCCTGTACGTATTTGCTGAATGCCTCGGCGTTATTCTTTTCGTGAAGCAGCTGACCGGCGATAGCGGCAGACGGCGCGGAAATATACTTGCGGCCGCTCATTCCCATAAGGACGTCATACGCAAGCCGGTCGACGCTTTCGTCAGAAGCGACATCGGCAATCGCCGCCGCCTGCGTATTTAAAGAAATGGATGTCTGCTTTTCGATATCGGAGACCGTACAGCTGAGGCGGTATTTTCCGTCACCAGAGTTCTGAAAAGAAAGCACTGCGGAAAGTTTTGCGAGCGTGCGCAAATCTCCTTCGTACGCGGTGGAAGCAAGTCCGCTGACAACCTCATTTTCTGAATCTTTCTGAATCTTACGCATTTTAGCGGCCGTGTCATCTTCGCGGATGCTGATTTGCGGCTCTTTTGAAATTGCCACACGAAACTGCTGATAGGCAGACTCCGCAAAACTCTTCTCACTCTGAGTAAGTGATTCAAGGCTCTTTCTATCCTGTGAAAGCAGAATAACAATGTCGTTTTCTGCAAAAACCGGCGCCATGGCGGTTATAAACAAAAGCGCGGCAAGACAAGCACGCGCCACATTGTAGGAAAAACTGTATCTTTTCATAATAAATCCTTGAACGATACTATAACGGATAAGGACTTTTCCGTAAAGCTATGCCGCTGACAGCACATGCCGCTGGCAGCGCAAGCCACGCTTACCGTCTGCTCTTTCCGCAGCATTTACCGCCGGCAGTTTTTCGGGTATAGTAGCCCCATGACTTTTGACGACATGAAATCAGATGGAAAACGCATCCAGGACGAAACAATCGTGGTATACACCGACGGCGGCTGCCACGGAAACCCAGGCCCCGGCGGCTGGGGCTGCGTAGTGATTGCCGACGGTGACGCACGCGAGCTTTCCGGCGGCGAAGCGCAGACGACAAACAACCGCATGGAGCTTACGGCAGCAATATCAGCTCTTACCGCAATCTACAACACCGAGCGCTTTAAAGACCGCCTTGTCATGCTCTACAGCGACAGCCAGTATGTAAAAAACGGCATTACCAGCTGGATTCACAGCTGGAAGAAGAACGGCTGGAAGACAAGCCAGAAAAAGCCGGTCTTGAATCAGGAGTTGTGGCAAAAGCTTGATGCCTTAAACAGCGCACTCAATGTAAGCTGGAACTGGGTTAAAGGGCACGCTGGCGTACAATGGAACGAACGGTGCGACCAGCTCTGTCAGGAAGAAATCGCAAAGTTTGAATAAATAGCAAGGCTCTCGTTCAGCACAAAGCCGCAGTTTTTTTTCAGAGGGTTCTTGTATTTTCGCACTATACGTCCTCCTGAAAATGATACGTTTTAATTGTATCCGAGGTCTCTGTTTAATACAAATTTAATTTAAAATTCACAGGAGCTGCCGGGGCTTTCCAGTGTAAAGAAGAGGGGCAGAAATAAAGCAGGGCTTGAAAGAAAATCTTTCAAGCCCTGTTCTTATACAGCTGACAGTAATACTGCGCTGTACAACCGTCTACGGACGCACAACGATAGAAGCAAGCTCCGGATTTTTCTCCAGCTCTTTCTTTAAGCCTTCCTCGCGAGCCTTGTTGCGGTAAGTGGGATCCTGGAAGCTGTAGGTAAAGTTAGTATGCACGTCATAGGTACCCTGCATGATGGCGAAGGCATCTTCTGTCATGACAAGCTCTTCATCTGTCGGGATAACGAAAACTTTAACCTTGCTGTCATCAGCGCTGATGCAGGTCTCTGCGTTGCCAGTATTTGCAAGCGCATTCTTTTTCGGGTCAATCTTAACACCCATCCACTCAAGTCCTTCCAGAGCCTTGCCGCGGATAAGAGCTGAATGCTCGCCGACGCCAGCGGTATAAACGATAGCGTCCACCGGACCGATGGCTGCCATGTAAGCGCCGAAGTACTTCTTTAAGCGGTATACTTCCATGTCAACAGCCAGCTGGCAGTCTGCGTCGCCTTTTTCTGCAAGGTCTGCAACATCGCGGCGGTCAGCAGATTTTCCGGTAAGACCGAGCAAGCCGCTCTTTTTGTTCATTGCGGTATCCATCTCTGCAGGAGTCATGCCGGTTTTGCGCATGATGTAGAACGGAAGAGCCGGGTCCATGTCGCCAGAGCGAGTACCCATAACAAGGCCTTCCAGCGGAGTAATTCCCATTGAAGTGTCGAAGCACTGACCATTCTTTACAGCACACATAGAAGCGCCGTTACCGACGTGTGCAATAATCACGTTGGTGTCTTTCGGAGCCTTGTGCAGGAGCACAGAAGCGCGTTTTGCCGTGTAAAGGAAGCTGGTTCCGTGGAAACCGTAGCGGCGTGCACCGTATTTTTCATACCACTCTTTCGGAATAGCATAGCGGTAGCTTGAAGCCGGCATTGTCTGGTGCCATGCGGTATCCAGAACGGCTACGTGCGGCACGTTGGGAAGCACTTTCTGTGCAGCTTCAATACCCATGATGTTTGCAGGGTTGTGGAGCGGGCCAAGATCCTGCACAGAGCGGAATGTCTCCAACACTTCCGGAGTGACTTTTACGCTCTTGGTGAATTTGTCGCCGCCATGCAGAACGCGGTGACCGACAGCGCCGATGACGCTCATGTCAGCGATAACGCCGTGAGCCTTGTCGGTGATTGCGCTCAAAATCAGCTCGATTGCCTCTTTGTGTGTCGGGCATGCGCTTTCAAGAACGAACTTGTCCTTTCCCTTCGGTTTGTGTGTGATTACAGAGCCCGGCTGAGTTACGCGCTCAACAACGCCGGTTGCCAATACGTCTTTGTTGTCCCAGTCATAAACCTGGTACTTTGCGGAAGAAGAACCGCAGTTCAGTGTAAGAATAACCATTATGCTGTTCCTTTAAAAAAAAGATTGGTTTTCAGTATAGCGCTCTGCGACGGTTTTGTGAAGAAGCACCGCCTGCCAGCGAGAGGCGCGAGCAAAAGACTTCCGGCGCCCCCGGGCTGACTTCCAGCAAGCTTCCAGCGCCCCCGGGCAGAAGCAATATCCGCTCCAGTTCCGCTGCGCACCGCACCACCTGCCAGTACTGGCGCAAGCGGCCATCTAGCGCATAACGATGTTCGGAGCCGAGCTTGAGGTGTCTTCTTTCAGGAACAGGTATTTAAGCGGATGAATGTCAAGTGCATTCGGGTACCAGCCGCCGACAGCATTTGGATTTACGGCATGCAGACTCACCTGGTGCGAAATCGGAAGGATAAGCCCGTCGTCCAGGAGCACCTGCTCGGCGCGGCTTAAAAGCTTGTAGTGTTCGGCACTGTCGGTAGTTTCAGCCGCCTCGCGAAGCAGATTTTCAAAGCGCTCGTTGTGCCACTTAGTCTGATTCAGCGTGCTTCCGTAGCGGAACAGCTCCAGAAAAGCCGTAGGATCGGCAAAGTCGCCAATCCAACTGTAGCAGAACAAATCGCAGTTCCAGTACGGAATGCTTCCAAGATAGCGGTCGTCGGTAGTGCTCTGAACCACAAAATTTACGCCAAGCGGTTCCCAGGCGGCTTTTAAAAGCTCTGCCTGCTGTCGCTGGCGTTCACTCGTCTTTGAGATGCCAAAAATCAGCGTGAGCCTCTCGTCGGGGGCAATGCCGGCTTTTTTGCGCGCTTCTGCCATCATGTCGGCAGCATCCTCAGGTGACGTGTCGGAAAGCCCCTCCACGGAAGGATACCCGGAAAGCGGATACACAAGCGTATCGGCCTGCACAAGGCTTCCGGCGCGTATTTTTTCCCACGGCACCGCAGAAAGCAGCGCATTCCGGAAATCAGCATCATTCCAGGGCGCATTGCGGGCAGAGAAAAACAGGTACTCAGTGCCGAACTCAGCGGCTATACGGATGGCATAAGGATTTAAGAGCACTGATGTGTCGACCATATTCAGCACCCAATCAGCTTCGCCTGCGTTAAAGCGGAAAGAATTTTCGCTCAGCGCATCGCTGTACTGCACGGCAATTTCCGGCAGCGCAACACGGGCTGCATCCCAGTAATGCTCGTTTTTTGCAAGCACAAAGCCGCCTTCACCCGAGGAAGCCATGCAGTAGGCGCCGCTGTACACGCCCTCTTTTTCGGAAACAGCGCTAAATGCGTGGTGGCACAGGATGCGCGGAAAATGCGCTGTCGGCACGGCAAGGTCTACTACCAGCGTGCGCTCGCTGCGGGCGGTAATGCCGACGCTGGCCGCATCTGCGTTTCCCGTGCGGTAGGCTTCGGCGCCGGCAATGCAATCTAAAAGCGAGGCATACGGCGCAGCCTCATTTGCAAGCAGGCGAAGCCAGGACGAGCGTATGCTTTCTGCGGTTATGGGCGTTCCGTCACTAAAGGCGGCGCCTTCGCGCAGAGTAAACGTCCAGCGCTTTTTATTGCGGGCTATTTTGTAGCTTTCGGCAATCGCAGGCACCGGGTCAAGCGTCTTTGGATCATAGGAATACAGGCCTTCATACAGGCCGATTAAAAACTGCGCTTCGGTGGAATAATTTGCAGTATGCGGATTTAAGTCATATTCGTGGTTCGGCGCAATAATCACGAATGTGCGCTGCAGGTTTTCATCAACTACCGCAGTCTCACTAGTCTCTTCTTCAAGTTCGGCGATTGCGTCATCTTCGGGAGCGGGGCTTTCCTGAGCCACTGCAAAAAAAGGCACGGAAAAAGCATACACCAGAAGCGTGGCCGCCGTGGTGACAATACGAGTATAAGCTGATTTATGATTCATTTGCGTCTATTCCGAGCTTCTTAAACTGAGCTTCCTCTTCGACATAGGCTGTGTAATCGGCGCGGCACTGATTTGCCTTTACCAGACAGTTCTTGAGCGACGTTACTTCCATCTTAAGGCCTTTGATTTTGCTCTTATTCTGCGGCTGAACCGCCTGCTTAAAGTATTCGTCAAGACCGTTCAGGATTTTTATCATCTTGCTTGAATCAAAAATCTGGTTGTTTACGAACTCAAGGATTTTCTCTTCCGGCTGCGCATAGATACGCGCATATCCGGGGCTTTCCTTGGTGGCAGCAGCAGCAAATCGGCGCGCCCGCAGCTGCATTGACGAGACAAAATCCTGATAATTCAGCTTGTCCCGGCGCTTTGTATCCGTCGCCTCATCAGTGATGATAATCTGATAATACAGCGGTTTTTCGGGGATTTTAAATGCCTTTCGGAAAAACGCCTTCAGCCGGTTCATAAACGTGTTATGCTCACTTTCAAGCACATCGTGGTTCTCGTTGATTTTCTGCAGAGCCGCATTAATCTGAGCCGGCATCGCGCCAAGCATACGGACAGAATCCATTAAAAGCTCTTTTGTATCAATTTCGGGCTTCTTATTCTCTTCCTGCCTGGTCTTTACGTTGAGTTTTGCAAGCACAATCTGCTGCAGCTCATCCTTATTTGGCGCATGGTCTTCCTGCACCAGTTCGGATATCAGCTCGGCATAGAACGGGACTTTTCCCATTACACCGGCGAAATGCTTTTTTATCTGAGAAAGCTCTTCATCAGCGCTCCGGCTTGCCGCTTCCATGTCAAAGCCAGAAGCTGCGAACACGTTGCGCCGCACATTTCCCTTATACAGCTCCTTCTGAAACTCCGTGAGCTTTTTAAGCTGGTCGGTGATGGAAGTAAGCGCCTTGCCGGCTTTAGAAACACTGTCAGTAATCAGGCTGAGCGTAAACTGATCTCCGCCCTGCTTACCGTCAGAAAGCAAGCCTGCAAGACCGCGCGTATTCGCTTTCGGACTATTCGGCGTAAACGCATTCCACAGGAATGAGCTGTTAAAATCAACCAGCTTTTTAATTGTGCCAAGCGTAAGGCGGTCAACTGAAAACTTGTAGTAGTTGCAGAGAAAATCCAGCGTACTGTCGTAATCAGAAAAACGCATGCCGACAACAAGGCTGCGGTCATTTTCTGAAAAGTTTGAATTCTCCGGCGCAACAATATCAGAAATCTTTTTATCAAGCTTGTAGGGATCTTTTTTGATGAGCGACTTTTTCAGCAGGAAATCATACAGATTCTTTACGCATGTATGGAGCATGCGATAGTTTTCGAGCATCGCGGGCAGTTCTTCGCTGTCGTACCACTGAGATTTTTCATCAAGAGCCTGAATTACGGTATCTGAAAATGTCTTTATATCTGCCATATCTGAAATATCGGCAGAAATTGAATGTTTCTTCAATACTATTTTCTAACCTTGACCGCCCCGCAACGGAATTATATACTCATGCAATCTAATCTTATCATCTACAATATAGGACATACACATGGCAGTTGATGAACAATTACAGATGATGCGCCATTCCTGCGCACACGTTATGGCAGAAGCTATTCTGCATCTTTTCCCCGGCACGAAAATTGCAATCGGCCCGGCAATCGACAATGGATTTTACTATGATTTTGACTTTCCCACCGACCATAAACTGACCGAAGAGGACTTTCCGGCAGTAGAAAAAGAAATGCGCAAGATTCTGGCAAGCGGGGCTGAGTTCGTACGCAAAGAAGTAACCAAGGACGAAGCACGCACGATTTTTGCCGACCAGCCCTACAAGATTGAGCTGATTAACGACCTGCCCGACGGCGAGACAATCACGACATACACTCAGGACGGCTTTACCGACCTCTGCCGCGGCCCGCATGTTGCAACAACAAAAGAAATCAACGCACAGGCCTTTAAGATTATGAAGATGGCAGGCGCTTACTGGCGTGGAGACTCCAACCGCCCCATGCTGAGCCGCGTGTACGCCGTAGCCTTTGCAAAGCCCAATGATTTGAAAGACTACCTGCACATGCTCGAAGAAGCAGAAAAACGCGACCACAGAAAGCTCGGCGTTCAGATGGACCTCTTCCACCTTGACCCCGAAGACCCGGGTCAGATTTTCTGGCACCCGAACGGCTGGCAGGTCTACGTTACCCTGCAGGACTACATGCGCCAGAAAGTGGTTGCCGACGGCTACAAAGAAGTGAACACGCCCGCCGTCATGCCCCGCTCATTGTGGGAGCGCAGCGGCCACTGGGGACACTACCAGCAGAACATGTTCGTAACTGAAAGCGAAAAGCGCATCTTCGCCATTAAGCCCATGAACTGTCCGGGCGCACTGGAGATTTTCAAGAGCCGCATCCGTTCATACAAAGACCTGCCGCTGCGCCTTGCAGAGTTCGGTCACTGTGTGCGCAACGAGCCGAGCGGCACTCTGCACGGCATCATGCGCGTGCGCGGCTTTGTGCAGGACGACGCACACATCATCTGTACCGAAGAGCAGATTGAAGCAGAAGTCGCAAAATTCTGCCGCCTGCTGGTAGACGTATACAAGGACTTTGGCTTTGACAAGAACCTGGCAGTGCGCCTTTCTACCATGCCTGACGACCACGTGGGCGATGAGGCAACCTGGCAGCACGCGGAAGCCGCTTTAGGCGCCGCCTGTAAGAGCGCAGGCCTGGACTACGAGATTCAGCCCAAAGAAGGCGCGTTCTACGGCCCGAAACTGGAGTTCAAGCTTTACGACACGCTCGGCCGCGAATGGCAGTGCGGTACGATTCAGCTTGACTACCAGCTTCCCAGCGCAGACCGCCTTGACGCAACCTACATCGGCGCTGACAACCAGAAGCACCATCCGGTCATGCTGCACCGCGCAGTTCTCGGCTCACTCGAGCGCTTTATGGGCATCCTGATTGAAAACTTTGCAGGCATGCTCCCGGCCTGGCTCCACTTCGAGCAGGTCGCCGTCGTTCCGGTTGGCACCGACTTTGCAGACTATGCGCAGAAAGTGGCAGATGAGCTTTCTCAAGCAGGATTCCGCGCAGCCGCCTACACTGACGACAGCAACATGAAGAGCAAGATTAAGACAATCACGAGCGAGCACAAAACGCCCTACATTCTTGTTGTTGGCGCAAAAGAGCAGGAAGAAAACGCCGTCTGCGTACGCTTCCGTGCTGACAGCGGCAAGCAGCAGCAGACCATGAGTTTCAGCGACTTTAAGGCATACCTTACAGAAAAAGTTACCAGCCGCTCACTGGAGCTGTAGTCAAAAAGCCCACAGGCTTAAGGCGGCACTTCGGTGCCGCCTATGCATAATTTACAAATGTTAACGTAAACGCTAGTATGGCCGCAGAGGAAAAATACACTATGAGACCATACTGGCAAAATCCCGAGATACAGCAACTGAACAGGCTGCCAATGCGCAGCCCGCTGTTTTCTTTTGACAGCACAGAGAACGCTGTTACAACCGCCGCGCTGGGAGCAGAATATTGCCCGCAGCCGAAGACCCCCTGGTACCAGAGCCTTGACGGCAGCTGGGACTTTTTTTTGCTTGACCGCCCCGACGCCCAGGCGCCGGAGGCAGCAGTCTGGAAGCCCATTCAGGTTCCCGGCAGCTGGAGCCTGCAGGGCTATGACAAGCCCCACTACACGAACGTGCAGATGCCCTGGAGCCCGGTTCCTCCCTACACGCCGGAAGAAAATCCCACCGGCCTCTACAAAAAACAACTGTCCATTCCTGCCAGCTGGAAGGGACGCCGCATTGTACTCCACGTGGGAAGCGCAGAAAGCTGTCTCCTTGTCTATCTGAACGGCGCATTTGCCGGCCTTTCCAAAGACACCCGCCTGCCGTCGGAGTTTGACATTACCGACAGCATCAGCTGGAGCCAGACCGGCGGCAGCGCAGAGCTGCTTCTGAAAGTAGTCCGCTACAGCGATGCTTCCTTTGTGGAAGATCAGGACCAGTGGTGGTTCGGCGGCCTGCACCGCTCCATCTACCTCTACAGTACCGAAGAAACCTATATTGCAGACGTTGAGGCGCTGACCTCCGTCAAGACACACCACGGCACAAGATGCGGCACTGTGACGCTGACCATTCCCCTGGGATTCCGGGCAGAAAGCGGCGCCATTCCGGAAAAACCTGTCATGGACAAGCTTACCCGCACGGTGCGCTATGCACTCTACGAGCTAAACTCCTTTCCTGACATGCCCCAGTGCGGCGCAAAGCTGTGCGAAGGAAGCGAAACAGCAGTCTACGACTACCGCGCAACCGAAGCAAAGGTTCGTGCCTCGCTTACGATTGACGAGCCGCGGCTCTGGTCATCAGAACACCCGTCTCTCTACCTGCTTTCAGTGAGCCTGTATGAAAGCGAGAACGGCCGCCTTATCGAAAGCACAGCCTGCACCATCGGCTTTAAGACGGTGAGCATTGAAAGCCGCGAGCTTCGCATAAACGGCAAAAAAGTGTACATTCACGGCGTGAACCGCCACGAACATAACGAGTACACCGGAAAGACGCTCACAGTAAAGCAGATGCTGTATGACATCCTCCTTCTGAAGCAGTACAACTTTAACGCCGTGCGCACCTGCCACTACCCCGATGACGAGGCCTGGTACGAGCTTTGCGACCGCTACGGCATCTACGTCCTCGACGAGGCAAACATCGAAAACCACGCCTACTACGACTTCATGTGCCGCAGCGACGAGTGGACGGGAGCCTACATGCAGCGCGTTCAGCGCATGTACCGCCGCGACAAAAACCACGCCTGCATCTTCGGCTGGTCACTGGGTAACGAAAGCGGCGCCGCACAAAACCACGACGCCATGGCGGCCTGGCTGCACAAGGTTGACAGCACCCGCATCGTCCACTACGAAGGCTACAGCCGCCCTGAGTTCAAGCAGTCTGCCTACACGGTGGAATCGCTGGAGCGGGGACGGGGCGTGGTTGACATCATAAGCCCCATGTACCCCACCATCGAGCTGATTAAAAAGTTTTCCCGCACGTCAAGCGACAGCCGCCCCCTTATCATGTGCGAGTACTCCCACGCCATGGGTAACTCCAACGGCAGCCTGTCTGACTACTGGGAGGCCATCGAAAGCCACCCGGGCCTGCAGGGCGGCTTCATCTGGGACTGGATTGACCAGGGCATCGCCTCAACCAGTGCTGACGGCAAAAAATACTGGAAGTACGGCGGCGACTTTGGGGACGAGCCTACAGATTATGACTTCTGCCTGAACGGTCTCCTCTTGCCCGACCAGACGCCAAAGCCTGCCATGGAAGAATGCCGGGCACTCTTTGCGCCGGTGCGCATTCAGGCGCTGTCAGCAGCACAGGGAAAGTTCATTGTAGAAAACCGCTTTGACTTCTCCTCCCTTGACCTGCTGAAAATCCGCTGGGTTCTTGCAGGCGACCGTTCTGTGCTGACATCCGGCACCCTTGACCTGCCAGCAGCAGCCCCGGGCGAAAAAGTGCAGATAAGCCTGCCGATAGCAGAAGCTTTGGCCCAGGCAGAGAGCGAAAGCGGCTCCCTTTCCCTGACAATGGAAGCTGTGTACACAAAGACCATGCCCTATGCGCCGGAAGGAGCCACCGTAACAAAGGCGGGATTTGAGCTTGCCTGCAAAAAGCTTCCCCTGCCCCTTACAGAGGCAGCCGGTAGCAGCAATGCGGTGACAGAGATCTTTACAGCTTCCCGTCCCCAGCTTTTCCGCGCACTGACAGAAAACGAATGCATAAAAGCCCGGCTTAACGTCATCGGAACGGAAGCTGAGTCCCACTACTTCCACTGCAATGCGACTCTGGAATGGCTTCACAGCGATTTGCTGCATCTGGAGCTGAAAGGCGGAGAGCTTTGGACAGGAAAAGACGCGATTGGAGAGCTGCAGCATAAAAAGCTTGGAAGTTACTGCCAGAAGGTTACTCCCCTGGCTTCTCCCGACGGGAAGAGCGGCGCCTCTGTTGACATCAGATTTACGCTAACAGACGCCCTAAGCGAGTACCCGAGAGTGGGCATTACCCTGCCGGTAAGCGCCGCCTACAAAAATGCCGCCTGGCTGGGTCTTGGCCCTCAGGAAGCCTACAGCGACCGCAAGGCCGGGGCTATCTTCGGTCATCACGCGCTTAAGGCATCAGAGCTTGAAACTCCCTACATCGTGCCCCAGGAAAATGGTAACCGCGCTGACGTGCGCCACCTCATTCTGACAGCCGACGACGGAAAAAAGCTGCACATCTACGGCGAGACGCCCTTCAACTTCAGCCTTTCCCGCTACAGCACCGAAGACCTGTGGAAGAGCCGCCACACCTGCGATCTTACCGATACATCTGCGGGTAAGGATGGCTTTTTCAGCCTGAACCTGGACATAGCAGTCCGCGGCATCGGCACCGCTTCCTGCGGCGACGACACCCTGCCCCAGTACCGGCTCTACCCGGGCACCTACAGCCTGCTGCTCTACGTCTGGGAAGAATAGCAGCGAAAGGCTCCTTAAGAGGCTCCCCCCGCGGGCCTCTGTGTGTGGTGCGTGTGCGTGGTGGGGAGGCTTGCAGCAGGCCACAGCAGTGTCAGGAGCTTTCGGCGGGCGCTGAAGAGCAAGCAGGAAGCTGGCGGCAGTCGGCTACAGCTTTCCCGCGGAGCCTGCCTGCCACTTCGCTTTTCAGGCAGCCACACGAGCCAGATGCAACAAAAAGCCTTATACACGCAAAAAAGCCACAGGGCATAGGCTCTGTGGCTTTTCTTTTACTTTTTTTAACGATTTTTTATGATGTCGCACGCACGGCCTAAGCCATGCGCACTGATATTTTATTATGGGACTCTCCAGAAAGTCGCAAAAGCGGATTTCTAGAGAATATCCTTATTTTTTATTTGTGTAATGCATTGCAGGCACCGGAAGCTTGTTTTCAAGCACAGTGCTCTTAATGTCTTCACCAAGGTAGATACCCAGACAGGTCGGCTGGTTGTAGCCGTTGTTCTGCCATGCTACAGATGCGCGGTATACCGGGTCATGCAGCAGCGTGTAGATGCGATATGCAGTCGGAGCTGTCGTTGTGTAGATGCGCAGCTCAGTGTTGTCATCAGACGGAACAACAATCTCTTCGCGCCAGTCACCAAGGATATCAGCCTGCAGTGACGGATTTGCTTTAGTACCGTTGTTGCTGTGTGTTCCACCAAGCACTTTCAGCTGATCAACAGATGAACCGTTGAACTTCGTGATAATACACGGAGCGGTGTCACCAGCATCCAGCAGTTCGTGCAGCAGGTCGCCGTCCCAGTAAATCTTAAAGTTCATTGACAGACCAGGATTCTTCTCTGCAACAGGCTTTTCTGCACCGTCTTTTACGTTGTAAAGACCAGCACCGCCAGCTACACTGCCCTTACCGGCGCCCCAGACTTCATAGCCAGGCTTTTTGGTAATGTTAGCTGCAACAGCGCGGCCAGCATCGCGATAAGCCCAGAATGCCATCTTCGTCTCACCAGTAGCTGCGTCATGCAGTTCCAGTGAAGCAACTTTGTCAACCTCATGCGGATCCCATACCAGGAAGCCTTCCATATCCGGGTCGAACTGACCGATATGCAGGGCGTCACCATGTGAGCCTTCCAGGCGGTTCATCGCACCGTCCATTGCGTACAGAACAGTACCGTCATTGTTGATACAAAGGCTTCCGGCAACAATTTCGTCGCAACCGTCGTTATCAACATCAGCAACGACGAGGTTGTGGTTACCAAGACCCCAGCCATAGCCGTTTTCGTATGCATTGCTGTCGTATGTCCAGCGCAGCTTGATTTTACCGTTTACCAAATCGTATGCAGCATAAGCGGTGCGTGCATAGTAGCCGCGGCCAAGCAGTGCGCTCGGGTGTACGCCGTCAAGATATGCCATACAGGCGTTCCAGCGGTCGCTGCGGTTGTAGAATGTATCACCCCATGATGAAACCGGATTTACCGGGAACGCATACTCAACAGTGTCAATCAGAGTACCGTCACCGCGGAAGAATGAAACATATTCCGGAGTGCCGTTAGAGATGTGACCTTTACCGCCAATTTCTTCTGTGATAACGCCTTTGCCTTCGTTTGCCAGGTTTCCGACAACAGCAATCGGCTTAGATTCGTCAAACTTGCCGTCTTTAACACCGTACACGCGGGTTCCTTCGCCAGTCTTCAGGAAGATTTCGCTCTTTCCGTCGCCGTCAAAGTCAGCAACCACAATCTGGTTGTAGTGAGCACCAGAAGTCATGCTCAGGCCCATGTTGATACGCCACAGCGGAGTTCCGTCGAGCTTGTATGCGTCGAACAATGTCGGAGCTGTCAGCTTTGAGAATGAGCTGTCGATAGCGTTAGCAGGATACCATTTTGCGATGATTTCCAGCTCGCCGTCGCCGTCAAGGTCGCCTACAGCAACATCGTTCAGAGAATAAGAAACTTCCTCAACTTTTCCGTCAGCACCTTTGAGGGTCTTGCCCTTAGCAGGCTTCTGAACTTTGAGTGACAGATATTCTTTTGAAGCAGAAACAGCTGAGTCCCCCTTTGCTTCTGCAACGGGTTTACCGTCAAGCAAAGTCTCGACACGGTAGGTAACACCAGGCTTGCCTTTCTTGTCTTCGAAGTTTGTTACAGAAATCGGTTTTTTAGTCAGCTTTTTGCCATCGCGGTACACATTGAATGTAATGTTTTTGTTGTACTCGTCGGCCAGAAGTCTCCAGCTTACGAAGTTTCCGCTTCCAGACTCGGTGCGGACAGCAACAACGCCGCGGTCGAACCATTCTGTCTGGCGTTTTGACTCAACCGGCTTCAGGCGGTTGTACACATACTGGTAAGCAACACGGTCAAGAGGGTTTTCTACGCCGCCAGCAGGAGCAAGCGTTCCCTTGAATGTGTACACGCCAGCAACAGCCGGATCATATTTGCCTGCAGCTACGATTTTTGCAGGCTTTGCACCAGTAGCAACAGATTCCCAGCTGCTTACAGCAACTTTTGCGCTTGTACCGTCAGCAAGCTTAACCGGAACTTCTTTCGGCAGCGCTGAAAGAATGTCCTGCACTTCGCCGACATACACACGCTTGTAGGGCACGTCCTCAACGGTAGTAATCGTCTTCTTGGAAAGCGGCTCATACTCAAGCTTGATGTTATCAACGTATGTCGTCCAGGTGATATTGTTGCCGGCAGTGCGGATACCGGTTACTTCCATCTGAGCAAGCACGCCGCTGAAGTCAGCAGTAGCCAGAGATGCATTTACTTTCTCAGATTTACCGGTCTTCTTATCGGTGATTGTACCGGTCAGCACGTTTGCCTTGATGTCGAACAAGAGGTCAAGGCTGTACCAGGTCATTGCGTCCTTGAATGAAGTTGCTACAGCAGCATTCTTTCCCGCAACCCAGCGCAGGCATTCATTGTGCGTATAGTTCACGTTGAAAAGCACTTTCTTGTTGCTGTCAACGAGTGTAATCATACCGCCGTTTTCGTCTTTTGCTCCACCCTTGTCATTGATAGAACCGGGGAGCCAGTCAACCATAAAGTGAATGGTCTGACCAGTGATTGCAGGCTCAAAATTCTTTGTTGCAAAACGACCGCCCTTCTGGTCATCCATGGTAAACATCATTTTTGGTCCTACATTTCCAGCAATATCATTGGAAACAAGGAAAATACGTGCATTCGCAGAAGCAAACCCCCACGGTTTGTCTCCTTTTTCGCCATCAAATGTCGTTCCTGTCTCAGCAGCAAACAACGGGCTCAAGGTTGATGACAGCAACAGTGCGCCTGCCGCCATGCCAACCGAACGAACCTTTTTTGAAAAAGCTCCTTTTTTCATATAAACCTCTCAGTATAGATTATACTTTTCGCTAGTGTAAGTTGAATACAGATATGTCACGACGCAAAAAACTTCATTTACTAGCACAAAAAAGTCAGCCGGAAAATGCTGCTTTTTGGCCGCTCTTTTCTAACGATTTTTATTGATTTTTTTCAACTTTTGTTGATATGATTATTGACAAAGAGCCAAAACCACCTGCATTATACAGCACAGGAGCAATAATTAATGAAAGAAACGATTATCGTTGATACGAGAAACAAAAAATCTACAATAAGCAGAGATATTTACGGGCATTTTTCAGAGCACTTAGGGCGCTGCATCTACGGCGGCTTCTGGGTCGGAAAAGATTCGTCGATTCCCAACATCCACGGCTACAACAAGGCTGTCGTGGAGGCCTTTAAGGAACTGGACATACCGAACCTGCGCTGGCCGGGCGGATGCTTTGCAGACGAATATCACTGGAAAGACGGCATCGGGCCTAAAGAAAACCGCAAGCGCATGATTAACACCAACTGGGGCGGCGTTGTGGAAGACAACAGCTTCGGCACGCACGAGTTCATGGGATTGTGCGAAGAACTTGGCTGCAAGCCCTACATCTGCGGCAACGTCGGAAGCGGTACCGTGCAGGAAATGGATGAATGGATTGAATACATGACATTCAGCGGAGAGTCGCCGATGGCAAACCTGCGCGCTGCAAACGGCAGAAAAGAACCGTGGAAGCTCGACTACTTCGGCGTCGGAAACGAAAACTGGGGCTGCGGCGGCAACATGCGCCCAGAATTCTACGCTGACCTCTACCGACGCTTCCAGACGTTCGTGCGCCAGTACGGCCAGAACAAAATCTTCAAGATTGCAGGCGGCGCTAACGTCGCTGACTACCGCTGGACGGACGTGCTCATGCAGCAGGCAGGCCGCTTTATGGACGGACTTTCGCTGCACTACTACACCTACGAGTACTGCTGGGGCGACTTCCGCTCGGCGACAGGTTTCGACAAGGAAGGCTGGTACCGCATCATGAAGAACGCATGGCGCATGGACGAGCTGGTACGCCGCCACGGCGAAGTCATGGACAAGTACGACCCCGAAAAACGCGTCGCGCTGGTCGTCGACGAATGGGGCAACTGGTTTGCGCCGGAGCCGGGCACCAATCCGGGCTTCCTCTACCAGCAGAACAGCGTCTGCGATGCTGTCGTCGCAGGCATTCACCTGAACATCTTTAACAACCACTCCGACCGCGTCAGAATCGCAAACCTCGCACAGGCTGTAAACGTCCTGCAGGCGCCGGTACTGACCGAAGGCGACAAAATCGTGCTTACGCCGACATGGCACGTACTCCACATGTACAAAGGCCATCAGGGTGCCACCCTTCTGGGAACCAGCGCAGCAACCGCTTCTGCCGGCATTTTCGAGAAGGACATCACTGTACCGGCATTGAGCGTAAGCGCATCGCAGAAAGAAAAGGACGGAAAGACAGCATATCTGGTAACCGTCGCAAACGCAGACATGGACGAGAGCCGCACCGTCGAAGTACAGCTTTCTCACCTCGCCTCAGGCATTGCCTCTGCCACCGGCACAATCGTAACCGGCGACCAGGCAAACACGGTAAACACCTTTGACCGCGGTGATGCCGTCACGGAAAAAGCGCTGGCAGTAAAAATCTGCAGTGCAAACACCGTATCCATCGAGCTGCCAGCTCATGCTGTCGCAAGCATCAGCATCCTCGCATGACTAGCTCACACGTGAGCGATTCACACATGAGTGATTCACACATAAGCGCGGATTCCAGGCAGGGTGCATGGTGCCCCCAATGCGAATTGCACGCCCAGATGGCAGCAATAACGCCGGAGAGCATTCGCGCCCAGGCAGAGGCCCAGGCATTCGTGCCGGGGATTACCGCTGACAGCGCCACCTACGCCAGGAGGCTCAAAATCTGCGCGTCCTGCCCGAAACTTGTGTCTGAAATGCTGTGTTCTGAATGTGGCAGTTACGTTGCGTTCAGAGCCAGATTGGAAAAAGCACGCTGCCCGTTTCCGGCAAACGACAAATGGCAGCAACAGGAAGGTATTATATGAAAGCAACAATAACGCTTGTAAAAGAATTCACTAACGGTAAAGTTGACGACAATCTGTTCAGTTCCTTTATCGAACACTTGGGCCGCGCCGTGTACACCGGCATTTACGAGCCAGGGCACCCGCAGGCTGACGGCCAGGGCTTCCGCCAGGACGTCATCGACATGGTAAAAGACCTGAAAGTCGGGCTTGTCCGCTATCCCGGCGGCAACTTTCTTTCCGGCTACAACTGGAAGGACGGCATCGGCCCGCGCGACAAGCGTCCCGTCCGGCTTGACCGCGCCTGGCACACCATTGAAACAAATCAGATTGGTATAGATGAATTTGTCGACTGGGCCGCAAAGGCAGGGACAAACATCATGGGAGCCGTCAACATGGGTACCGGCACGCCGCAGGATGCCGCCGACATCGTAGAATACTGCAACTACCCGGAAGGCACCGCATGGAGCGATTTGCGCATTAAAAACGGCCACAAAAAGCCGCACGACATCATGTACTGGTGCGTCGGAAACGAAATGGACGGCCCCTGGCAAATCTGTCATCTGGACGCTGTTGATTACGGGAAGAAAGCCCGCGAAGCCATCAAGCTGATGAAATGGACTGACGAGCGCATAAAAACAGTTGTCTGCGGCAGCGCTTCTTCAAGCATGCCGACCTATCCCGAATGGGACAGGATTGTGCTTGAACACACCTACGATGTCGCCGATTACCTTTCAATCCACCGCTATTTCGAAAACCGCGGTAATGATGACGACTTCCTTGCCTCATTCTACGACATGGATCAGTTCATTAAGACCAGCATTGCGACCTGCGACTATGTAAAAGCGCTCACCCGCAGCAAAAAAACGATGTACCTGTCATTCGATGAATGGAATGTCTGGTACCAGAGCAAGATGCAGGCACTCCCCTGGCAGAACGCCCCGCGGATTCTGGAAGACCATTACTCGCTCCTTGACGCCCTCGCATTCGGCGGCATGGCAATAGCCCTGCTGAACCATGCAGATCGTGTAAGGATTGCGTGTCTGGCTCAGTTAGTAAACGTAATAGCGCCCATCTTTACAGAGCCAGGAAAAGGAGCCTACCAGCAGGCGATTTACTTCCCGTTCCGTGATATTTCACTCTACGGAAGGGGCACTGTCCTTACACCGGTCATCAACAGCCCGGTAAAAATAACAGCCGCCTATGGAGAAGTTCCCGCAGTTGTTTTTGCCGCCGTACACAATGAAGAAGCTGGAGAAATCAGCATTTTCGCTCTGAACACAAACAAGGAAGAGTCTGCCGAAACAGAAATCTCTCTGTTCTCTTTTAAGGAAACAAAGATGATTTATCGTACCGTACTGACAGGAAAAGACTTATCCGTCAAAAACTCCCTTGAAACACCACATGCAGTATGCCCCGTTGAAGTTCCGCTCTCAAACGGAGACAAAAACAGCTACACGCTGACACTTCAGCCCGCATCCTGGAATGTAATCCGCTTCAAAGTCTGCTAGCAGCTCCACACCACCACAGCCCCATCCGTTACCGGGTGAGGTGCTCGGGGTGCGTGCGGGGGCGCGCGGGTATTGCACGCCGCTTTTCTTTTTGGGGAAAGGAAATCCATAAAAAAATCCCTGGAACTGAATACGCATTCAATTCCAGGGAATCTTTCAACAATACATCGTATCAGGCATGTTCCCGGGCAAGCTTACTGATTTCGTCAGCCATAGCTTCCAGCGGAACCTGCTTCTGCACGCCGCCTAATTCGTAGGCAACCTTCGGCATACCGTAGACAATTGCGGTCTTCTCGTCCTGGCCAAGCGTCCAAGCGCCCTGTTTGCGCATTTCTGCAAGCTCTACAGCACCGTCTTTACCCATGCCCGTCATGATGACGCCGAGCGCCCGGTTCTGATACAGCTTTGCGACAGATTCAAACAGCACGTCCGCTGACGGGCGGTGACCGTTACGCTGCGCTTCTTGCGACAGATGCAGCACCGTCTTAAAACCTTCTTTCTCAACATAAATGTGGTAGTTACCGGGCGCGATATACACGTGTCCGCCTTCTACCACATCTCCGTCCTCTGCTTCCTTTACGCTGAGGGCGCAGATTCTGTCCAAACTGCCGGCAAATTCCTTGGTGAAGCCCGCCGGCATATGCTGAACAACCAGCACCGGCTGCTTCAGCTTCGGATCAATGTTCTTGAATACATCACGCAACGCATTCGGTCCGCCGGTAGAAATGCCGATGGCAATAATTTCAATACGGCCGGGCTGGCGGAGCGGCGTAATAACAGCAGGCTCTTTTGGCGCCGGCGGCTCAAACGAAAACTTAGGCAGCGACGGCTTTGCAGTAGCAGAACTGGAAAGAAACGCGTCAGCCTTGTCCTTACCCATGGCGCCCTCAAGCTTTCGCTTGACGCTGCGGTCAGAAATAAGGCTTGAGTAAAAATCGTCTCCAGCTACATGTTTTCCATGCAGGCGTGCATACCGGCCACCATAGGATGAAATCAGCTCTATAAGGCGGTCTGCAACAGAACTGATATCTGCAGATGTCGAACCATTCGGCTTGGTAATAAAGTCTGCGGCGCCCAATTCCAGACACTGGATGGTAACAGCAGCACCCTTTTCAGCAATACTGGAAAGAATAATAACCGGTGTGTCAATTTTATGCTCCTTACGGTATTTAAGGAATTCCACACCATTCATTTCCGGCATTTCAATGTCGAGAACGATAACATCCGGCTTTGCTTCGGGTAATTTTTCGGTAAGGAAACGCCCGTTCATCGCTTTTGCGACAACTTTTAAACCCGGTACATCTTCTATCGCACGGGAAACGAGGTTTCTCATCAAAGCTGAGTCATCACAAATTGCAACAGAAATATCGTCCATTACGTAGTCCTATTTAGAAGTCTTTTGATACAGACAAGCCCAATCTGTCTTCAGGAACTCAAAATCCGTTTCCATTCCGAACAGCGATTCTGAATGTCCGATAAACAGATAGGAATTGGGAGCCATCGCCTGATAAAAACGATCAATCGTCGCTTTCTGGGCAGGTTCGTCAAAGTAAATCAGAACATTGCGACAGAACACAACATCGAGGTTTCTAACACCGGAATCATTTCGCAGATTGTGATAGTCAAATTTAATTGATCCCATCAGCTCTTTGGTTGCCTGGTATCCTTTATCTGTCTTTGTAAAAAATCGATCCAAATAATTCTGTGGGATTCCGGTAATACGTGCTTCCGGATAAAACCCCTGCTGACCGACCATCAAAGACTTCAATGAAATATCAGACGCCATAATCTGGAATTTGTACGGCGGCTTAATAATATCTGACAGAATCATTGCGATTGTATACGGCTCTTCTCCAGTCGAACAGCCTGCACTCCAGATGCGGATTGTCGTATCTCCTGTCTTCTTTTTATTTTCGATGACATGAGGAATTACGTAGTTCACAAGAGCATCAAAATGAGGCTGATTACGGAAGAAACGAGTCAGATTCGTCGTAACAGAATCCAACATAATCTTCATTTCTTCTTTGTCTGACAGGACGAGCTTCAGATAATCGTCAACAGAAGCCAACTGCTTTTCCCGTAGCATTTCCTTAAGACGGCTGTCGAGAATAGATCTGTTGGTGTCAGAAAATGTTATGCCACTCTCATCGTAAATTAGTTTGCGGAATTTATCAAAATCCACATCTGTCAATAAGTCTGCCATGAGCCTTATTATATACCCACCTTGTAAAATTGTAAATCAAATCATATTTTTTTTGCTTTTTTTTAAGAAAAGGCCTTTTATTATGACAAAACATTGAGATTTGTTAATTTTTGAGATATAGTGAGCTGTATGTATTAAAATGGAATGTCCATACTATTACGTAAAAATGGAGGCAAAACTCATGAAAAGAGTACTGTTGACAGCAGCAGGATTACTGCTTGCAGGAGGACTGTTTGCATACAACCCGCCTGCAGGAGGACAGAACCTGCTGCGTCTTTCTTCTCCGGCGCTACTGACAGGTGCCGCTTCATCGGCTGGAGGTGCATTGTATAATGTACTGCCCTCTTCTATTGTAAACAATCCGGCAATAACTGCTTTTGAACAGCGCATTGTGCTTGACGTGGGTGTTACCGCACTCACCGACGGAAATGACGACGACGGTTCGCTGGGAAGCGCTTTCGAAGCTGGACTTTTAATTCCAGGACGCAGGGGGGTGGCATCATTCCTCGTGCAGGGAATTTTCGCGCCGCTGGTAGACATGCACCTCGGCGACTCAGTTAACGCTACGGCTGGTGTTTCAAAAGACATTACCGACTCACTCTCTGTCGGCGTAAGCGCAACCCTGGGTATTTTCTGGGGCTACGAAAGCGACTGGACTGGAAGCCTTGCAATCGGCGCCTACTACAATTACGGCGACGTTTCTTTTATGAAGGACGTCCGCTTCGGCTGCGCCCTGATGAATCTGGGAAAAATGTATACTCAGACCGAAGTCCGCGGTATTGCTGACGACGCTGACTATTACGAATTCCGCGAAAACGCATGGGACTACGCCGACAACTGGCCGGCTCTTGCAACACTCCGCACCGGCGTTGCCGCAACGCTGCTGGAAAAAAACAAGTTTACGGTAGGAGGATCATTTGACCTGTCCTATCCTTCGTTCCAGAACGTTGTCTGCGACATCGGCCTGCAGGTACAGTATTCATCATTCCTGAAGCTTTCTGTTGCAGAAGAGCTGGATGTACGCGAATTAAAGGAAGGAAGCAAAAACCTGCTGCCGGCAGTCGGCGTAAGCTTTAAGTTCCTGTTCAAATCAAAAGCTGATTCAACCATTACAAAATTTGCTGGCGGCGACGAAAGTGAGATGACCGTCTCTACAGCATGGCACAACATGTACGAAGACGTAAATGCCTTTAGCGCCGGCGCTGTTTTAAAACTCGGTCTTGAGGACAAAGAACCGCCGAAGATTACAATCTGGGAGGATGACTAATGAAAAGAATAGCAGTTACAGCACTTGCAGCAGCAGTTCTTTCAGCAGGCCTTTTTGCAGAAGCGAAAACCGTATACATTTCACCAAACAATGACGGTGTACAGGATTTTCTGGAGATTCCCCTTCGCATAAAGGAAAAACGCTATATAAAAAGCTGGAGCCTGAATATCGAAAATGAAAAAGGCGAGCTGGTGCGCACCATCGGAAACAAGGAGTCAAGACCTTCTCGCATCACATTCAAGAGCTTCTTTAAGTCGCTCCTGAAGCCAAAGACAGGCGTTACCGTGCCATCTTCTGTCAGTTGGAACGGCATCCTTGACAACAGCACGGTCGCTCCCGACGGATTATACCGCTACTGGTTTACTGCCAGCGACGACAACGACAATACTGCATCTACAGAAAAAATGGTCGTCATCGTTGACAATACGCCGCCGGAGATTGAGCTGAAGCAGCCTTCTCAGGACAACAAGATTTTCGGCGAAGGCGCAAAAGCACAGTTCAAAGTTACGCAGGACGGTTCCACCGAAGATTTGTGGACAGGAACCTTTACCGATGTAGCCGGCAATACAGTATTCACCAAGCGCTTTACACAGAGCGCACCGGTTACATTCTCATGGGACGGTGTCGATGATAACGGCGCCCCGGTAGCAGACGGTGTGTACACCTATAAAATTACAGCTACAGACCGCGCCGGCAACACGTCCGAACCGGCATCCATTACGAACATCATTTACTCTGCTGAAAAACCGGCGACAAACATCACGATTAACGGCAGCCGCTACTTCTCTCCGAAAGAAGGCAGCAGCCTGGGAACCATGAAGTTTGACGTAAAAATCCCGGTTCCAGAATCAGCCGCATCTACAGGAAACAAGCTGACAGCATGGAAAGTCGAGATTCTCGGAACAAACGGCAAAGTGTACAAATCATTCAGCGGGGATGACAAAACTCCGCCGCCGGATTCAATTGTATTTGACGGAAAGGGTGATAACGGCGCCATCTCTCCCGACGGCACCTACCAAGCACGCGTAACGGCAAAATACCTGAACGGCTACGAGCCGGATCCGGTTAACTCTCCGGTATTCACGCTTGATACAAAGGCCCCCGAATCTGTCGTCAAAGCAAGCAGCACGATTTTCAGCCCGGACGGCGACGGCAATCTGGATTCGCTTACCATTTCTCAGAAAATCGCACTGCCATCAGAGACAGAAGCTCCGGTACAGAACTGGAAAGGTGTTATCGCTGCAAAAGACGGCACAGTTGTCCGCGAGTATGACTTTGGCGAGTTCCCACCGGAATCAATCGTGTGGGATGGTCTTGACGCAAAATTTGCGCTGGCTGCAAACGGTGAGTATTCATATACGCTTTCTGCAACCGACGCCGCCGGTAACAGCAGCACAGTTCAGACAACACCGTTCAGCATCGACACCAGCAAGACAGAGCTGCTGCTTTCTACAGCGCTCGCCGCATTTAACCCTGCAGGCGACAGCGCTCACAATACGCAGCGCTTTACGCCGGTTGTAAACGCAGGTGCTAACATCAAGCATTATAAGCTGACTGTCGCAGACGCAAAGAACAAGCCTGTGTACATAGACGAAGCTGATCATGCACTTCCGAAGACGTTTGCATGGAACGGCATCGCAAACAACGGAGATGCTTCCGGCACAAGATGTCAGGACGGCGTATACACCGCAACGCTTGCAACTGTCGCTGAAAACGGCACCGAAGCAAGCGCAAGCACGCAGAAGTTCATCATCGACTCTGTCGCCCCGAGCATCGAAGTATCAGTTCCGTACACATTGTTCAGCCCCGAAAGCACAAGCTCTAAGCAGGTACTTCCGGTTACAGCAAAGTCTTCTAACGAAGACCTCTGGACGGGAAACGTACTCGACGCTTCCGGAAAAGTGGTCAAAGCCTACACATGGAAGGGCACGGTTCCGTCATTTGACTGGGACGGCACAGACGATGCAGGCAACAAGGTTGCAAACGGCACCTACCGCCTGACCTTTGCTTCAGAAGATGCAGCCGGCAACAAAGCCTCTGCCGAAATCGGAAAGATTACCGTCGACAGCCGCGAAGTAAAAGCATACGTAAGCACAGAGCTTGATGCATTCAGCCCGAACGGCGACGGTGTTAAAGACACGCAGCAGTTTGCTATCCGCACGACAGTCACCGACGGCATTGAAAGCTGGAAGTTTGACATTGTGAATGTTGACGGAACCGTTACCCGCAGCTGGTCAAGCGCTGACAGCGCAAACCTGCCGGCAACAGTAATCTGGGAAGGCCTCGACAAGGACGGCAAGGTAGCAGAAGGCGCCTTTACCGCAAAACTTTCTATCGTGTACACAAAGGGTAATGCCGTAGACGTTACTTCAAGTGCATTCATCTCGACAGCAACTCCGCCGCAGCTGACAGTACGCACGGCTACCGAAAGCGGTCCGAACGGCTACTTCAGCCCGGATAACGACGGTGAAGACGACGACCTGTACATCCAGCTGAAAGCACAGAGCCTTGTCGGCCTGAAGAGCTGGTCATTCCAGATTAATGACCCGAACAACGGCAAGAAATTCTGGGGAACAAGCGGAAAGAATGCCATTACCGAACGCATGATTTGGGACGGCCGCGGCAACAACGGCGAACTCGTACAGTCAGCAACTGACTACCCGTATGTATTTACCGTAACCGACGAGCTGGGCATGACCAACACCGTAACCGGCGAAATCAACGTTGATATTCTGGTTATCCGCGTAGGCGACCTCCTGAAGATGGCTGTTCCATCAATCATCTTCCGCAGTGACAATGCAGACTTTGAGCTTGAAAGCAAGGTTGGCAAAGGCGGCTTAACCGAAGAGCAGGCAAAGAACAACGAGCGCGTTCTGAAGCGTATTGCTGTGGTTCTGAACAAGTTTAAGAACTACACCGTTACGGTCGAAGGCCACGCCAACAACGTCAGCGGCACTCAGGATGAAGAAACGACCAACAAATACGGCCGCGCTCTTATGCCGCTGTCTCAGGAACGTGCGGAATTCGTTATGGGCCAGCTTAAAAAGTATGGCGTAAGCGGAAACCGCCTGAGCGCAGTAGGTCGCGGCGGCACACAGCCTGTTGCGGCAAGAGAAGATCGCGACAACTGGTGGAAAAACCGCCGCGTTGAGTTCATTCTGAACAAGAATTAAAAATTGACGTCCATGGCTCCGGTATGAGGCTATGGATGGCCTTGCGCTGTGAGTTTGCAATACGCAGACTCACAGCACTGCCCTAACCGTCTTCCAATGGCACAGGGCAAAAAAAAGCCCGCAGCAACCGATGTCACGTGCGTGTATTTCGGCAGCTGCGGGCTTTATGTTTTTAAGCGACGCCCGCTATTCTTCTACTGCAAGCAGATGCGCAAGGGCTTTTGCAGTGCGTTCGGGGATGTCTTCCCAGTGACCGCCTTCGTTGTACTCAAAGAAGATGTCGCTTTCATCCTGCCCGAGAGCCGCAACCTGCTCTTTAAGCACTTTTACAGTCTCCTCCGTGCGTTCTGCGACCTTGCCTTTCAGCTTGTCAGACGCATTAGCTTCCGTTTTGCCAAGCGAAACATATACTTTGATAACGCCGTCTTCAGACATCTGGCGCAGCTTGTGCTTTTTAATAAAGTCATCCCATTTGGGGAACCAGAGGCTGCCCGAAACACTTGCGTAGGTAAGCGCAAAGTCTGTAGTATACAGCGCGTAGATTGCCGTCAAGCCAGCAAGCGAATAGCCTGCAATCGACGTATATTCAATATCGCTCTTAGTCCGGTAGTTCTTGTCGATGAAAGTCTTTATCTGCGTCTCAAGAATGTACAGAAAGTGGTCAGCTTTCCCGGAAAATGGACGCGAACGCGCGCTCAACGCATCGGCTTCCCACGGCGTATAATCGCGCTCCGGGATTTGAGTTTCAATGCCAACAATGATAGCCTCTTTGCACTGTCCGCCTTTTGGCTCTGCCGACATGGATTTTTCCAGAATAGTCATTATATGCGAAAGGTCTTTGCAGCCCAGCAGATAGATGACAGGATACAACTGCTTTGACTCCTTGTAATTCGGAGGCAGATACAGAGAACAATCAAAACCGGCTAATGTTTCTTGAATAATTGAACCACGCATATGCTAAGTATAAGGCATAAACAACATGCTGTCGAATTCTTTATACTGATTTTAAGCTGTTTTTCGAAAAACTTTTCTGTATTTCGTATTAAAAATTCACTGTTTTTTTTGACAAGCCGGACATTCTGACTGATAATTGATTTATGAAAACAACTACACGAAGAATCATTCTTCTTGCACTCTGTACATTTTTTTGTATTACAGGACTTTATTTGCTCGCGGATTTAAGCAAATCTGCGAGTAAGGGCATTGCCATCGGTCAGTACCTGCTTCCCGTCGCAAGCCTGCAAGGCATCATTTCCGCATTCATCCTGCTGCTCTGCATTTTAATGGTCTTCATTCACTACAAAATCGGAAGCAAAATTGCCGTTGCCGTAATCTTCGTTTCAATGACAAACGGCATCACACAGATTATACAGACGCATGCCCTCTATTCGCTTCCCGGCATCATCTCTTCAACAGTCTCGCTTTTTTCAATTTTCATAATCTATGTATTCTACAAGCGCAGTTCCATAATCAGCTACACGGATATGATCACCGGCCTGAAAAACCGGCGGAAGTTTATCGAAGAAATCTCCGACAAGCTGCAGGACAAAAAGGATTTTTTCCTTGCCTGCGTTGAAGTTGAAGGCTTTAAGCAGATAAACGAAACATACGGCATGGAAACCGGCGATTACATTCTGCAAAAAACCGCAGAGCATATGATTCGCCTGATTGGAAAAAAAACGAATCTGTATAAAATCACGGGAGCAATCTTCACCATCGTTTTCGACACCGAGGAAAATGCAAGAGCCGTCCTTAAGGAAATAACCAGAACGGAGACGCTGTCCATTCCGTTAAAGTCAGCCGCGGCTGCCATCAGGGATGAGGGCATAAAAATATCGCTGGCAGCAGGCGTTTCCCGCTTTCCAGAAGATGCCGGGGACGAGCAGACGCTGATGGCTCATGCTGACACCGCAATGACCGCTGCAAAAAAGCTCAATGCCGAAAAAATCTGCTTTTACTCCAGCGAGCTGGAAGTTGCCGAGAAAAAGCAGCGGGAAGCAGAATCGCTTATCAATCAGGCGCTGGAGCACGACTGGTTCTATCTCGTCTACCAGCCGCAGCTTACGCTGACCAACCGGAGCCTGCGCGGGTTTGAGACGTTAATCCGCTGCAAGCGCCCGGACGGCACGACGGTAAGCCCGGCTGATTTTATTCCGGCGGCAGAAAAATCAAACCTCATCATCAAAATTGACGATTATGTGCTTCATCATGCGTTGAAAGAGTTTAAACCGCTCCTCGAGAAAAAACACAGCCCGTACATTCTCTCCATCAACGTCTCGGCAAAAAACATCGGAAGCCCGGATTTTGCACAGCGCATACGGCAGCTGCTGTCAGAATCACAGTTTCCCGCACACAACCTCGAAATTGAAATCACCGAGTATTCGCTTGCTGATTCGCTTGACGTAACAATCGCAAACATCAAAAGCCTGAGGGAGCTTGGCGTGCAGGTTGCGCTCGATGATTTTGGAACCGGCTACACGTCCATAGCCCAGCTGATAAAGCTTCCAATCAACCTGTTGAAAATCGACAAAAGCCTGATTGACGACATCGAAGTAAGCCAGACCATCCGGGATCTTGTTGATTCAGTCATCTACATGGGACATATCATGAACTGTGAAGTAATTTCCGAAGGCGTGGAGAATGAAAAACAGATTGATGTCCTGAAAAAGCACAAGTGCGACTTCGTTCAGGGATTCGTCTGGGGAAAGCCGATGTCCTTTAACGATGTGCAGGCCATGTGCTGACAGGCTTTTTACGCATGAATCTTTTTTTGCACTTCCTTTTGTGGTATAGTCATCATGCAAGGAAGGGTAACCGCAAACGCGGAGTATTATCAGGAGGAATTTATGGAGATGATGCAGCCTTCACCAGAAAAAATCAGGATGATGAAAAAAATCGGGCGGACTATCAGTATCTGCATGGGCATTACGCTGAGTTTTTTTCTTTCGCTTAGCGGCACGCTGCTTTCCGGCCATTTTACGCCCGCAGGCTGGCTTATCAGTTTTGTAGTAAGCACCGCCATCAGTCTTGTAATCGGCTGTCTTGTCCCGATGAAGCTGATTCTAGATAGAGTCACCGCCGGCATGAAGCCCGGTTCGCTTGCGACAAAATGCGTCGAAAGCCTGATTTCTGACGTGGTGTATACGCCGGTCATCACGCTTGCGATGGTATCGCTTGCACACCGAATCATTGCGGCACATGCCCCTGCGGCGCATGTTCCGCCATTTCTTCCGATGTTTCTGCATTCACTGGGAGCAGAAATGGTTATCGGCTTTGTACTGATTTTTATATTCATGCCGCTTTTTATGGCCCTTGTGATGAAAAAATACGGCATGCCCGCGCACCTGCAGGGAGCGCACGGCCCGCAGCAGGGAATGCATGACACAAAGCAGAAAACGTCTGGCGCGCAACAGGATATTTCCGGTGGGCCGGAAGCGGAATCATGAGCCGCATACAGGAAGAAAAGCGCGCGCTTAGAAAGGCGATGCATGAAAAACAGCGGCAGTTCTGCGCGCTTTCTTCGCGCAAAGTGGAAGCGAGCGCCGCAGCCTGCAAGGCTGTCGCTGAGTATCCGGCCTATAAAGAAGCAGACACGATTCTTGCCTACATGGCAATGCCCGAAGAAGCCGACTGCAGCTCCCTTATAGAAGATGCGCTCGCCAGCGGAAAGCGCGTTGCAATTCCCAGAATCAGGCCGGGAACCTGCGACATGGATTTTTTCATCCTCGAAAAAGGAAAGCCGCTTACAGAACAGACAGAAACAGGCCCCTGGAACATTCAGGAGCCGAGAACAACGCTACCAGTGCTGGAGCCGGAGGACGCGCAGGGCGCTGTATGCATGATTGTGCCGGGAGTTGCCTTTACACAAGCAGGCGCCCGGCTGGGACACGGTAAGGGCTTCTACGACCGCTATATTTCGCGCTTACAGAAAAGCCGTGCCCGCATTTTGCTCTGCGGATTCTGTTTTTCCGTGCAATGCACAGACTCTGTTCCCACCGAAAGCTGCGACGTGCCGATGGACGCGCTGGCAACAGAACACGGCATATGCGCCTGCCACTCGCCCCAGTAAAACAGGCAGGCCTTGCACCACGCAAGGCTAGAAGCGCAGGCACTGCAAGGCAATCATGCCCGCCCCCTGCAGCCGCTATTTTTTAGAATCTGCCGAATACAGTCTGAGGGGCGGCACCTCATCAAGATACGCCTGTGCGATAATGTAATAATCCTGGGGAAGCGCCTTATTTACCGTCTGGTACTGTTTCAGATACAGCTGCGGGTCTTTTCCCCGTGCCAGCGAGGTCTGAATCAGCTTCGCCTGCCCGCCTGCAGTGCCGGAATCTGCCAGCGTTCTTAAAAGCCACCGGTTTTCCATCGATACCAATAGCGCAGGTTTAGCTCCGTCCGTACTGAAAGCTTCCCCAGAAAGAAGCGCCTCTATATCCGCCTTAAGCGTACGCACTGTCTCTGCGTACAGGCTGTCAATCTGGCTCGTGCGCACCACATTGGAGACGCTCAGCCGGGCAAACGGAATGTCATCATCGGCGCAGTCTAAGCGAACCGTTTTTTCAGAGCCGCAGGCATCCTTTAGCCGCGCTTCCAGCTCGTACAGCAGCGCATTGAACAACGCACTGTCAGTAGACGCCGCATCAGGCGACGGCAGGCAGTACAGCAGCGGGTCATAAAAAGTCTTTGTCGGAATCAGAATTGCAGGACGGGGGCCGGCCTTATCCGCCGACACATCCGTCAAAAACAGGTGGCGCAGTTTTACCGATTTGCTTTTTTTCGGAAGTTTTGGAACCGCAAGCGATTTTTCTTTTGATTCCGTCGCCTTTTGCGTCACAAGGACACCAAAATGCGTTTCCAGCAGTTCCTGCAGATTCACTGACTCCGGAAGCCCGCCAGAGACAATCAAAGAATACCGGCTTGCATCGAGCAGCACCGGATATGCCGCTGCAATGCGGGTAAACTCAATCGAGGAAGCCGGCTTATCGTCTTTATCATTAAAAAGCTTTGTATACGGAGCAGAAAAAGCCGTGCGCACCGCTTCGCACAAAAGCTGGAACGTCGCGGTTCCTGTCTTTAAGCGCCACTGCGTACGCTCATCATAGGCAATGCCGTCTGCCATGGCAGGGGTTATGTCGCTGTAGATAAGCGCAAAGCCGGCCCCGCGGATACATTCGGCAAGGTCTGTCGAGGCGCATGTTATGCAGATACGGGAAAATGAGGCAGTAGTTTCTGCCGTAATGGAACAGTCAATTTCCGGAGCAATGGCGCGGCGAATCGACAGCGCAAGTGAATCCGCAAGCAGCGTACAAAGCCCGGGCGTTTTGTCTGCAAACAGGAGTTCCCCGCCCGCGATTGTCAGCATGAGCGCCACAGTCTGCGAGCCGGGATTTTTCTTTACGGTAACAGGAATGGCATTGGACAGCGTAAAGCCTGAAAAATCAGCGCTGTTGCCAGAAATAAAGCGGGAAACAGCCTCCCTTGCAGATTCAATTCCTACATCCTCGCGCTCCGCTTCCAGAGAGGCTTCTGTAAGCCGCGCCTTATACAGCGCCTGCGTGTACCACGAGCCGTTTGCCGAAGTAACAGGCGTGTACCCGGCCTTCTTGAATTCTGCCGCCCGCTTTTTATAGACAGCACTGTTTACAAGCACAAACACGGCAGGCTTCTGCAGGCGCTGCACCGTACTGAGCTCTGCCGCCGAAAATTGCGAGAGACTGTCAGCGCGGGAAAACAGCCGCATCCAATCGGCGCTTCCTGTTGATGCAAAAAATGCTGCTGCAAGCTCCATAAGAGAAGCTGAATCATCCTGTCGCTGGAAAAAACTCGAGCGGAACAGCGAGACTGCCTCCGAAAGAGAGCGTTCACTCAAGCTGGAAGCCTCTTCAACTGCACGCAGGAACGTTTCCGCCTGTACGCAGGGAGACGTTTTTGTCTTTTCCAAAAGCGACTGAATGATAAGCCGTGAAGACGCGCGTTTTTGGGCAGACGCAACGTTGATGTATTCAGCTCCCAGGATGCCGAGCGTCTTGTCTGCTGCAAGGCTTGCCTTAAACGCAGAGCGGTCGTCATTCAAGGCGGCGGCAAGCACATCGGCCTGGTCCCGCGTAAAATCGGTGTACTGCACGACAATCTGCGTCATGTCAGGAGAAAAGGCCGCATCATGCAGGATGTATTTTCGGGCTGGGGCGGCAGCGGCTGGTCCGACGGCGGATGCAGATGAGCCGGCAGGGGCCGGGGATGAAGAGGCGGGGCCGGTTGCTGCGCCGGAAGAGGCCGAAGAAGAAGCAGTTCCCGGTAAGGCGGAGCGAGCCGCAGAGCCAAATCCAGAGCCTAATGCCTGCGATTCATGATAGACGGGGGGCTGATTCGAGCGGACGCCGGAAAAAGTACGGCCCGCAAGGGAGACGGCGCCCTCCTGAGTGATGTTTCCGCTTATAAAAAGCGCTGCATTCGGCGCGGTGTAATACTCCGTGCCGACCCTGTTCAAAACCGTGCGCGCTGACGGCACTGTCTGCGCAGTAAAAATTGCCGGATACACACCGCTTTCCTGCTTCCAGGGAGCGTCGGGAAACACGCGGGCGTCAATTGCCGTGTTTATAAAGCCCGCTGCGCTCGAAGCATATTCGGTCACCTCAGCCTTCATGGCATTCAGGGCCGTGCGAAGCTCCCCGTCCGTAACAGAAAGCGGGCGAAGTGCAGCCGAAAGCCCGGTAAGCGTTTCTTCCACCGCCAGAGGCGCCACCGTACGGACAAGCCGGACACAGTCAGCGCCGGCCTCAGCTTCTCCTGCCGACAGCGAAAGGAGACGCGCATACAGCGGGAAAAAACCGGCTGTCGTCTCGCTCTGGGCGCTGTAGCCGGCATACACATCAAGCTCAATTCTGACCGCCGCCGACGTAGTATCCGTAAGGACAAACAGCCTGAGCCCGTTTTCCAATGTATACGAGTGAATGTCGTCAGGAGAAAAAGCATAAACGCCCGAAATAAGGAAGCCGGTAAAAAGCAGCCGTACAACACATAACCGCATGATTTTTGCACTGAATTTCATTGCCGAAAGTATAGCACAGCGGCCGAAGTAAAAGCAAAGCCCCGCCGGAAGCAAAGGCCTCGCCAGCGGCTATTCCGCAAGCAGAGCGACAACCTGCTCCACCGCGGCCTCAACGGCAGCCGGATCGGCAGAAATTGTTTTTTCAGGAACCGGCGCCGCGTTCTGGTAGCTTTTCGGCAGGCGTACCGTGTGATTTACCGGATACATCCACTGAGTCAGCGGCAAAATTTCCTGGGCTTCGTGCGAAATCAGAAAATCCATAAACGCTTTCGCGCCCTTTTCATTCAGACAGTTCCGGACAATTCCGGCATACTCTGTCTGCAAAACGTGGCCGTCAGAAAACAGCAGTGACTTGTAGCGGTCGGTCTTCTCATACTCAACGTGATAGGCGGGACTTGTCGTGTAACTGACCACGAGCGGGGCTTCCCCTTTCGTAAAAAGCTTATATCCGGAACTCCAGCTGGAAGCCACCGTCAGAATATTCGGCTTAAGCGCACGCCAGTAATCAAGGTATGCATCTCCAAAAGCTGCGACAGTCCAGGCGACAAATCCCAGTCCCGGCGTGCTTGTGCGCGGGTCAAGCATGATAATTTTTTGTCTGTAGACATCTCGGGTTAAATCAGCCAGACATTCAGGAGCAGGAACAGAGGCGTCACTGTCATACACCATGGAAAAATGGCTCCAGTCAAAAGGAACCAGCTGCCAGCGATTTCCGCCGTTGATTAACAGGGATGTATCTATAAACTGTTCTGCATTTTTAGGCTTGTACGGGGCAAAGATTTTTGCTTCGATACCATGAACGGCAAGCGAATCATCTATACCAAGAACGACATCTGCCTGAGGGGCCTCCCGCTCAAGAATCGGACGGCTTACGAGCTGAATGTCGTCATCAAAACTCACATACTCCAGATTGTAGCCGGTTTTCGCTTCAAAAAGCGACTCAATAATACCACCAGCTCCCCAATCTGACGTAAAACTGTCATACGTATACACAACGACTTTCTGCAGCCGTTCGGCATCCACATTTTTTTTCGAGCAACCGGAAATAAGAAGTACAGTCGTTGGAAAAACTAAAAGCAACAGCAAAGAAGACGTTCTCATTTCGTCCTCCATTTAGGATGATTTTCAGTATAGTAAAACAGCCTATAAAAGTCTATATAAACGATTTTTCATGCCGATACTAAAAAAACGGAGATATTACGGAGATATTGATGAAAAAAATTATCTGCCTTTTTGGCCTATGCGCATTACTGACTTCTCAGCTTTTTGCTACTGTCGGAGAAGAATTTGGAATCGGCTCCGGCTACGTTCACTATGGCGACAGCGCCGTCCGGGCAAGAAATAAACAGCTGACAGACTCAAACCAGGTATTGCTTCACGTAACTGCCGGCACACTTTTTAAGCTCGCACCTCAAATCTACTTCTGCCTCGGCTTCGACACGATGACCGATTTTCGCTGGAAGGGCAGCGACCACATCAACATGGTTGACTACGCCGGACTTATGGGCTTCCATCTGTACCCGGGGCTTGCCGGATTGATGTTCAGCACCGAATATGCATTGGGAAGACGCACCGATTTTGTCTCGCTTGACAACGCTGATGACGAAAGCATACACAGTACCCAGTGGGGTAACGGCTTTAAGTTCGCGCTTGCCTATGACTTTTCCTGGGATGCAGAAGGCTTTGCACCGGTAATCGGCGCGTCCTGGAGGCATATGCCCAGAGGCGGCTCCAGCGACGACATCATCGCCGTATTCATCAGAATTGTGAATAATTAAAAAGGAATTGCAGAATTTACCTATTAAGAGTATGCTATTAGTACGATAACAAGTACTATTCTTACCCAGAGGTTCTATATGCAGATTCAGACAGACGGTGTAATTCCCCTAATCCCAGAGGAGCTGGACAGAGATTGTCCTCCATCACACATAGGTCTGGCAGTTGATATCGGCACGACAACCATAGCTGTCAGCGCGTGGCAGCTTGCAACCAGGGAACATCTGGCGACAGTAGCAGCAAAAAACATCCAGATGCGCTATGGCTACGATGTTATCCGGCGCATTTCTTTTGCAACACGCCCGCCGCTTACCGGAAGCGCGCAAGTAGTAGAAAGCGGCCCTTCGGCTCTGCATTACAGCATCATCACGCAACTTGAAAAACTGTTTGCACAGGCCCTTAACCTTGCCGGCACAAAGCTGCCCCGTGGCGTTTCGCCTGTCGCGGCATCCATTGTCATCACCGGAAACACGTCAATGCTCAGCTTTGTGTGTGCGGTTCCCGTAAAAGGCATTGCCGCAGCACCGTTCAGTCCGGCGTCTCTTTTCGGCTTTACGGCCACCTGGAATGAAGTGCGTTTTGGAAAGGCCTGCGTTCACAGCGAAGATTTGGATAAGCCCCGGCTGGAGGTTCTGCAGACTTTTAACGCCAGCGTCATAAATTCTGAAGTACCCGTATATTTTCCACCGTGTATCGGGGCTTTTATCGGCGCAGATACCGTATGCGCCATGCTTTCTGCCGGCATACCGGTTCCCGGCTCTGACGACGAGCCGCTGCCAGGAGAACAGCCCCGCTCCATGCCCATCCTGCTTGTCGACATCGGAACCAACAGCGAAATCGTCCTGTACCTGCCGCCTTCTGGAACCGACAATGGCAGAATCCTCTGCACATCTGCAGCCGCGGGACCTGCCTTCGAAGCCGCAAACATCAGTTGCGGCATGAGTTCGGTAAACGGCGCAATTGACCGCATCACCGAAGAAGACGGCGAACTTAGATGCAGCGTCATCGGAAACGACAAGGCAAAAGGAATCTGCGGCTCCGGGCTTGTAAGCGCCGCGGCAACATTCTACACGCTGCAGTATATCGACAAAAATGGCGTACTGCGCAAGCACGTTTCAAAGCTCGGTGACGGTTCGCCGTGCATCCAGCTGACGCCAGCCGTGTACATATCTCAGCAGGACATCAGGAACCTGCAGCTGGCAAAGTCTGCCGTTCGGACAGGCTTACAGTATCTGATGGAAAAATCCCCGCTCATGCCCTCGTTCTACATTGCGGGAGGCTTCGGAAGCCACCTGTCCATGCTGGATGCGGTTACCATAGGGCTTATTCCCCCGGGGCTTGAAAAACAATGCACGCAGCTCGGAAATGCCGCACTGGCAGGCGCAAGCGCACTGCTCTTTTCGCCTACACTCAGGAAGAAAGCCGCAGAGCTGGCAAGAAAAGCCTACCACATCAATCTGGCGGCAGTCCCCGGTTTCCAGCAAAGGTTTTTAAGCATGATTGATTTTTAATTACCAGTCGCTTACCTGCCTTCCACGTGCCACAACGATTATTCAATGAAAAAAGTTTTGTTTCTGCTGACAGTCAGTTTTCTCTTTTTTTCGTGCAAAAAGCAATGGACGGGTGAGCATATCACGCTGACGCTTGCCGACATTCAGCCGCAGGGCTATCCCACGGTCATCGGCTGTCAAGAATTTGCAAACCTCGTAAACGAGCGCTCGCAGGGAAAAATCATCATTCAGGTACAGACAGACGCGCCGAACGAGTCCGACCTGATTGAGTATGTACATTCTGGAAAACTGGATTTTGCGCGTGTCTCTACAGGTCCGCTCTCCAACCGATATCCTGACTTCCAGGTTTTCTCGATTCCCTTTATCTTCCGGGACGGCAGCCATTTCTGGAACGTCATGAACGGCCCTATAGGAACCAACATGCTCAATGACCTGTGGAACTACGGCTTTGTCGGACTGAATTACTATGAAAGCGGGGCCAGAAGCTTTTATTTTACCAAACCGATTTCGCACATTGACGAATTCAAGGGAGTAAGAATCCGCGTGCAGAATAACCCGATGATGATACTTTTCGTTAAAGCATTGGGTGCCGTTCCCTACCCCATCGAATACACTGATGTGTACGCAGCTTTTGCAAACAACGCAATCCAGGGAGCAGAAAACAACATTCCCTCATACTGGGCAGGAAAACACGCAGAAATGGCCCGCTATTACCTTCTGGACAATCACACCAGGATTCCGGACATCCTCATCGGCTCGAAAAAAACATTCCAGGCCTTATCGGAAGAAGACGCCGCTCTCATAAAAAAGGCAGCGCAGGACTCCGTCGCCGTCCAGCGGCTTGCCTGGGAAGAATACGAGCTGGCAGCAACCCGCGCAATTTCCAAGCAGGGAACGGTTTTTCTGGCACCGCAAAAGTATAAAAACGACCTGCAGATGAGCAGTCTGACGGCGATTCTTTTAAATCAGCTTAATTCTAACTATCAGATGCTGTTCGAGGAAATTCAGCACACCAAGTAAGAAAAAGCCTCTGTTTCTATTTGACAAGACAAAATCCATACGTTAGTATTAGAAGAACGATTTTGTATTTTCATACAGGAGAAAGACATGAATAACAATACTGTATTCTTCGTCGGTCTCCCGTTTGCAGGAATTGTTCTTGGATGGATTATTCGCTGGCTTTATGCCAGATTTCAACTCTCTGCGTCAGAGCAAAAAGCAGAACGTGTAAAACAGGATGCAATAAAAGAGGCCGAAGCACAGAAAAAAGAAATTTTGCTTGAAGCAAAAGATCAACTCATTCGCGAACGAAACCAACAGGAACGGGAGAATCGGGAACGTCGCGCTGAAGTACAGCGTTACGAAGCCCGTGTTACCAAAAAAGAAGAGCTTGTCGATAAACGTGCTGCCGATTTCGACAAAAAAGAAAAAGAATTTGCAGAACGCATAACGGCAATGAAGCATCGTGAAGATGCCATGACAGAAAAAGAGCAGACACTGCGCAACGAATTGGAGCGCATTTCTGGTCTTTCAGCACAGGAAGCCAAGGATCTGATTATCAAGAACCTTGAGAATGATGCGCGTCATGATGCACAGGCACTGCTTAACAAAATTGAGCAGGAAGCCCAGTTAAATGCTGAAAAGAAAGCTCAAGAAGTTTTGATAACCGCGATTCAGCGCATTGCTACTGAAACAACTGGAGACATTACGGTTGCCACGGTATCTTTGCCCAGCGACGAAATGAAAGGCCGCATTATCGGCCGCGAAGGTCGCAACATTCGTACCTTAGAAACCCTTACAGGTGTAGACATTATCATCGATGATACCCCGGAAGCTGTCGTTATCAGCTGTTTCGACCCTGTCCGCAAGGAAATTGCAAAACAGGCTCTCGAGCGCCTCGTAACCGATGGCCGCATTCATCCGGCACGCATTGAGGAAGTCGTACAGAAAGTAACAAGGGAAGTTCAGCAGAAGATTTACGAAGAGGGAGAAAAAGTCCTCTTTGACATGGGCATTCACAACATGAATCAGGATGGAGTTCGCGCTCTGGGCCGCCTGTATTACAGAACGAGCTATGGGCAGAACGTACTTTCCCATTCAAAAGAAGTTGCTGAAGTCGCAAGCATGCTGGCAGCCGAAGTCGGCGCAAACCGCGAGCTTGCTAAACGCGCTGCCCTCCTGCACGACATCGGTAAAGGCGCTGAAAACGACAGCGATCAGAACCACGCAGAAGTCGGTGCAGAAATGGCAAGAAAAATGGGCGAAGACCCCCGCGTAATCAATGCGATTGCCGCCCATCACAACGATGTTGAGCCGACCACAATCGAAGCAATTATCGTGCAGATTGCAGATGCAATCAGTGCGGCCCGCCCTGGCGCCCGCCGCGAAACTGTAGACAATTACGTTAAGCGTCTTGAAAATCTTGAAGAGATTGCAGAGAAGTTTACCGGTGTCGAAAAAGCATACGCAATTCAGGCTGGACGCGAACTGCGCGTTCTGGTCAACAACGAAAAGATTCCTGATAACGAAGTTAAGGAATTAGCCCAGAAGATTGCAAAACAGATTGAATCTGACCTGCGTTATCCAGGCAGAATCAAGCTTACAATGATTCGGGAAACACGAATTGTTGAATATGCACGGTAACACGTAAGTCACTGGCACGGGACTGCAAGACGCAGTCCCGTTTTTTTGCATTCTGCTATTTTGCTCGCGGACAGAAATGCTTACATGTGGAAGCTTTCGCCGAGGTAGATTTCGCGGGCGACAGGGCTGTCGATGATTTCCTGGCGGGAGCCTTGAATCAGAATCTGTCCGGTACTGATGATGATGGCACGGTCGGTAATTTCGAGCGTATCGCGCACATTGTGATCGGTAATCAGGATACCGATGCCACGCTCTGCCAGCAGTTTAATCATTCCCTTGATGTCGGCGACCGCGATGGGGTCAATGCCTGCAAACGGTTCATCCAGCAGCAGAAACTTTGGCTCGATTGCAAGCGAACGGGCTATTTCGGTACGGCGGCGCTCACCACCGGAAAGCGTAAAGGCGGGCTGTTTGCGGATGTGGCCGATAGAAAACTCTTCGATAAGCTCTTCCAGACGGCGCAGCTTTTCCTTGTGGCTTAAATCGCGCCGGGTTTCCAGAATAGACCAGATGTTCTCTTCGACCGTAAGCTTACGGAATACACTCGGCTCCTGAGGCAGGTAGGAAATGCCCAGCCGGGCGCGCTTGTACATGGGAAGCGGCGTAATATGCTGGTCATCAAGGAAAATGCCGCCGCTCGTCGGTTTATGAAAGCCGACAATCATGTAGAAAGTCGTGGTTTTGCCAGCTCCGTTCGGGCCTAAAAGGCCGAGAACTTCGCCAGTATGCATGGAAAAATCCACGCCCTGCACGACTTTCTTTTTGCC
>JAILRG010000092.1 GCA_024698325.1 Treponema sp.
CGCCGTCACACAAAACGGCGGCTCTGGCGTACAATAGCAGCAGGCAGTGCAGACAGCCCTGTCACACAAGGCGGCCGCTCTGGCGTCTACTTACCGCTCTTTTTTGCCTCTCTCCAGAAGCACAGCATGTCTTCCAGATGAGCGTCATCCATCGGAGTTCCGGTTTCTGCCATGCGCTTCTCCACATGCGTAAAGCGGCGGTAGAACTTGCGGTTCGCGCGGTCTAAGGCAACAGAAGCGTCTACACCAAGCGAACGGGCATAATTTACAAACGCCAGGAGCGCATCGCCGATTTCCTCTTCAAGGTGCAGCTGCGCTTTGTCGAGCACGGGGCTTCCGCCGCTTACAGTAAAGGGCTTTTGCGTTTTTGCATCGCTTCCATCGGCGCGTGGCTGAAAATCACCTTCTGCGCTGGCGCCGGGCTGCGCGGGCTCCCCGGCAGTGCGGGCAGCGGAGACTTCGTTTACAGCGTCTGCCACCTCATCAAGTTCTTCCTGCACCTTAAGAAGCGCGTCTTCGGAGGACTCCCACATAAAATGCTTTTTTTCCGCTTTCGAAAGCATTTTGTATGCCTTTAGAAGCGGCGGAAATCCTTCGGGAACGCTGTCTAAGACAGAGTCTCCGCGGCGCCCCTCAACATTTTCCTTGATTCTGTCCCATTGATTGAGCACGGCGCCAGAATCTTTTACAGGCTCCGTCATCTCGGATGCACCGGCGCTGTCTTTGAATACATGCGGGTGACGACGGATAAGCTTATCGCCAATTTCGGTAAGCATGTCTTCGAGCGAAAAGGCTTCCTGCTGCTCGTACATGCTCGTAACAAGCAGTGCATTAAAGACAAGGTCGCCAAGCTCTTCTTTTACATGCGCGGCATCCCCTTGAGTAATCGCATCAATCGCCTCGAAAGCTTCTTCCATAAGGTCGCGGCGAACGGAAAGCGGCGTCTGGTCTTTATCCCACGGGCAGCCGGCGGGGCTCCTAAGCACGCGCGTTATGTCGTACAGGCGCGAAAGAGCATTGGCGGCGGGAATGTTTCGTTCTGTCATACAAGCACCTTCTTTTTACCCCACTCGGGGATAAGCCTCGCCGGATCGCTGGACAAAAGCAGTTTTGCAAACAGCTTCGCCCCCTCGCCAAATACTGCCTGCAGGGCCGGCTGTTCATCAGCTGTAAATGCGCTCAGAACATAGTCTGCGATGTCGCGGTTAACCGGCTTTGTAAGCCCGAAGCGGAGTCTCCAGAAATCCGCCGTGCCGAGCACTGCTTTTGTAGAGCGCAGGCCATTGTGGCCGCCGAGCCCGCCCGACCATTTAAGGCTCAGCGTACCAAGCGGAAGCTCCAGCTCGTCATGCACGACAAGTACTTCCTCCGGCGCAATCTTGTAAAAACGGGCAAGTTCGCCGATTGACTCGCCGCTCAGGTTCATATAGGTGAGCGGTTTTAGAAAATACAGTTTTTCAGGCGCCGCCTTGGGAACCGGAGGAACGCCCCCGTCTTTTGTTGTAAGAAGCCCGGTCTGCGCGCACAGCTCGGCAAAATGCGCAGTCTCAAGCACCGCAACATCCCCCTTGAATTTTTCCTGCCAGCTGAATGCATTATAAAACGGCAGGCTCGAAGCAAACTGCCACGCAACATTGTGCCGCGTCCTTTCGTACTCGCGGCCGTAGTTGCCCAAAAAAGCAATAAGAGAAATCATGTGAGCGATTATAACGAGGAGAAAGAAATATGTGTACTATACGGGATTATGCGCACAAAAGCCGCGTGCGGGCCTGAAATCCATGCCTGCACACAGCCGCTTTCGTAACGGTCCGCAAAATCAGACTTTGAACAAATCGATTTCGCTTCCGATTTTTTCGATGGAGCCGCTCATCACGCCGTTGATTTCCGAGAGCGCAGTGCCGGTCTCGTGAATCTTTTTGGCGCCGATGCTCATCTCGCCAATGCTGTCCTTGATTTTTCCCGTCGCATTCTGCAGCTTCTGCACCTCACTCAGAATCTGCTTGTTCCCTTCGGCCATCTCGGCTGAGGCGGTGCGCACTTCCGCAGTGCTGTCGTTCATCGCATGGAGCGCATCTCCAATCTGCTGGCTTCCCGCCTGCTGTTCCTGCATTGCCGCGCGAATCTGGCGCACAAGCTGGTCTGTATCGCGGATTTTTTCAGTCACAGACTGGAACGCCGCACTCGACTCTTCCGAAGCAGAAACGACGTCGTCGATTGACGTGCGGATTTTTTCAAGCTGCACGCCGATAGTCTTCGACTGCTCGCTTGAATTTTCCGACAGTTTCCGGATTTCGTCAGCAACAACGCTAAATCCCTTGCCAGCCTCGCCCGCGTGTGCAGCTTCGATTGCGGCGTTCATTGCAAGCAGATTCGTCTGCTCTGCAATCGCGGAAATGACCGTGTTCGCATCCTGCAGCATCTCGCTCTGCGTTTTAATCTGCTCAATCCGGTTGTTGACGTCCTCCTGCTTGGCGGCGCCCGTCTGCGCATTTTCATCCAGTTCTTCAAACGAACCGGCCATTTTTTCCACCGTCTGATTGACGCTCGAGATGTTTCCAATCATCTGCTCAACCGCCGCCGATGCCTGCGAAACCTGCGCATACTGGCTTTCAATCATCCGTTCAAGAGACGCAATATTTGAGGCAATCTCGTTGATAGCACCGGCTGTCTCGTCCACGCTGCCGGACTGATTCAGAATCTGGCGGTTCACGCTCTCGATGTTCGCAAGAATTTCGGTGATGGAAGCTGCCGTATCCGCCGTTGCATCGCTCATCTGGCTTCCGGCAACGTGCAAATCATTCTTGGAGAACTTTATCTGGGAAATAATCGACTGCAGCTTTTCGGTAAATACATTAAAGCCCAGAACGACATCGCCAACCTCATCCTTTGAGTTAACCTTCAGGCGCTGGGTTAAATCCGCGTTGCCGCTGGAAATGTCGGTGATGGCAGTCTTGAGGTTACGCAGCGGCCGGACAGAAATGCGGATGACAAGGCCAACCACCGACAGAGAAATGATTGTCAGCAGAATAAAGGCGACAATGATGTAGTTCATCAGCCGGTCAACCTTCTCCTGAAAGTCCGAGAATGGGACGGAACAGGCTGCAATCCAGTTCGTATCGGGGACGCGCTCAAAAACTGCCATCCATTTTTTGCCGTTATCCACATAGACGTCGCTGCCAGTTTCTCCAGAAAGCATGAGCGTAAGGTGATCGCCGAGCGATGTTCCCTGATTCTGCCGCTCAATCTCGCCGACATCTTCCACGCCGACTTTCCAGTGATCTTCGTTTGCCAACGTGATTTTCGTCGCGGCGCTGATGACATACGGCTTCCGGTTGTTGGACATCGGGTGCTCCATGCAGAGGTTACTGAGCTTAAAGCCGTCAACCACGCAGTAGACGACATTTATGACGCGCCCATGCTCATCTCTTACAGGATACGAATAGGTCATGGTGACGGCTTTTGTTTTTTCATTAACCTCCGGGTCGGTAATGACAAGCTCACCACGGGAAGCCCGGGTAAAATACTCCTCGGAAGAAGCTGAAAAAAGCGCGCCGGAGTCCTTATCATAGCCTCTGCCAGACATATCAAGCACAGACACATCAACATAATCAGAATCTGCAACCGTGACGGCGCGTGCAATCCGCGTTTTTTCAAGCAGACTCACTTCCGGATCCTTCAGCCGGAAATCCAGCGCAAGCGTCTGAAGCATACGGATTTCGCGCTCGTTGTTCGTACGCATATCCCTTGCGACCGCCGACACCGAATGCAGCAAATCATCATACATCATCTGCTGCATCGACTGGGAAGCTTCAAGACTTACGACTACGCCGATAATCAGATTTGAAAGGCAGGTACCAATCAATACCGTAAGAATGATTTTAAAACTAAGGCTTTT
>JAILRG010000105.1 GCA_024698325.1 Treponema sp.
CCGCTTTCTGTTGTAAAGGTCAGATCCGGGTTTTCTTCCGGCATGAGCGTTCCTGCGGTCATGTTGAGGGATTCAAGCTGCACGGAAAGGTTTTGCGCGCCTTCTGTCAGTTCGTCGAGCGCTTTCTTTCCAAACGGCTCCGCTTCGGGGAGCATGCCTGCTTCGTAGAGGGATGCGGTCCTGTATCTTGGCTCCAGATACGGCTCTGAGGCTGACACGCTTATCGGCGTCTGTGGCTTGGCTTTTTTTTGCTTGAGCATTGCCTTTGTCATCGCAGAAAGAATCTGCGCCTTAGAAAGGGGAGAAAGCTCTATCGGCTCGTAGAGAATATGAGACTCGGCAGCGTCGTCAGCGGATTTTTTGGAGAAGAGCTTACCGATTCTGAACTGGAAGGGGTCTGAAAGAAAGCTTACCAGTTCGGAGATGAACACTCTGTCCGGGGCTGTGGCAGCGGCTGTGCGTGCGCTTTCTGCTTCCTCATCCTGAGCGTCGGAGGGCGAGTCGTTCTCTTTTTGTGCGCCGCCTTTTAGCTTGAGGAAATTCCGCTTGTTCCTGAACGCGCGGCTTGTAAAAAGCTCGTCCCAGCTGCGGTTTTCGTCGACGGTAAGCTGCCGCACTGCTTTTTCGTCGGTTCCGGTAAAGCGCTCCAGCTCGTGTATGACTGAGGAGCTGTAGAACTGCTCGTCTTTCTGCAGGTCGTTATTCACATAGCTTAGGAACAGCGCCTTTCCTGCCGCCATGACCTGGCAGAGAAAGGCGTTGCGGTTTTTCCCGGGAATGGAGTTGTCGCAGTCCCAAGGCTCCCCGGTTTTTCGTAAGTCGAGGTTGTTTTTCCTGTCGGTGCCGGGAAACGACTGTGAGTCCAATCCCATGATGAAAATGCATTCTGCCGGCAGAATCCGGTTCGGCTGGAACGAGGCGAACGTTATGCCACCGGTAAAGACTGGAGTGCTTGAGCTGGAAGCAGCTGAGGAAGCAGCTTCGATGGCAGAGAATACGCCGTTAAGGGGAAGCGTCTCAAAACCGTCCTGCATTGTAAGAAGCTGAGCCTGCCGCTCAAACTCTTCGGTGACGTGGCGGTAGACAATCTGCTCGCTTACAAAGGACGTGTCGGTGCTGTCAGTGTACAAAAGCCAGCTGTCAAAGCAGGCTTTTAGCGCAGAAAGCCGTTCGCCGGTAAGCTCTGCGTGCTTTTGTGGCACCTCGCATGCCCTGCAGAGGGCGATGGCGTCCTCAAGGCTCTGTACGCAGTCAGCAAAGGCTTTCAGGCTTGCGTTGTCCGCGCTGTCAAAGTCGCTGTAGGGAATAAAGACGGTGCCGTCGTCGGCGGTAACCGGATGTGCGGTAAGCCGGGAGAGCATGAGCCGCTTTACGCCGTTTTGCCAGTCGTCCTTGCCGTTATGCGTGCGGTACAGGCTCATCTGCTCTGCCCAGGTTAGCCAGCTGTCTGTCATCTCGGGCGTAATGCCGCGGATTTTCTGGATAAAGCTTGAGCGCACCAGCGTGAAAAAATCGGGCCGGGTGATGGTTCCCTTCTTGAGGATTGAGACGAGCGTATGCACGGCGGTGCAGACCTGCGAGATGCTTGCCGGCAGATCGAGTATGCGGTAGGGAACCCGGGGAAAGCGGCCGGCGCTGGTAAGACTGTTCTGGTCAAACACTTCCAGAATTGCGGTTCTGTAGGCAGAAATATCCGGTGCAAGGACGAGGATGTCGCTCTGAAGGAGTTTTTCTTGTCCCTCGGGGGCGTCGGCGGAAAGCAGGCTGCATATTTTTGAGTGCACGTATTCTATCTCACGGATTTTAGAAGCCGCCGCGGTAATGACGGCATTTCCTGCAATCTTTGCCAAATGCCCGCTTGCGCTTGCTGTCTGAAGCGCCCCGGCGCTCTGGCTGCAGCTTTTCCACCAGGCGATGTTTTCTCTTCCGAAGCCGCCCCAGAGTGTAATAAGATCGCTCTGCTCTGCGTCTTCCTGGCTGATGTTTCCCTGCAGGTAGACTTTGAGCACATGTTCTTTTGAGAATGCCTGTAAAATGGTCCTGTGGAGCTGACCCATGCCCGAAAAGCCGAAGAGGTACACCGGAGTGTCCTGCCGGAAATCAAAGAGCGGCTTACCGGCGTTTCGTGCGCGCCTGTCGTTAAACACATAGGCAAGCGTTGCGTATCTTCTGCCGTCTGTGACGAGCGGCTTACCAAGCACGTCCTGATAGAGCTTTCGCTGCCAGGCTTCTGTTTCCGAGCCGTCAAAAAACTGCTCGTTACTGTTCCACGCTGCGCACAGGCCTTTTTCCTTACCGGCGTTATAGCCTGCGGGACGCGTCGTCTCATAATCGATAAGAAGAGCCGCCATCTGCTCAGAAAAATCGTAGAGGTGCGTCTCGTTTATGTCGCTGTCAGTTCCTGCCGTCAGATAGTCCGTGACTTCCTGCGAGCCGAGCGTCTTAAAGTACGGCACTCCGTTTTCAGTCAGCGAGGGAAGCTTTGCGACCAGATAATCGCAGAGAAACTCGGTCGAAAGCTTTTTTACATCATCATCTGCAAGCATGGAAAACAGAAAGCTTTCGGTCGCAAGGCTCTGCAGGTTGATGAGGGCGCGGTTTTGTCCCTGATTCACTTTAAGCCAGAACTGACGGAACCATTGCTCAACTTTGCGGTCAGAAAAGAGCAGTACCGGTGGTTCAAATGGATTTTTCCAGTTTTTGATGATGTCACCTGTCATTTCCTCGGCCAGTGCCGTCAGATTAAAACTTGTATGTAATTCGCAGCCCGTCATGACTCCTCCTTAAGGGCGTATGTTGTTTTTCAGATATGTAAGTATGGTTTTTGTTTCATCGCTCATTCCCAAAAGGCCCCGCACATTGGTGAACATGATGCAGCCGGTCTTGACGTCAGGTAATGCCCTGCGTGAAATATGAGCCTCGGCGGCCTTTATAATGCGTTCCATGACCGCACTGGCCGTGGCTCCGGCTGCCGCACGCTCCGTGGCGCTGACGCTTTCGGCGGGGCAGGGCGCAGTGCTGCCTGTGGCACATGCCCCGGCCGCACCACTGTCACTGGCTCTGGCGCTGCAATTCCGCGCTTTTTCGGACGCTGCGTCAAGGATTTCCAGGGCGGCGTCTACGGTTGCCGCGTCCATAATGGCTGTAAGCGTGGTTCTTTCTGCGCCGGAAAGGGCGGCGTGCGCGGTGATGATTTCCATACGGCAGTCGGCGGTGTGGCTGTGCGTGTTCATAATGCCGCCCGCAAGCTTTACAAACTTACCGGCATGCCCGATTAAAAGCAGGTGGGTAAAGCCGTATACACATGCCCTGTCGATGGCTTCTCCGATAAAGTTCGAGCATTTGACAGTCGGAATCTTCTGCAAGATGCGGAGCGCTTTCTCCAGCCCATCTGCGTCCGAGCCATGATTGCTTCCTTCCTGTGCGATAAAGGCTTCTCCGTAGTTTCCCGGCGTAATGATGAGCGGCTTACAGCTTCCCTCCGGGCTTTCTGCGGCGCGAATGCGAAGTTCTGCGTCTATGGTTTCGATAAGGGCGGCTTCGCTCATCGGCTCTACGACGCCGCTTGTGCCGAGGATGGAAATGCCGCCGGTGATGCCCAGCATGGGGTTAAACGTGCGCTCTGCAAGCGCCTTTCCTTCCGGCACGTCGATGATGACCTCGGCGCTTCCGCTGAACGAAAAATCTTCCAGGACGCGCTGCACGGCTTGTGTAATCATGCTGCGAGGTACGCTGTTGATGGCGGCGTTTCCGGGCGCCTGGTCAAGGCCTGGTTTTGTAACGCGCCCCACGCCTTCGCCGCCGTCTATGCGGACTGTAAGCGGACCGGAGCTTTTGAGCGCGGGAAAAAGTTTTACGGTCGCGTACACAATGCAGCCGTCGGTTATGTCGGGGTCGTCGCCTGCGTCTTTTTGTATGCCGCAGCGGGCTGCCAGCGGGGGGGCGGACTTGCTGGATGCGGTGGGTGCGCTTTCTGGAACCGGCTCTGCGTGTACGAGCCAGCCTTTCGGTGTCCTGACAGTGACTTTTTTTGGGGTGTGGCCGGTAAGGGCGGTGTATGCTGCTGCCTGAGAAGCCAGTGCGGCGCAGGTGCCTGTCGTAAAACCACAGCGAAGTCGTCTGGTGCCGCTTAAAATGTAGTGTTCGTTTGCGGGAATGTCGTCAGCAAGCATATCCGTATTGTAGTGTATTCTGAGCCTGCAGGCAATGTTTGTTTTACACGCACTCATCCCGCAGCGGCATCTGTTTTTCTGTGATTTTTGGGGGCTGCATAACAACTGGTTGTACCGCAGGCAGCTCGACTGCCTGTCGGCTACGAACCTTTGTTAGGCGATTTTTATTTAATTTTACCACTTAACTGAATACATGGTATATTCCTCAGTAATTCTACCATCTTTGTCATATGAATAAT
>JAILRG010000096.1 GCA_024698325.1 Treponema sp.
AACCTGTCATCGTAAATAATGTTGCCTCAGACTTACGCTTTAATAATACAGTACAGAAAAAAACTGGTTATGTAACCAGAACCATGGCGGCTATTCCTATGCGCGTTAAGGGAAAGTGCATCGGCGTTATTGAGGTAATCAATAAGGCAGGTACACAGGGCTTCGATGATTCAGATTTGCAAGTCCTGACCCTCCTCTCAGATCAGGCGGCAATCGCGTATTCAAATGCCGACGATTACCGTTCTGCGCAGGACAAAATTTCTGTCCTTCAGGAAAGGATTGAAAACGGCGCACAGTATCATTCCTTTGTCGCAAAAAGTCCGGCAGCGATGGATTTACTGCGGATTATCGAGCAGGTAGCCGTAACGAATTCTTCTGTATTGATTACAGGCGAAAGTGGCGTTGGCAAGGAATTATTTGCCGAGCAGCTGCACTTAAAAAGTCACCGCGTGGATAAGCCTTTTATCAGGGTTAACTGTGCGGCTCTTTCGCCATCGCTGCTCGAAAGCGAGCTGTTCGGTCATGTAAAGGGCGCATTTACCGATGCTGTCAGCGACCGTACGGGCCGCTTTGAAGCTGCTGATGGAGGAACGCTTTTTCTGGACGAAATAGGCGAACTCCCGCTCGATTTGCAGGCAAAGCTTCTGCGGGTCATTCAGAGCCGCAGTTTTGAGCGAGTCGGTTCAAGTGAAACAATTACGGTAGACGTGCGGATTATTGCCGCAACGAACCGCAATCTTGAACAGATGGTGTCTGACGGAACGTTCCGGAGTGATTTGTACTATCGCCTGAATGTGCTTCCGATTCATATCCCGCCGCTTAGGGAGCGAAAAGAAGACATTGAGCCTCTTGCCACATTCTTCTTAAAGCGCTTTAGCCGGGAAACAAAGAAGAACTTTGAGAGTTTTTCGCCAGCAGCGCTTCGTATGCTTTACAGCTATTATTGGCCCGGAAATATCCGTGAGCTTGAAAATACTGTGGAGCGCGCTTGTGTGCTGGGCATTCCGCCGGTCGTGCAGGCGGCAGATTTGGGATTGATTACCGCTGATTCTGCGGAAAAAAAAGAGTGCGCTGGCAGTGATGTTTTCTATGAGGCCATGGCCGAGGATGTGGCATCTGACGGCGAGGATAAAACGTTAAAAACTGCGCTTACGAAATTCAAGCGGGCATATGTTATCAAGATTCTGAATGAGAACGCCTGGAACCAGACGAAAGCTGGTAAGGTGCTGGGCATTCAGAGAACCTATGTATCCCGCTTGTTAAACGAGCTGCATATACGTTAGAATACGTTGTATTCCAACATACAGATTTAGTATAAAAAGCTAGATACAGGAGAAATATAATGGCTGAAAATGTAATTCGTGAAGACAATCTTGCTGAGAAAATCAATACAAAGCTTATTGCTGCGCGTAAGCCTCTCTTAGCGGCACTGATTGTTGTTGTCGTACTGGTTGTAGGACTTTCTGCATTTGTGCTGGTTTCTGAGCACGCTACAAAGAAGGGGCTGGCTCAGATTGATGAAATCTATTATTCACTTACATCACAGGCTGGCAAAGTTCTGTCTGATGCTGCTTCTGATTCAGCGGAAGCTACTGTAGAAGATGAATTGTTTGCTTCTTCAAAGGAAGCTATCACATCTTTAGGAAATGTCTCTCTTGAGGCTCTTGCAGCCTTTTCAAAGAAGGGCGGTATTGTTGGTGTCCGCGCAAACATGCTTTCTGCAGAAATCTACTTCCAGCAGAACCAGTTTGATAAAGCACGCGAGTCATGGCTTTCTGCCGCGCGCGCAAAGAAAGGTGCATATACCGCACCGCTTGCATATTTTAATGCCGCTGTGTGTTCAGAGAAACTGAATGATCTGGAAAGTGCAGTCTCATACTATACTGCTGCTTCAGAAGCAGAAGATTTCCTGCTTGTTGATCATGCTCTTTTCAGCCTTGGCCGTGTAAACGAAGCTGTTGAAAATGTTGCTGCTGCTAAAGCTGCATACGAAAAGCTTACCGATACTCATCCGGAAAGCTCTTGGGCAAATCTTGCAAAGAGCCGTCTGATTGCATTTAAGGCAAACGGAACTGCAGAGTAAACTGTAACTGATTAGAAAACTGCTTGTTTACCAGATATGAAACGCATCGGGAATCATTTTGCATTGTATACATTTGTTATGCTGCTGTTTTCCGGTGCGTTTTTTGTTTCGTGCGGTCTGGATGTCGTATATGCTCTTGACGAACCGACCCAGACGTACAATCTTCCGACGTATCAGACGGAAAATGAAAGTGACTGTTTTGTTGACTTTAGGACTGTAGAATCTTCAAATGGTTCTGATTCCTTCATTTTTCTTGGAACAGCTATCTATTATAAAATCTATAACAATTACACTACCTTGCAGTCGCAGGTATCAGCGATTACGTCGGCTGATACTTCGTCTAATGCTGGTGCCGCTTCAAAGATGATTACGACGTATACGTATCAGCCCCTCGGCACTAATTACGCTGTAACAGGCGATGTATTTGTAGCCTCTGCCAGCTCTGACCGGCGGATACGACTTCGCCTAAAAAACATAAACGACACAACGGCTTCTTCGTATTCATCGGGAACTGTTGCGCTTATTTCTCATAATTATGATTCGAAGCTCTATATCGGCTATAAATCTGGCTCTCAGGTAACCTACACCTGTACCACATCGTCCACTGATGAAGAAGTCTGGACTTATGGGGGAACAGAGTTTACGCTTTCCGATACGTATCCGGATGAGTTTGTGTTCCCTTACCGGTATGATAATACTCATTCGTTTGATTTTTTTGATAATGATGATAACGATGACGATAACGTTGATATCGAACCTAAGGACGGCGATTCCGACTATTATATGAGTTCGAGCTTTTCTGAAGAGAATAAGTATTATGTACAGCTTTTTGCGGTAGGCGTTGCCCGGGATACGACCTATACGCTTTCCTACAGCAAGGTTCTGAATTTGGGAACGATTCCAATCTGGAAATAGACTATTGCACTTTTTGCAAAGCTTTGGTATAGTAACAACACCTTTGGCCCTTTAGCTCAGCTGGATAGAGCACCTGCCTTCTAAGCAGGTTGTCGGGCGTTCGATTCGCCCATGGGTCAGAAAAAAATCTCGACTTCCATGTCGAGATTTTTTTTTCGAGTTTTCTTCGAAAACTCGGTAGGCAATTTTTTAAGCGCCGTCCATGGCGCCGGGCACCGCCATCCTTGTCGGGTTTTATTTTGCGAGAAATCTTCGATTTCTCGGCGTGCATTTGTTTAACGCCCGTCCATGGCGGTTTTTTGTTTGACAGAAGCTTCGCTTCTGTCCGCACATTAGTCTAACGCCCGTCCATGGGCGCGGGCACCGCCATCCTTGGCGAGATTTTTTTTTGTTCTTGTGCTACAATCCCGGCTATGATACACGATACGATTCTTGAGCTTTTGGATTTTATTACAAAAAGTCCGAGCGCTTTTCATGCGGCGCATAATGTGAGCCTTATTCTTGAGCAGCATGGTTTTACACGTCTTGATGAATGCGAAACATGGGTTCTGAAAAAAGGAGGGCGCTATTTTGTTGAGCGTAACGGCTCTGCGCTTATTGCCTTTGCCGTGCCGGAGCATGCCGTGCCGGGAACAGGCTTTATGCTTACGGCTTCTCACAGCGATTCCCCGGTGTTTAAGGTAAAGGAAAATCCTGAAATGCAGCATGCGGGCTGCATTACGCTCAATGTCGAAAAATATGGCGGCATGCTCATTGCTCCCTGGTTTGACAGGCCGCTTTCTGTTGCCGGGCGCATTGTCATTCGCGGAAAAGAGCCATTTTCTACCGTCACTAAGCTCGTCCATATCGACCGTGACCTTCTTTTGATTCCGAATCTTGCAATTCATATGAACCGGGAAGCGAATGACGGGTGGAAAATCGATGTGCAGTCAGAGATTTCTCCGGTACTTTCGCTTTCGGAATCTGCGACACTTTCGTCTCTTGTGGCAGAGGAAGCCGGAGTTCCTGAAGAAGAGATACTGAGCGCTGATTTGTATGTGTACAGCCGTTCTGCCGGAAGCCGCTGGGGGGCTGAACGCGAGTTTATTTCATCACCTCGCCTGGATGACCTTGAATGTGTCTGGACGACGCTTGAGGGGTTTCTTTCCGCTCTTGAGCCTGATAGCCAGGCTGAAAACCGGCTGTCGCAGGAAACTGGCCGCATTCCCGTGTACTGTCTGTTTGATAACGAGGAAGTGGGGAGCTCTAGCCGGCAGGGCGCTGACTCAACCTTTTTGTCGGAGACACTTGAGCGCATTTCTGATAAAATCGGAGGCTCGGGGGAATCATACCGCATAGCCCTTTCAAAAAGCCTTATGGTAAGCGCCGACAATGCGCATGCCGTTCATCCGAATTATGCATCTGTAGCCGACCCGGTTAACAGGCCTCTTATAAACGGTGGCATTGTCATAAAATACAATGCGTCTCAGAAATACACTACCGATGCAGAAACGTCTGCATTTTTTAAGCTTGTGTGCGAGGCAGCCGGCGTTCCGTATCAGGTATTTACGAATAATGCAAATATTGCCGGGGGAAGCACATTAGGGAACATCAGCCAGAATCATGTTTCAATTCCCTGTGTGGACATAGGACTTGCCCAGTGGGCCATGCATTCACCCTACGAAACCGCGGGCGTAAAAGATGTTGAGTATATGATAAAGGCAATCCGGTCCTTGTATACGCTGTAGCTTTGCATGAAAGAGAAAGACCGGACTGTTTCTAGAATGCGGTTAGTTTTGACTCTCAGAGAGACGTAATTCCTGCCAGACAGTCCGGTCTTCCTGTCCGATAAGCCAGAATGATACGCTGGGAATGCCCGTATCTTTGTAGAGCTGGCAGAGCGTATGGATGGAGATTGCGTCGTTATACCAGACGGTAACGTCAGTTTTATGCTCGTATGTAAAGTAGGGAATCCCGTTTTCCCGTTTAATATCAGCATGGTGAATCGAGTTTTCCTGTTTTATGCGCTCGATATGCTTCATGGAAAAAGCCTTGTTGATGTCGTCGTATGAAGCCCACGTTCGCCCGTAAAAGGGCAGCCCCATGACGATTTTTCCTTTAGGCACTACGCTGACAGTGTAATCGACTATTTTTTTGCACCAGGCGTAGGATGCTATTGCGCCGGGGGTGCTGGTAGACCAGTGCTCGTCATACGCCATGATAATCATTCGGTCTGCAATTTCTGCAATCCGGGCATAATCAAAGGGGTCATTCTGCAGTGTTTTAATGCGTGCGCGAACTGCGACGGAGAAGATTTTTCCGTTCAGTCTTTCCTTGATTTCCTTTAGAAACGAGATGAAGTTGTCGGCGTCTTTTTCAGGGATGACTTCCCAGTCAACTTGCAGCCCTTCGTAGGTTTTACAGCTTTCAACAAGGCCGCTTATGATTTTTTCGCGCAGCGGTAGTTTTGGATCGAGCAGCAGGTGAGCCTGGCTTTTGCTGTTGATGCTGGTGACGACGTGAACTCGTCCCTTGTAGTCTTCGAAATACTGGTTTCTTGGCGCGACAGGAAGTACGTCGCTGTATAAGCCGATTGCATTGACGAAATAGCCGATGTCGCTGACAGGCATGTCGGGTGAAAACTGCTTTTCCCGGCCAATCATTACATAGCCCCAGATTTCGTTAAATGACACTGCATCTGTTTCCGGCTGGTAAATAAAAGACTGCTGCTCTGAAGCGGCAGTCTGTTCAGTTATTTTTGAAGAAACGCACCCGCAGACTGTTCCCAGCGGGACTGCGAGTGCAAGAGTGAAAGCCGCTGTCAGCGGCTTTTTTAGTACAGGCATGAAATTCATGCCTTATTTATCGGCAGCTTTCTTACTTGGAATGATGATATTAAGAAGAATACCGGTAAGCGTTGCTAATGCTACGCCTCCTAAGCTGAACATAAAGCGGTTTCCGACTTTGAACTGCAGGAGGCCGCCACCGATTCCTATGACCAGAATGATGGAGCTGATGGTAAGGTTTCTGCGTTCCTTAAAATCAACCTGGCTTTCGACGAGTGTGCGAAGGCCGCTGGCAGCGATTAATCCGTACAAAAGCATACAGATGCCGCCGAGTACAGGAGTCGGAATGGTCTGAATCAGCGCGCCGAATTTCTGGCAGAAAGACAGCAGAATGGCGATGAATGCAGCCCCGCCGATAACCCAGACAGAGTACACCTTTGTGATTGCCATAACGCCGATGTTTTCGCCATAGGTGGTGTTCGGCGGGCCGCCCCAGACTGCTGCCCAGGCTGTCGCAAGACCGTCACCGGTGAGCGTGCGGTGCAGCCCCGGATCCTTGTAGAAATCTTTGCCGACGACTTTTGATGTAGAGAGCATGTCACCGAGGTGCTCACAGATTGTTGCGAGTGAGACGATGATAAATGTTACGATTGCAATGAAATTGAACTTTGGTGCCAGATATGCATAATGCCCTGTGCTGTCAGCATGAAGGAACGGAATGCCGAACCAGTTTGCTTCCTTTACGAGCGTAAAATCAATCAGATGGTAATCGGGGAAGAAAAAGCCCATAATCAGCGTAAACAGATAGCCGCCAAGAAGTCCCATCAGGATGGAAAGCGTGCTGAAAAAGCCTTTGACGAATACCGTGCAGATGACGGCGATTGTCAGCGTTACAAAGGCGATGCTCAGATATGTAAGAGAGTAGTCTTCTGCAACACCTGTTGAGCCGATGTACATGGCTTCGTTAATTGCTGTAGGCGCAAGGTTAAGGCCGATTACGATGATTACAGAGCCGATGACGACTGGCGGTAAGGCGCGGTCGAGCCAGTTTTTTCCGGAAAGGCGGATAATCTGGGCCACGACGCAGTAGAAAAGACCGGTAACGATGGCGCCGCCCATGGCATACTCCACGCCGTACTGCTGGCTGATTCCGATAAGAGCCGGAATAAAGGCAAACGATGAGCCGAGAAAAGCCGGAACTTTTGCCTTGGTGACTAGGATGTAGAGCAAGGTGCCGGTACCTGCAGTAAAGAGGGCTGTTGATGAGCTTAATCCGGTCAGTAACGGAACCAGAACTGTTGCGCCAAACATGGCAAACACGTGCTGGAAGCTCAAGGGGATCCACCGTGCCAGCGGAGGTCTATCAGCTGGCATCAGAACCTGTTTTTGTTGTGACATAACACACTCCTATAAAAACTCCGCGTTAGCGGTCGTACAGGAGGTACGATAACGCAGTTTTTGCCAACGGCAAAAACTGCACATGAAAAAAGTACATGGAAGTACTTTTTTCATGCCTCCTAATATAAAAATCGAATGAGTATATCACTTGGAAAAAACTCTGTCTGTATCTTATTCTGACTTTTTTATCGTTTATGCGTCTGAAAGCCCGGGACAATCGGGGGCGTAAACTTTTTTTTCATGTTGGCAAAAAAGTCCTGCGCCGTTTCGGCAGATACAGCCTTCTGCGGCTCGTGGTACTCGACGAGGTTTGCCGGAATTTCGTCCAAAAAACGGCTTGGTTCGCACTGGCAGCTTGCCTGCATGCGGCGGCGCGCGCGACAGGCGCTTATAAAGAGTTTTTCTCGGGCGCGGGTAATCGCTACGTAGAAAAGCCGGCGCTCTTCCTGCACGGCGTTGTCGCCGCCTTCTTCAACGGCTCGTGCGTGCGGGATAATGCCTTCTTCGGTGCCTGCGATGAATACGACCGGAAACTCCAGTCCCTTTGAGGCATGTATTGTCATCAGATTGACCTTGCCCTGCGGTTCGTCGTCATCAAGGTCGTCGCGGCTTAGGAGCGTAATGCGGTTAAGGTACGCGTACAAAGTGGGATCTTCGGTGCCGGGGTTTTCTTCCCACGCCTGCATCGAGTTTATAAGGCTTTCTACGTTTAGAAGCTTAAAGCGCGCGGCTTTTTCGCTTTTCTGGTTTTCGCTTATGATAAAGTCTTCGTAGCGGATTTCGTCTATAAGCGCCTTTACTTTTTTAGAAAGGCCGCGGCCGCCGAGCATGGACTTGTGGTTTTCGATAAGGGAGCGGAATGACGCAAAGCTTGCGATTGCCGCATCGGAGAAATGTTCTTCCTGTTCTTCTTCGCCCGCGTCGAGCACAATCTTGATGGATTCGAAGAGTGAGCATTTGTGCGCCTCAGCCACTTTGTTCAGCTGTTCGATTGCGACTCGTCCGATGCCACGTCTGGGCGTGTTTATGATGCGCAGCAGGTTTACGTCATCGTCGTTGTTCGAGATGACGCGCAGGTAGCTTATGATGTCTTTGATTTCCTTCCGCTGGAAAAAGCTTGTGCCGCCGCTCATCTGGTAGGGAATGTTTGCATTCAGAAATTCTTCTTCGAGCACGCGGCTCTGCGAATTTGAGCGCATAAGAATGCAGAAGTCGTCGTACTTGCGCTTTTCTTCCACGCAGATGCCTTGTATGCTTTCGATGATGAACTCAGCCTCGGCGACATCGTTATCGGGCATGTAAATCTCTATCGGCTTACCGTTTCCCTTGCCGCTCCAGAGTGTTTTGTCCTTGCGGTTGGTGTTGTGGCTGATGACTCCGTTTGCGGCGGCTAAAATCGTGCCGGTGGAGCGGTAGTTCTGCTCAAGGCGAATTTCCTTCATGCCGGGGAAGTCTTTCTCAAAGTTGATGATGTTCTGGTAGTCTGCTCCGCGCCAGCTGTAGATAGACTGGTCGTCATCGCCGACGACAGCAACATTCTTGTCGGCCAGGATGTGCATCATTTCGTACTGCTGATGGCTTGTGTCCTGGAACTCGTCGACCATGATGTACTTGTATCGCTCCTTGTAGCGCGCCAGCACCTCCGGGTACTCCTTAAAAAGCTTTATCGGAAGTACGATCAAATCGTCAAAGTCGACTGCATTGTAGAGTTTTAAGCCTTCCTGGTAGAGCGTGTAGAGCGTCTTGTAAAAATTTCTTTCGGTCTCGTTTCTGATGTCGGAAAAGCTCTTTCGGCCGGTCTTAATGTCGCTTATCGTCATGCCCATCTTGTACATGTCCATGCTTGCCGCGACATCCTCTGCCTTGTCGCTTGCTTTTCCGCTCTTTTTAAGCGCCTCAAGCGCGCTGTCCTTTATGAGTGCGTTCCGGTCGGTCTCGTCATAAATCGAAAAGTTTTCCCTCCAGCCAAGCATCGTAATGTCCTGCCGAAGCACCTTTACGCCGAATGCATGGAATGTGGAAATAGTAAGGTTCTGGAGCTTTTTGCCTGTCAGCTCCTTGATGCGGCTTTCCATCTCGCGAGCCGCCTTATTGGTGAAGGTGAGGGCAAGAATCTGGCTCTGAGGGATGCCGATGTCGAGCATGTGTGCGATGCGGAACGTAATGACGCGGGTTTTTCCGCTTCCTGCGCCCGCTATGATAAGGATTGCGCCGTCGGTCGTCATGACGGCGTCATACTGCTCTGGATTCAGTTCGTTTTTAAGGTTTGAAAGGTCTGCGGCCATAGGGGATGATTATACCGAGAGAGCAGAAAAATGTGTAGTATGGGCTATTAGTCTGGACGGCCGGCTTCTCCAGCCAGAGGCGGAACGGTTTTTCTTTGAGTGGCACGAGGACTCAGCCTGCAACAGTAAAACTAATGGCCGCTTCCGGCGGAATCGGTTTACTGAAATAGTATCCCTGAATGGTGTCTGCGCCGAAGTCCCGCAGCCGCAGAAACTGCCATTCATACTCAACACCCTCGATAATCATCTCTTTACCCAAATCGTGCATCATCTGGATAACGTCCCGGATAAAGAAGTCTTTGCCTGTAACCAGATACGTGTCGACAAGAGTTTTATCCAGCTTGATGACGTCGACAGGTATATACGAAAGGTAGCCGAGCGAAGAGTATCCGGTACCAAAATCGTCCATGAGCAGGCGGATTCCGATTTCCTTGAAGCGGTTGAAAATCTTGTCTGCCAGCGCGCTTTTTTCAAGGAAGAGGCCTTCCGTAATTTCAATCTCCAGATACTCCGGCGGCACATCGTATGTTTTGAGCAGGCTGATGACAAAATCAACATAGCCGTGGTCGTTCAGCTGGTTACTCGAAAAGTTGACGGACACCGGATGCAGCTCGTGTCCCTGCTGTTTCCATTGTGCAAGCTGTTTTATTACCAGCTCGGTAGTGATTCTTCCGATTCGCCAGATCCAGCCGTTTTTTTCGGCGACAGGAATAAAGGCGCCCGGATACATGCCCGGCTCTTTCATGCGAACCAGGGCTTCGTAGCCGACGACTTTCTTTGTTTGTGAGGAAATCTGCGGCTGAAACAGCATGTAAAAGCCGTCGTTTTCAAACGCTTCCTGCAGTTTTGCCTTTATCTGCAGCTCTTCACGGCTTTTTGCCTTCAGCTCTTCATCGTACAGTGCGGCGCCGTTTTTGCCATGATTTTTTGCCTCATACATTGCGGATTCTGCATTGTGAATGTGCTGTTCGGGCGTCGTTTCTCCGTCAGAAACAGAAATGCCGATACTGGCAGTAATGTTTATGGACTCATCACCTAACGGAATCGGTGCGCGGATATTATCCATGAGCCGTTCTATGAGTGGATGCGCCGGAGAAAGCTGTTCCCCGGGGAGCATAAGCAGGAATTCATCTCCGCCATAGCGTGCAAGAAGCCAGTTGGTGCTCATGCGCCGGAAAACCGCTGTCATATACTCAAGTATGCTGTCGGCAACCTGATGGCCGAAGCTTTCGTTCAGCTCCTTAAAGCTGTCGATGTCGACCATAATGATTGAATAGACATCAGCCGGAGAAAGCATGCGGTTAAGATGTTCGGTCGCCGCCCTGCGGTTTAAGATGCCGAGGCTTTCGTCGTTTTCCGCCTGGTAGCGCAATTCTTCATGGGATTTTTCCAGCTCCTGATGAGAGCGTTCAAGTTCTTCATGAGATTCGCGCAGCTCCCGTTCTGTTGCTTTTCTGGAAAGGCTTACGGTATACGTCATCGCCAGAAGCATAAGCAGCGCAAGCACCAGCAGAGAGATTGACGGCAGAATCGGACCGTAATGGCTCAGGAAAGTGACCGGCTTGTTGTAGAAAACGGTTTCCGGCGGCAATTTCGAAAAATCAAGCCGGTAGTCTTTCATAAGCTGATAGTTTATGGTTACGCGCGGCGGTGTTTCCAGATGCAGGGGGATAGAGGCAACTTTTCTGCCGTTAAGGATGTCGATAACCAGGCGGGCTGCCATATTGCACTGAACCTCGAAATCCATGTAAATGCCGCCTAAAAGCTTTATGTTGTCAACGCAGACGTAGTTGCGGACAATAGGGCGTTTTGTGTGTTCGGCAATAGCCCGGGTACGGTCGCGGATTGAGTAATTGTTGCCCCAGACATCAGAATAGCAGGTCATGTAAATCAGAATGGAATCATCGCTGAGATGCTCAAGGGTGTTAAGCATCTGGCTCTGAGTCATTTTTGACACGTCAATCGTCGTGAATTTGAAGTCAGGATACTGCTCGGGGAACAGGGAGAAAATCTCGTAGTCTGCAATGCCTGCTACGGAGCGGTCGTGGAGGCCGACAAAATGCTTTATTTCCGGGAACAGCCGCATGGTCAGGTCGAGTGTCTGCTTCAGGTAGTTCTGCTCGTAAAAGCCGGTGATATAGGGATTTTGTGCCGCCTTTACTGCCAGCTCCAGATTGTTTATGCCGAAAAAGACGATGGGCATTTCCGGGAAAAGCTCTTTCTGGTACATGAGCGCGAATTCCAGCGCGGCGTCGTCACCAATCAGCACCGCCTCATATCTTCGCTTTGTTTCGGAAAGCCTTTTTTTTAAGAAATCATGGAATGCCTGAATGTCTTTTGGCGTGCCGTAGTTTTTTGTATCCATGTAGACGACGTCATATTCTGTGGCGCTTGGATACAGGCCGGACTCTATGCCTTTGCGCTGAAACTCATAGGTAAAATAGAGAGGATCATAGGAGGAGATGAAAAGAATACGGTGAGACACTTTTGCCGGAGCTTCAATCTGTATAGTGTCGTTCAGAACTCCTCTGGCGAACTGCTGCATGCAGAACAATGCTGCAAGCAGGCTAAGTATACTTCCGGTAAGAAAGGCGAATCGCAAACGAGTAAAATACCTTCGGTGCATCGGGTGTCCTCCCATTTTGCTCAGTATACCACCTAAAAGCCATGAACGCAATTGTTATATATAATCTTTAAAAAAACTTTGTATAAAATAAAAAATTGTACAATGACCTGGAGGAAGCATTGCCCCCTGTACGGAATCTGGCTGACCGGTAAAAGCTTTCTTCTCTCGCCAGCTGCTGCTTTTTTTAGCCGTCTTGCCTTGCGAAAAAGCAATCCTGGCGTATACTTTAGGCTATGACAGATACAGTGACTTCTTTTCTTTCAAAACACCGCTTTCCTCTTCCTGGGGAAAAGCGCAGTATTGTAGACACGCTCCTTGCAGACATGCGCGCCGGGCTTTCGGACCCAGACAAAGCGTATGAGGATATGATTCCTACCTGGATGCTCCCTCCAGCTGACAGTCCGAAAAATGAAAGCGTTATCGTAATTGACGCTGGCGGCACGAACTTCAGAAGCTCTCTGGTGACTTTTTCCGATTGCGGAACTCCTTCTGTAAGTGACTTTAGGAAAACCTCAATGCCCGGTGTCGAGCGGGAACTTTCTAAGCGCGAGTTTTTTGACGCCATTGCTGACAACATTGACTACTTAAAGAACAAGGCGTCAAAAATTGGCTTCTGTTTTTCTTATTCCATGAAGATTACGCCTGACGGTGACGGCATTCCCAATGCCTTCAGCAAGGAAATCAAGGCAGGTGAGGTAGTTGGCTGCCCGGTGGGCGCGACCCTTAAGGCAACGCTCGAAAGCCGCGGCTGGTCAAAAATCGACCACATCGCGCTCATTAACGATACGGTCGCCGCGCTGCTTGCCGGTGCGGCAGGGGTGCCGGAGGGCGTTTCCTATGCAAGTTACATCGGCTTTATCTTAGGCACCGGCATGAACGCCGCCTATATTCAGCCGGAAGGAAGCTTTGACGGACGGGCGCTTAAAAAACAGATTGTGGTATGCGAAAGCGGTAAGGCTGGCGGCTTTGCCCGGAGCGACTTTGACGAAGCGATGGACGCAAAAAGCCAGCATAAGGGTGAGTATCAGCTTGAAAAATGCTGCTCGGGCGCCTATCTGGGGCCTGTTGCACTCGAAATGCTCCATGCAGCTGCCCGTGATGCGCTGGTAAGCGAAGAAACCGCCGCTTCCTTGCGTGCGCTTACATCTCTTACGCTTATTGATGCCGACCGCTTTTTGTATGCACCGCGCAAGGCGGGGTGTATCGCTGACTGCATAAAAAATGAAGCTGACAGGGCCGTTGTGTACGAGCTTTTGGACGCGCTTGTAGACCGCTCTGCCTGGTATGCAGCGAATATCCTTACTGCCTGTGCCGTTCAGAGCGGCGAAGGAAAGGATGCGAGCCGCCCAATCTGCATGCTCTGTAACGGAACGACGTTTTTTAAGACGCACCATCTGCGTTCGCGCGCCGAAGGCTACCTTGAAGAACTTTTGTGGCGTGAGCGCGGCATCTTCTATGAGATTGTAAGCAAGGACGACGACATCACGCTGGGAACGGCTATTGCGGGCCTAAGCTGACAGCCTGGACGGGAGAAGCAAGGCTTTGTCCGCTCCCCGCCGGGCAGTGGCCCCGGTGAGGAAATGCTGCCGGGGGGGGCGCTGCGGAGATGCTTCCTGGGGGTGGCTCCCACGGGGAACTAACGGGTGGGGGTGGCCTTTCTTTTTAAGAAGCGATAGGATAAGGGCATGACCTTTACACGACGTTGTTCTCTTATTCTGCTTGCAGCACTTTTAGGTGCTGCCTTTTCTTTCCCC
>JAILRG010000138.1 GCA_024698325.1 Treponema sp.
TCCTGTGTATGCTTCTTGTTGTGGAGGCGCTTGCCTATTTCTTTATTGTCCCCTGCATGGGAGCGGTAAAGATTGCCTGGCATGGCCTTTCAAATTATACGGTAACTGACATGAGCACGGTGATTGCTCCTGTCGTCAATAAAAACTGGATGCAGTTTAACCGCGAGGAAGCGCAGTCTCTTGTGGCTTCTGTCCCGGGAATAGAAGATGCCCAGGTGATTAAGCGGTTCCCGGATCGTGTTTTCATAAAGGTTGTGGAACGGACGCCTGTCGCGATGACCTTCGTTTCGTTAGGGGAACGCACGGTACCGGTGCAGCTGGATAAGCATGGAGTCCTGTTTCCTGCGACCCGTGCGCAGGCCTCGTCAGGAAGGCTTCCGCTTGTGTCTGGCATTCCGGTTGAGAATATTCCTGAAGGCATGCGCATTCCGCAAAAGTATCTTGGGCTTATGGAGCAGATTGCGGCAATAAAGGCGCTGCCGCAGGATTATTTTGCCGCTGTAAGCGAGATTCATGTGGTGCCGAAAGAATACGGTAATTATGAGCTTGTCCTGTACCCGATTCATTCAAAAGTGAGAATCTTAACAGACAGGCAATTGAATGAAGACGCGTTGCAGTATATGATAGTCATGCTTGATGTCGTGAATGCTATCGAGCCTGATGTTGCAGAAATAGATTTGCGTTATGGGTCGTTTTCATACAGAGCACGGGAACGGGACGCACTATTGGGAGAAAAAAGTTGACGGATATTATCGTTGGTCTGGATATAGGCACAAGTTTTGTCCGTGCCGTTATCGGTGAAATTAACGAAGATAATGTTATTGAAATCATTGGAGTCGCAAAAAAAGAATCGAGCGGGCTTCGAAACGGCGTAATCGTCAATATCGAAGCGACCATGGACTGTATAAAGTCTGTCATTGAAGAAGCTGAACAGATTGCCGGTTACGAAGTGACATCCTGTATTACCGGAATTGGCGGCGTTCAGATTGAAAGCATGAACTCTAAGGGCGTAGTTGCGGTTTCTGCGCATGGTAAGCGTGACCGGGAAATTACGCAGGCTGATGTCGAGCGCGTGCTTGAGGCTGCCAATGCGGTGCAGATTCCGATGGACCGGAAAATGCTGCATGTCATTCCTCAGGAATACATTGTAGACGGAAACCCTGGCTACAAAGACCCGATAAACATGATTGCAGTTCGTCTGGAGGCAGAAGTTCACATTGTCACTGCCTCGAAGACGGCAATTCAAAATATTACTTCCTGCGTAAACCGCGCCGGCTATCAGCTGGATCGGGTTATGCTAAAAACGCTTGCATGCGCTGAAGCTGTCATGCATACGGAAGAAAAAGACCTTGGCTCCATCATCATCGATCTTGGCGGCGGTACGACAGATGTGCTGGTTATTTTGCATGATGCACCGATTTGTACTGCATCCATTCCTGTTGGCGGAAACCTTGTTACAAACGATATTGCAATTGTAAAGGGCGTGCCGACAGCAATTGCGGAACGAATTAAGGTTGAAAGCGGCTGCTGCTGGCTTGACCTGCTGGACAAGGACGAGGAAGTGATTATTCCCGGTATTGCAGGCCGGGAGCCGGAACAGACAACTCGCAGCGAGCTGTGTCAGATTATTCAGCCGCGCATGGAAGAAATCTTTACCATGGTGCGGGAGGAGGTGATGCACCGGGCAAGCGTAAAGCAGCTTGCAGGAAACATCATCCTTACTGGCGGCGGCGCACAGATGCCAGGCGCAGTAGAACTTGCAGAGACGGTGTTCGGAACATCGTCTGTAAGAGTGGGCTTCCCCGGAAACTTTGGCGGCATCGAAGAGCAGTATCGCACTCCGGAATATGCAACTGCCGTAGGCCTTGTAACTGCTAACAAAGCGCTGGTGCTGGGTAAAAATGACAAGAAAACGCATCGCCGTTCAGAAGGAAGTGGCGGTGACGATGATAGTGACGGATTTTTCCAAAAACTTAAAAAAATGTTTTTTTAAGAAATTGCAATATTTGGATGCAGAAAGGGGATTCTGCATGGTGGGAGGACATTATGTTGGATTACACTGTTGTAAATGATTCAGGCAATGGATTAAACGCAGCAAGCCCTACGGTTATTAAAGTCATTGGCTGCGGCGGTGGTGGAAGCAATGCTGTTAACCGCATGATTGACGCAAATATCCAGAATGTGGATTTTATTGCCATCAATACGGATCTTCAGGCCCTGGCAAAGTCAAAAGCGCAGTGCCGTGTTCAGATCGGACAGAAAGTGACAGGTGGCCTTGGTAGCGGCGGTAAGCCTGAGGTAGGCGAGGAATCTGCAAAAGAAGACGTTGAGGCAATTACAAATATCCTGAAAGGCGCCAACATGGTCTTTGTAACCGCCGGCATGGGCGGTGGTACCGGTACCGGTTCTGCGCCGATTGTTGCAAAAATTGCGCGCGAGCTGGGAGCGCTTACCGTCGGTGTCGTAACGACGCCGTTTGACTTTGAAGGCAGAGTCCGCATGCAGCAGGCTCAGGAAGGCATAAAAAAGCTGCACGAAGAAGTTGATGCGCTGATTGTCATTCCGAACCAGCAGCTCTTAAAAATTGTGGACAAAAAGGCTCCGATTCGCCAGGCATTCCTCGTAGCAGATGATGTCCTGCGCCAGGGCGTACAGGGCATTTCCAGCATAATTACGCAGCCGGGTGATGTAAACACGGACTTTGCCGATGTCACTACTGCCATGAAGGGACAGGGGGACGCAATCCTCGGCATCGGTATTGGCGAGGGCGAAAATCGTGCAGTCGATGCGGCGACAGCTGCAATCAATAACAAGCTGCTTGAAGATTCCCGCATTGACGGCGCAAAGAATGTGCTCATCAATATCTGCGCAAGCGAAGATCTGTCGCTCGCGGAGACTGACGAAATCGGAAAGATTGTTACTGCAAGCGCAGACCCGAATGTACGCGTGTTCTGGGGCCAGGTGATAGATCCGAATATGGGAGATTCTGTAAGCGTTACCGTCATTGCGACCGGATTCAATCACGCCTCAAAGAGCGCGGAGCTTGAGTCTGGACTTCCTGCTGAGGAGCCTGCAGCTGCAGCCGCGGAAAAACAGGACAGCAACGTCATGGACTATGCTGTCTTTGAGCGGATGTTCGCGCCTAAAAAGGAACAGGCACCTGTTGCCGCAAAACAGCCCGGTCTGTTTCCGGACGATAGCGGAGCTGGCGTAAAGGATGCCGGTAATGCCGCAACGCCCAAAGGCACGCTTGGTGCCGACATGAGCCGCACTGCACCTTCGCGCGGTATTTATGCTCCCGCCGGTTTCCGTGATGACGGGGATCTTTCAAAGCCGGCAGTCTGGCGCAGCCCGTCAAATCTGCCGCGCGGAATAAATCTGGGCGGAAAATAAGCTTCCGCCGGTATGCGCTCGTATGACGATAGACGGACTGATTTCCCAGTTTTACACGGATTTACTGACCGTTGAGCGGCTTTCCGACCTTTCCTGCCAGACTTATGCAGAATCAGCAAAGCTTTTTCTGCTCTGGCTTCAAAAGGAAGAGGTAAAGCTTGCCCTGGTGACAAAAAAAATCCTTGTACATTACTTAATCTGGCGGCGCACGGAAGAAAAAAGCGATGAGCTTACGATTGCGAAAGATATTTCCGGGCTTAGGGCATTTGGTTCCTATCTTGTCCGGCTTGGAATCTGGAAAGAGAATGCTGCCGCGGAGCTTGACCGCCCGAAGGCAAGCCGTGCGCTTCCCCGGGTTCTTTCGCTGCAGCAGGTCGAAAGCCTGCTTTCCGCCATTGATGTTACTAAACCGCTGGGGCTTCGTGACAGGGCGATGTTTGAGCTGATTTATTCCTGCGGGCTTCGTATCAGCGAGGCTTCGTCTTTAGTCGTAGAGCACGTGCACATGAGCGAACGGCTTTTGATTGTGCATGGAAAAGGTGATAAGGAGCGCATGATTCCGTTTGGCGAGGCCGCTAGAGACTGGCTCCAGAAATATTTTGACACTGTGCGTCCTGCGCTTGTCGGAAGCCGGGCTGTCGCAGAGGTATTTGTTAATTTTAGGGGCGAGCCGATGAGCCGCAAGGGAATCTGGAAGCGCTTTAAGGAGCTGGAGGCGATTTCCGGCGTACATGCGAAAGTGCATACGCTGCGGCATTCTTTTGCTACTCATCTGCTTGCAGGTGGCGCAGATCTGCGGTCTGTACAGGAACTGCTGGGACACTCAGATCTTGCGACTACGCAGATTTACACACATGTTGATGACAGACAGCTTCGTGAAGGTCATCACGCATATTTTCCTGGGCATGGAAAGGGAGGAAAAAAGTGAGCAAAACAAGAAAAAGCATTCTGCTGGTAATTTTTGCCGTATTTACGTTGTGCGGCTGTCAGCGCTCATCTAAGACTATCATCCGTATGCAGAAGCTTGAGGAAGGAGTGACGCAGAGTCCCACGACAGTGGAAGAACTGAAAGAAGCCATAAAAAAGTACCAGGACAGGGTGGTCGATATTCAGCTTGCCAACAGCCAGGTTGGTATCTGGTACAAGCTGCTTGCAACGCGCTATCTTGACCAGAAAATGTATGGCGAGGCGCTCAAGACGTTTCAGACTGCAATTCAGTATTATCCGGCAAACCAGAACCTGTATTACTATGTCGGACTTTGTGCGGGGTACATGGCAAAAGCTGCCCTTGACTACAATGCTACGGGAAATACCGCAGAACGCTATAATTACTTAAAGCTTTCAGAGAGCGGGTATCTCCGTGCGCTGGAACTTGAGCCGCGGTATGCCCGTGCGCTGTACGGAATTGGCGTTCTGTATGTATTTGAACTTGACGATTGCGAAAAAGCGATTCCTCATCTGGAAAAGCTTCTGACTATCGAAACAAAAAACGTCGACGCGATGTTTATCCTTGCGAGAGCTTACTACGTTACCTACCAGTACGATAAGGCTGTCGCGCTGTACGATAAGATTCTGGCTACGACAAAGAGTGAGCAGAAAAAACGGGATGCGGAAGCAAACAAGAAAATCGTTCTTGATGTTTCGTACGGAAAATAGCGTTTCGCACCATATCGTTTCAAACCCTTTGATTTCAGGAGGAATGACTTGCCTGTTAGCGAACATGAGCTTTTTAAGCGGCTTCTGCTTGCAGAGGCAGGCTTCCTTACGACAAAAGAAAAACTGCTGCTGCAGGAAGCTGTTCCCGATGCCGAGGCTCTGGCTTCCTGTTCCGTTTCTGATCTTTCCATTGCAGTTGCCCGGCCGTTAAGCCGCCGGATTAGCTGGGGCGGAAAGGCTGCCTACGAAAAAGCCCGCCGGGCATTCTATCTTCTTTCAAAGCTTTCCATTCGTTCTGTTTTTTTTGATGATGCTGATTTTCCCCCGCTTTTGCGGGAAATCTCTGATGCGCCGTATGCGCTTTTCTGCCGCGGCGATATTTCCTGCCTGCATGTGCCCTGCGTGTCTGTTGTAGGAACGCGCCGCGCGACTCCCTCTGCAAGAAAAGCCGCCTTTTCCTTTGCGGCGGAAGCTGCTGCTGCCGGCTGTACGGTGGTAAGCGGCCTTGCCTATGGAATAGATGTTGAGGCGCATAAAGGTGCGCTGTCAGCGGCTCCCGGTATGACAGCGGCCGTGCTTGCAAGCGGCATTGATACCATAACGCCGGTTTCCCATACCAGAGTTGCCCGGAGCATAATCGAAAAAGGCGGCTGTATTGTCAGCGAGTATACGCCAGGAACCCCGGCCGCAGCCTTCCGCTTTGTGCACCGCGACCGCATTATCGCGTCTCTTTCGGAAGCGACCGTTGTGATTCAGGCTCCGGCTGGAAGCGGCGCGCTTCTGACAGCGGAGTTTGCACTTGAGTATGGCAGGGATGTCCTGTTCCATTCTGCCGCATTTTCAGAAGAATCTCAGATTTTAATGCGTAACAATGTAGATAATCTTCAAATACAGCTTGCACAAGGTCGCAATGTATCGTATAAAATAAAAAACAATCCAGAAAAGTACGTTTCTGATGGCGCTCCGGTTATTCAAAACTACGCTGAATACTGCGCCTGCCGTGCAAGCGCTCCGGGAACGGCGTTCTGCAAAACAGATGCTCAGATGCACTTATTGTAAGAGGGTAGTATGGCTAAATCTAAAACCGCATCAAAAGAATCTACACTTGTGATTGTGGAGTCTCCTGCAAAGGCAACCACAATCGAGAAATACTTAGGCCCGGGCTACACCGTAAAGGCTTCTATGGGGCATCTTATTGATTTGCCTAAAAGCCGTATGGCTATCAATATTGAGGACAATTTTCAGCCTGAATATATAACCGTGCGCGGTAGATCAAAGCTGTTAAAGGAACTGCAGAAGGACGCAAAAAAAAGCACGCACGTTTTGCTGGCTTCCGATAACGACCGCGAAGGAGAGGCCATTGCGTGGCATTTGAACAATGCCCTTAAAGATAAGACGGATGCGGATATTAAACGCATTGTGTTCAACGAAATTACTCCCGTTGCGATAAAAGAGGCCGTAAAGCACCCCGGCGAGATTGAGGAAAGCAAGGTGAATGCGCAGAAGGCTCGCCGCGTACTTGACCGCCTTGTCGGCTACAATTTAAGCCCGCTCCTCTGGAAAAAAGTAAAGAACGGTCTTTCTGCCGGCCGCGTTCAGTCGGTCGCGCTGCGCTTAATCTGCGAGCGTGAAAAAGAAGTTGAGGATTTTATACCCGAAGAATACTGGTCGCTTGAGGCAGATTTTTCAAAAGGAAAGCAGACTTTTACCGCCCAGCTGGTGCAGTATAAGGGCACAAAGCCTGAGCTTAAAAATGAACAGGCCGTAAAGGACATTATTGCGGAGATTCAGAACAGTGAATGCAAGGTAAGCGATATAAAGTACTCAGAAAAGACGGTTCGTCCTAAGCCGCCGTTTACTACGTCAAAGCTGCAGCAGTCCGCAGCAAACCGTCTGGGCTTTACATCACGCAAAACCATGCAGATTGCACAGCAGCTGTATGAAGGCATTCAGATGGGCTCGAACCGCATTGGTTTGATTACGTACATGCGTACTGACAGCGTGCGTATTTCCCAGACAGCCCTTGATGATGTCCGCAGCTGGCTTTCGGAGCATTATCCGGATGCGCTTCCCGAAAATGCTATTGAGTATGCTGTCGGTAAGGGTGCACAGGACGCGCATGAATGTATCCGCCCGACCTACGTGACATATACGCCCGACAGCGTAAAAGAGTATCTGAGCCGTGATCAGCTTCGCCTGTACACAATCATCTGGGAGCGCTTTGTTTCAAGCCAGATGACTAACGCAAAGACGCGCACTACGAGTGTTGATATCAGCGCAGGAGAGGCGCTGTTCCGTGTAAGCGCGTCAAAGCTTATCGAAAAGGGCTTTTATGCGGTTATCAAGCTGCTTTCTTCAAAGGAAGATGTGACCGGAAGTTTCCCGTCACTAAAGCAGGATGAGGTGCTTGACAGTGCGCATAAGTTCTATCCTGAGCAGCATTTTACGCAAGGTCCTGCGCGCTATACCGATGCTTCGATTGTCCGCATGCTTGAAGAAAAAGGCATTGGCCGGCCTTCAACATATGCGCCGATTATCTCGGTGCTTTTAGACCGCTATTACGTTACCAGAAGCAATAAACAGCTCGTTCCTACGCAGCTTGGCCGGATGATATGCAAGATTCTTGTAGAGGCATTCCCGGATGTCATAAACGAGCATTTTACGGCAGATGTAGAAAACAAGCTTGACGAAGTAGAGCAGAATAAGCTTGTCTGGAATACGATGATTGGAAGCTTTTACGAGCCGTTTAAACACCGGGTGGAAGAAGTCGACGCGACGACAGAAAGCGTAAAAGGATTCCTTGATGAGGAGACTGATCAGGTCTGCGAAAAATGCGGTAAGCCGATGATTAAAAAGCTTGGCCGGTTCGGTTTTTTCCTTGCCTGCTCGGGCTTTCCGGAGTGCCACAATACAAAATCAATTCCGCTTGCAAAATGCCCGGTTGAAGGCTGTGGCGGCGAGATTGTGGAACGCAAGAGTAAGGGACGCGGTAAGTCATTCTTTGGCTGCACCAATTATCCTAAATGCAGTTTTATCTCGCACTTTAAGCCCATCGACCAGTATTGTCCAAAATGCGGCTGGTTCCTGGTAGAAAAATATGACAAGAAGAACGGTACCTATAAGTCCTGCATTAACCCGGACTGCGATTACCTGCATTCAGCGGAAGATGCGGCAGAAAAGCTTCCGGATATTCCTGCAGGCGGCGACGAGGACTGATGCAGAATCCTTGTATGACCGTGCATGAAGCGACTGATGAGTTTCTTCTGTATCTCGGCTCCGTGCGCGGGCTGTCTGAACACACTGTCTTAAGTTACCGGAATGATTTGCTGCAGTTTGAGAATATGCTTTCATCTGCCGGTGATATTACTCAGATAACAGCTGAAGATATACGGCAGTGTATCGGGCATCTTTCAAAGCTTCATCGCGCGTCTGCCAGCATCAACCGTTTTATTGCTGCCGTGCGAAGTTTATTTGCCTATTGTAAAAAAAATCAGTATATTCAGAAAAACCCCGCGCTGGAAATCAAGACTGTAAAGCTTCCGAAACGGCTTCCCCGGTTTATGACGGGTGCAGAAGTGGATAAACTTTGTGCCGAACCGCTGCGCGATGAGCTTTTATGGCAGACTCGAGATACTGCGCTTTTTGAGATGCTGTATTCGAGCGGCTGTCGTGTAAGTGAAATCGCATCTTTGACGCTGGATGATTTTGCAGATGGATATGAAAGCGCTATAGTGACTGGTAAGGGGAAAAAAGACCGCTGGGTGTACTTTGCGGAAGAGGCGCAGAAAGCCTTAAAAGCGTATCTTGCTGACAGAAAAGCCCGGTTTGGTGAAAAAGACCGGGAGCGGGCTGTGTTTGTGAATCAGCGCGGTACAAAGCTTTCTGTCGGCGGTATCAGCTATATCCTTTCGCGGTATTCTGGTGTGGAAGGAACGAATCATCATGTGTCGCCGCATGCATTCCGGCATACGTTTGCGACGGCGATGCTTGCAAATGGTGCTGACGTGCGTATGGTGCAGGAGCTGCTCGGGCATTCGAGCATATCCACTACGCAGCGTTATACGCACATTAATACACAGTCGCTTATCGAAATGTATAATAAAGCGCATCCCCACGGGGGTGCAAAAGGAAAATAAGAATGGAACAGGGAGAAAAAATTAGAAGCACGACGGTGGTTGCAGTCCGCCGTAACGGCAAGGTTGCCATGGCCGGAGACGGTCAGGTTACTGCCGGAAATACGGTTGTAAAGGGAAATGCCCGCAAGGTTCGTAAGATTTACAATGGCAAGGTGCTTACCGGATTTGCAGGTTCAGTAGCAGATGCATTTACGCTTTTTGACAAGTTTGAGGAAAAGCTCAAGGAATATAACGGGGATTTGCTTCGTTCGGCAGTGGAACTTGCAAAAATGTGGCGCACCGAAAAAATGTATCAGAAGCTTGAAGCCATGCTTTTAGTTGCGAACAGCGAAAAAATCCTTCTGATTTCCGGCGATGGAAACGTTATTGAACCTGAAAATGATGTCTGCGCTATCGGAAGCGGTGGAAACTATGCCTATGCCGCGGCCCTCGCGTATCTGGAGAGCAGCGAGCTTTCCGCCCGCGAAATTGCAGAAAAATCACTGGGAATTGCAGGCAGCATCTGTATCTATACCAATCATACAATCACACTGGAGGAAGTGTAATGGCACTTACAGGATTAACTCCCCGGCAAATCGTAGAAAAACTGGATCAGTACATTATCGGTCAGCATAAAGCAAAATGTTCTGTAGCGGTTGCGCTTCGTAACCGTGAGCGCAGAAGTCAGCTTGCAGATGACATCCGCGACGAAGTGGCGCCGAAAAATATTCTGATGATTGGCCCGACTGGTGTCGGCAAAACCGAAATAGCCCGCCGCCTTGCAAAACTGGTAAAGGCTCCGTTTATCAAGGTTGAGGCAACAAAATACACTGAGGTTGGCTATGTAGGCCGCGATGTTGAAAGCATGGTCCGCGACCTGATGGCTGTCGGCTACAATAACGTAAAGCAGGAACTGGAAGACAAGCTGCGTGAGCAGTGCGGCCCTAAAGTTGAGGAGCGCCTGCTGGATCTGCTGCTTCCAGGAAGCGGCGAAGACGACAAGAAGAAAAAGGAAAAGAAGGAGCTTACGCCGTTTGCGACACCGGTAAGCCCGTCAGAAGATGCAGTAAGTGCTGCTGATAAACAGACGGAGCCGAAGCCGACGAATCCTACCCGCGAAAAGTTCCGTACCATGCTCCGTGAAGGAAAGCTTGAGGACCGCGAAGTTGAACTGACAGTGCGCCGTCCGCAGCGCATGCCCAGCATGGAGATTATTGCAGGCGGCAGCATGGATGATCTGCAGGCGGGAATGCAGGATTTGACGAACCTGCTTTCCGGACGCAACAACCGCAAAAAGATGATGCCTATTTCGCAGGCACGCAAGGTGCTTACCGAAGAAGTGCTTGACTCCATGATTGACAGCGACAAAGTTGCCGATGAGGCAAAGGAGCGCGTTGAACAGAGTGGCATTATCTTTATCGACGAGATCGACAAGATTGCGGTCAAGGACGGCCATGGCGGCCAGAGCGTAAGCCGCGAAGGCGTGCAGCGTGATATTCTTCCGATTGTTGAAGGTTCCAAAGTAAATACAAAGTGGGGCGTTGTGGATACGACGCACATCCTGTTTATTGCGGCGGGCGCCTTTAGCGTTGCCGCCCCGAGTGACCTTATTCCGGAATTGCAGGGACGCTTTCCGCTTCGCGTAGAGCTTGAGTCTTTAAGCAAAGATGACTTTAAGCGCATCCTGCTCGAGCCAAAAAATGCGCTGACAAAACAGTATTCGGCGCTGCTTGCAACCGAGGACGTAAAGCTTGTGTTTACCGAGGACGCAATCGACCGCATGGCATTCCTTGCAGAGGACGTAAATGCACGGAGCGAGAATATTGGAGCACGCCGCCTGCATACGATTATGGAGAAGGTGACCGAAGACATCAGCTTTACGGCCGATGAGCACGCCGGCGAGACCATCAACATCGACAGTGCGTATGTTGACGAAAAGCTGACAGGCGTTGTTGCTGATACAGACTTAAGCCGCTACATCCTGTAGCGGGCGCCGCCAGAAAAAGCGTATCTACCGACAGTCACATGACTGCGCTGGCAGATACGCTTTTTTTGTGCATTCTGCCGCTTTTTATGAAAAAAGCCGGAATAGTTTTGTATTTTTCTGTATTTTTTGATTTTCTGTTGAAGATTTTTATTCAATTTATATAATACTAGTTACTACAAACAGAAGCAATTTTGAAAATAAGGAGAAACTGATGAAAAAGGTTTTGGTCTGTAAGGAAAAGGACGAGCGCGAAACACGCGTTGCCTTGATTCCTGATGACGTAAAGAAACTGGTGTCCATGGGCTTTGAAATCAAAGTCGTTTCCGGTGCCGGTTTGAAAAGCGGCTTTAACGATGAGGCCTACAAGACTGCCGGTGCTACCATTGTTGCGGCAGAAGAAGATGCCTATGACTCAAGCGAGATTATCGTACGCATCATGAAGCCTGAAAGCATCAAAGGCATTAAGAAAGATACACTGCATTTGAGCTACATGGATCCCTTCAACAACAAGGACTTGCTGAATGAATTTGCCTCTGAAGGTATTCAGGCTGTTTCTCTTGAAATGATTCCCCGCACGACGCTTGCTCAGAAGATGGACGTTCAGTCTTCACAGACTTCTCTTGCAGGCTATGTGGCTGTTTTGAATGCAGCTGCCAAACTCCCGAAAATCCTTCCGATGATGGTTACTCCGGCTGGTACAATCAACCCGGCCCGTGTTTTCATTATTGGTGTCGGTGTTGCAGGTCTTCAGGCTATCGCTACTGCAAAACGCCTGGGCGCCCGTGTTGACGCATTCGATACCCGTCCGGTTGTAGAAGACCAGGTTAAGTCTCTGGGCGCTTCATTCGTAAAAATTGACCTGGGTGAAATGGGTCAGACTGCACAGGGCTACGCAAAAGAGCTTACTCCGGAGCAGATTGCAAAACAGAAGGAAGCTCAGGCTAAAGTTTGTGAAAAAGCAAACATCGTTATTACGACTGCAAAAGTATTCGGTCGCAAGGCTCCACGCCTCATCGAAAAGAACGTTCTTGACCGTATGCAGCCAGGCTCA